>NZ_CP012371.1:2568090-2889101 GCF_000619905.2 Nitrosospira briensis C-128 | reverse complement strand
AATCAGCGTGATCGCACGCGTACGCTGAGCAAGCTTCGCGGTGGCGCACTACGGGTGCTGGTGGCAACCGATGTAGCAGCACGTGGAATCGACGTGGTGGGCATCACTCACGTCATCAATTTCGATCTGCCAAAATTTGCCGAAGACTATGTGCATCGTATTGGCCGCACCGGCCGTGCCGGCGCATCAGGGATCGCGGTATCATTTGCTTCGGGCAAAGACGGCATTACTCTGAAAAAGATCGAACGCTTCACCGGCCAGCGAATCGAATCGCACGTGGTGCCGGGTCTTGAGCCCCGGTTCAAGCCGCGCACCGGAACAGGTGGCGCGCCCAGCGTCGCCCATAAACGCAATCGCACGTGGTCGAATGACGGCGGCCGCTCCAGCACCGCAAATAGTACCAACGGGAACTGGGATAATAGCCGCAGCCGTTCGTTTGGCGATAATCGCACCGGTACGCGAGGTAATGCAGCAGGAAATACATTCAGGAATAGCAGCGCTCCCGGATCTCACTTCAGAACCAAGTAACAGACACGTTTATAATGTGAAAATGGCCCGGATTCAGCGGTTTCGACGCTGAATCCGGGCCATTTGCATTAACTGGTACAGTTCCCCGGATATGCCATATCCAGTTGCCAGAGTATGGCAGCGTAGCATGAATGAATCGTTCTCTTATTCCGGTTGGTTACGCATGAAATCGGCAGTCTGATAGAAAGCCTTGGCAAGACTTTTGCACAATTCCTCGTCCAACCCGACATCCGCCATCGCACGATTCATGCAGTCCAACCACTGGTCACGCTCCGGAGCGGCTATCGGAAAAGGCTTATGACGGGTTCGCAGGCGCGGCTCGCCATGTTTTTCGGTATACAAGGATGGGCCGCCTGTCCAACCGGATAGAAACATGAACAACTTGTCTCTCGAACTGCCCAAATCCTGCGGATGAAGTTTACGTATGCCGTAATAGTCCGGGTCCTCATCCATCAGATCGTAAAAACGGTCTACCAGGCGACGGATAGCTGTTTCACCACCCATCAGTTCATAAGCTTCTACAAGATGCACTTCACTCTCCTATCTTATTCTTCAACCATCAGTCGCTATACAAGCGCTACGACAAGCGCGCAACGCGCGGCTCCGGCCGTTCCAGTTTCTCCGGCAGGGGCTCGCGTTTTCCAAGCATGTGCAGGATACAGTAAACGCCGGCGGCAGCAAGCAGATGCTTTGCCGTATGACCGCTTATCACATGACCGAGATCATAAATTTCCTGATCCTCGAGTTCCGCAAGCTTGGCAAAGCCATAGAGCGCAAGCGCCACGTAAATATCAGCTCCGCGGGTATATCTCGACTGGAAAAAAATGGCAAGCAGGATAACCGTCAGCAATGAATAGAACTGTACGAAGACGTAAAAGTTCAGATTGCCGATGCCACGCTGTTCACTCCAATGCCAGTGCACCACCGTTCCTGCTCCAATCGCGACCAGCACAGGCAGCAACCGCGAGCCCAGCTTTGGATTGATGCGCTCGTTGAGCGTTGCGGCGAGCAGTGCGGTTATACCGATGGCAATCGGTAGCCGGTCCCACATCAGGCGGTCGTTATCGGGCATCAGGTGATAATAGCCCGAGCCAAAGCAAGCCATTGCCACACTCAGGAAAAGAATCAGGTAAGGCCAGCGTTCGGACGGCTCGACGAATGCCCCCGCTGCCCCCCACCCGCAAGGGTCCAGCAGGAACCGCAAACCTGCTACGCCGACAAACAGAAAGGCAACGCCGGACGTGACATCACAAAAATTCGGTATGCCGAAAAAGTAGCGCGCATCGGCAAACTGATGATATGCCTGGGGCTGGGGAATAGGCGGCACAATCGCTGCAATCAGGAACATCCCGGCCGAAAGAATGCCCAGCCACCACAACCGGGAACGCATCCGACCCTCCATGTCCCTTCTCCCGAGTTATATCAGCGCTTCACCGCCGCATTTGCGCGACGGCCTCCTCCACCCGTTCCACTGCAATGACCTCGATGCCGGAAATTGCCTGCTTCGGCTTGTTGGCCTTGGGAACGATGGCCTGCACAAAACCCAGCTTCGCGGCTTCCTTCAGCCGCTCCTGGCCGCGCTGGACCGGACGTATCTCTCCCGCCAACCCGACTTCACCGAACACCACCGTTTTTTCCGGCAGCGGCTTGTTCTTGAGTGAAGAAACAATAGCCAGCAATACCGCCAGATCCGCACCCGGCTCCGTAATTTTCACACCACCCACCGCATTGACGAACACATCCTGATCGAAGCACGCAATGCCTGCATGGCGGTGCAATACCGCCAGCAACATCGCCAGACGGTTCTGTTCCAGCCCCACGCTGAGCCTCCTGGCATTAGGCGCATGGGCCTCATCCACCAGCGCCTGAATTTCCACCAGCAGAGGGCGCGTGCCTTCCTGCGTCACCATGATGCACGAACCGGGCACCTGTCCCCCGTGGTGGGAAAGAAACAGGGCCGAAGGATTGCTCACCTCGCGCAAACCCTTTTCGCTCATGGCGAACACGCCGAGTTCGTTCACCGCGCCGAAGCGGTTCTTGAAAGCTCGAATCAGGCGAAAACTGGAATGGGTGTCGCCCTCGAAGTAGAGTACCGTGTCCACCATGTGCTCCAGCACGCGCGGTCCCGCCAGGGCCCCTTCCTTGGTGACATGGCCCACCAGAATGATGCACGTGCCGCTGGCCTTCGCTAATCGTGTCAATTGAGCGGCACACTCGCGCACCTGCGCGACCGAACCCGGCGCCGATTGCAGCGCGTCGGAATAAATCGTCTGGATGGAATCGATTACCGCGACATCCGGTTTGCGTTCCGCCAGTGCTATCTGGATTTTTTCCAACCGTATTTCTGCCAGAAAATGTATCGCCTTGGCATCCAGGGTCATGCGTTGTGCCCGTAGCGCCACCTGCTGCGCCGACTCCTCGCCGCTCACATACAATACGTTACTCGTAGCGGATATTTGCGACATATGACATAGTGCTTGCAGCAACAGCGTGGATTTGCCGATTCCCGGATCTCCCCCCAGCAGCACCACGCCGCCATGCACCAGGCCGCCACCCAATACCCGGTCAAATTCGGCCATGCCGGTGGAGTAACGCTGCTCTTCCCCCGTCTTCACCTCGCTCAAGCTTTGCACCTGTCCTGTTTCGGATACCGGTGTAAAACGGGTCACGGTTTTTTCGGCGATTGCCTCGACCAGCGTGTTCCATGCCTGACAATGCGGGCACTGTCCCTGCCATTTCAAGGTCTGGCCGCCGCATTCGGTGCAGGAATAAGTGGATTTGGGTTTAGCCATCAGAAAATTATTTTCGGCAGGATAGCTCCGCAGTCGTTGCGGATAAATCCTGTCATTTCACAATTTCGGAAAATACGTTTTGAATAAATGAATTGATTTATAAATGCCATGGTCTATATATAGCAATTGCGCTGATATTACAAAAATTATTCGATGAAGGACGCCTTACCGTCTTCATCAGCTGTCAGGCAAACCCAAGCGTTACGTGCGGATTCTGCCAAGCAAAACCACATGGTCCCGTGGGCGGTATCAACGGTGCGCTAATTGGCGCTATATAATCCATTGGTCGTCAATAACAACAGCACTGTTTTTTTATAGCCGGGGTTTCCTGATGAGCACGTCCACCAACGATAGCCCCTCGAACACCTCGATCCCCGGCGCGTACTCGCCGCTCAAGTTACAGACGTTCAGATTTTTTTGGCTCGCATCGCTCGGTTCCAATATCGGTACCTGGATCAATGCGGTAGCCTCCGGCTGGGTGATGACCGACCTTTCCCCTTCGCCGGTGATGGTGTCCCTCGTACAGGCAGCGGCATCATTGCCGATGGTACTGTTCGCGCTGGTTGCGGGTGCGCTCACCGATATCGTCGACCGGCGCCGCTATTTGCTCGCAACACAAATATGGATGGCGCTTGCAGCTGCCACGCTGGCTTTCCTGTCCGGCATCGATCAGCTCGATGCATTGTATCTGTTGATCCTGACCTTCGCCATGGGCATCGGGGCATCCATGGCAACACCTGCAATGAACGTCACCGGCCCCGAACTCGTTCCCAGAAACCTGCTGCCGCAAGCTGTTGCCCTGAGTTCACTGTCGATGAACCTCTCGCGCTCCATCGGCCCCGCCATTGGCGGCCTGATGCTGTCCCAACTGGGCGCATGGGCAGCCTATAGCCTTAACGCAATCTCGTTTATCGGCATGATACTGATGCTGTGGCACTGGAAACCTCAACCGGATGAGCGCTCTCTGCCGCCTGAGCGCTTTTTCCAGGCGCTGCGTGCGGGATTGCGCTATGCGCGCATGGCATCGCCGTTTCGCGCCGTCCTGATCCGTGCCACCGCTTTCATTGTCTTCACGATTTCCGCATGGGCGCTGCTCCCGCTGATCGCGCGCAATGAGCTTGCGGGCGGTCCGGCAACCTATGGATTCCTCCTGACCTTTGTCGGCATGGGCGCGGTCGGCGCTGTTATCAGTTTACCGAGGCTTCAGGCGCATGTCTCACGCGACCGCCTGGTGCTTGTCGCGAGCATAGTATATGCGCTGACCACGGTAGCCCTGGCGACGATCCGGAGCGAAGCGGTACTGTACGGAGTCATGCTGATTTCCGGCGCCGCCTGGGTCACTGTCCTGTCTTCGCTGCAGGTCGCAGCGCAGATCTCGGTGCCCACCTGGGTTCGAGGCCGTGCATTATCGCTCTACATCATGGTGATCTCCGCCGGAATGGCGCTCGGCAGTCTACTATGGGGATGGTTTGCCTCGGAAGCCGGCATTCCTGCGGCCCTGGTGGCGTCGGCTGCGGGCGCCGTGGCGGCAGCACTGGCTACCCGCGGATTCAGCCTGGGAGCACGGGAAGCGCCTGACCTGGCGCCATCCGATCATTGGGCGCCGCACCCGCCCGCCGCGGAGGTACTGGATCGGCGCCGAGGCCCGGTCCTGGTGACTATCGAATACGAGGTTGCGCTAGACCAGCGCGTGGCCTTCCTGGATGCGATGCAACCGCTCGGCGCGTTACGCCGCCGCGATGGCGCGTTTGCCTGGGGCATCTTTGAGGATATTACGCTGCCCGGCCGCTATGTCGAGCTCTTCCAGCATGACTCGTGGCTCGATCATTTGCGTCAGCATACGCGTGTCACGCGCGAGGATCAGCGTGTTCAGGAAAATGCCCTCCGTTTTCACACAGGCGGCAAACCCCCAAGGGTTACTCATTTTGTCGGCGGTGCGCCAGTGACGCTCACGGACAGTTCAGTTGCAGCGAGCCCATAAAATGGCGGGCTTGCCTTGCTGGCAACCTGCCGGGCTTGAAGAATCGCAGCGAAAAAGTGACTGGGTGAGGGCAGATTTTGCGGATTTTGAAGGCCAATACCAATTCTATTGGTCGAAAAAGCGGCAAAATATGAACCGCCCAGACATTTTGCGCTTTTGCAGCCGATTTTCTTCAAGCCCGACAGGCTGCCAGGTTCACCACGCTTCGTTTTTGCCAATGCAGTTGCATTCACCGCAGCCGTGCTCCTGCCCTTATTTTCGTTATCCACAAGGAGAACAAATCATGATAGATATACGTCGCGCCCAGGATCGCGGTCATGCCAATCTTGGCTGGCTGAATTCCTGGCACAGTTTTTCTTTTGGGGATTACTACGACCCCAAACATACGCAGTTTCGTACGTTGCGCGTAATCAACGATGATACCGTCGAGCCAGCGCGCGGTTTTGGCACGCATGGGCACCGCGATATGGAAATCGTCAGCTATGTGCTGGAGGGCGCGCTTGCGCACAAGGACAGCATGGGCACCGGCTCCATTATTCGCCCGGGCAGCGTGCAGCGCATGAGCGCGGGCACGGGTGTGCAACATAGCGAGTTCAATCCCTCCCAGAGCGAAAAAGCCCATTTTCTGCAAATCTGGTTCTTGCCCAACAAGACAGGAATTTCTCCCGGCTATGAGGAAAAATATTTTGACGACACAGAAAAGCGCGGGAGATTACGATTGATTGCTTCGCCGGATAGCGCTGATGGGTCCGTAAAGATTCACGCCGATGCGAAGTTATTCGCCGCGCTGGTGGACGACGGAGAACGGGTTGAACAAATTATCGAACCGGGTGGCTATGTTTATGTTCACGTCGCGCGCGGCGAGGTATCGCTGAACGGTACCCGCTTGCATGCAGGTGACGGCGCCAGCCTTACGGATGAAAGTCACCTGGTTCTCGATCAAGGCCAAAAGGCGGAGGTGCTTGTTTTCGAGCTGGCATAAACCAAGGATGGCGGATGGCCGACACTGAGGGTGAGTCCAGCTGCATTCTTCCCTCGACCAGCAGAATCCGCCCAAAGCATTGCTGGCGCTGATCAAACAAGCCGGGTATCAGGCTGCCACCGGATTACCAGGCTCGGTTCTCCTACTGTCGCCTGGAAGTCGGAATTCACACCGATTCCCGGTACGCATACGAGATGTTCACCACTGAATATCAGCGGCAGCATTTCCCGCTCCCATGGTGGGAGCGATGCCTCGCGTAAAAGATTCTTGAGGCTGCGGCGCGGGCGCTTGCGATCCGGACGCAGACGCTCCCCACCATGGCGCGGACGGATCGTGACCGGATGTTCGGAGAGTTTTTGCAGATCGATCCCCATGCCGCTATCGTGCGTGAATATAAGCGTACCACCAAGCTCGGCAATGACCAGTTGCTTTTCTCCATGCCAAGGCACCTGCCAATCCACGGCCGGCAAATCATCAGGCCCTGGCATATCCCGGTTGCGCATGTGAACCGCGCCTTTGAAGCAGCGAACTTCGGCATTGCCGAAAATCACCCGCAGTTTTGAGTCTGGGCCGGACGACAGCAGTTGCCGCAGAATTTCTTCGAGCTTTATTGTACTGGGGAGTATTGCGCCCTGCTGCGCCAGGGTGTAGCGCAACAGATTTCTGGCGCGAGGAAAACTCAGTTTCCGCAAATCTTCAATGTGAAGTTTTCCAGGGACGACACATTCCCTGCTGTCGGCCTCGGCTAATTCATCCAGCAGAGTGGATGCCTCCGCCATATGTCGGCTTGCGCGCAGGAAAGTCGTGCGATAAGAAGGAAAACGCTTCTCCAGTAGAGGGAAAAACTCATGACGCAGGAAATTCCGATCGAAAGATACATCTTCGTTGCTCTCATCGGTGACCCACTGCAATCCATTCTCCCTGGCATAATCTTCGATCTCGCGTCGGGACACGTCAAGTAATGGCCTGAGTATTCGCGGCCTGTCATCCTGCGGCCCCGACTTCTCGTCACCGGCTTCTGATCCTTGTTTACCATTTCCCTGCGCCAGATTCCTGACGACCGGCATCGCCCCCAAGCCCTTCACACCCGCTCCGCGCAGCAACTGCAGCAGCAGGGTTTCAGCCTGATCGTCCAGATGCTGAGCCAGCACCACGTAATCTGCTTTGATTTTTTCGAATATCCGGTAGCGCTCGTCACGAGCGAGCGCCTCCAGGCTGACGCCGGGTTCCCGCCTGATTTTCAGCTTGGCAATTTCGAGCGGAATGTTTCTGGATCGGCATAGATCCCGGCAGAATTCGCTCCACCTGTCTGTGTTGGGGCTAATGCCGTGGTTGACGTGAATGGCCGAGAGCGAAAACTGCATTTCAATCGATGCCGGCACCAGCAAATCCAGCAGCACGACTGAATCCACTCCGCCGCTCAATGCGATAGCCAGATGATCGCCGCACTGAATCTGCTCACGCAGCACATTCTCAGTTCTGCGTGAAATGCTATTTGATTTTGACTTCCTTGAATTTGCCATATCCCATCAGCCGCTCAAAACGTTTCTCCAGCAATAATTCCGTGGAGTAGCCTTGTAACTCCTTGAGCGATTCCTGCAATGATTTTCTGGCGGACTGCATGGTAGCCAGATAATCGCGATGCGCTCCGCCTGGCGGCTCACTGATGATCTTGTCAATCAACCCCAGGGTTTTGAGGCGATGAGCGGTAATGCCCATGATCTCGGCAGCTTCCGGCGCCTTGTCCGCGCTCTTCCATAAAATGGAGGCGCAACCTTCAGGAGAGATGACGGAGTATGTTGCATATTGCAGCATCTGCACCACATCCCCCACCGCCACTGCCAGCGCCCCGCCAGAACCGCCCTCGCCGATAACCGTGCAGATCACCGGTACTTTCAGTTCCGCCAGTACAAAAAGATTTCGTCCAATAGCCTCTGACTGGCCGCGCTCTTCCGCACCAATGCCTGGTGACGCACCCGGCGTATCGATGAAGGTGATTAAAGGCACACTGAATTTTTCCGCCAGGCGCATCAGGCGCAATGCCTTGCGATAGCCTTCAGGCTGGGGCATGCCGAAGTTGCGATGAATTTTTTCCTTGGTGTCACGTCCTTTTTGCTGTCCGATAACCATTACCGATTGCCCATTAAACCGTGCTAATCCGCCGATGATGGCGTAGTCATCGGCAAAACTCCGGTCTCCGTGAAGCTCTTCGAAATCGGTGAATAGATGCTGGATATAGTCAAGCGTATTAGGACGCTGTGGATGCCGCGCGACCTGTGAAATCTGCCAAGGTGTAAGCTTCGCATAGATGCTGTTGGTCAGCGATTGACTCTTTTTCTGCAGACGCAGGATTTCAGCCGAGATATCCACCGCTGAATCGTCCTGTGCAAAACGCAGTTCTTCAATTTTTGCTTCAAGCTCAGCAATGGACTGCTCGAAATCCAGGAAAGTAATTTTCATGCAACACGGGCGTAAATTTAAAAACGCAATGATACAGGATCATGCGTCACCCAAAAAACGCATTCCGGGTAAAGAGTAAAAATGGATGCAATGCGGGCGTTACCTGCACCGGTTTCTAACGAACCTTCAGGGTAGTTGCGTCTCATTTTCAAGGCCGGTGTATCAACAGCGGCGTCGCCTTTTTGCTGTAAGCTGTTGGAGATATCATCCCAGATAATCCATTAGGACGCGAGATGATGGCGAGGCAGGTTGCGAGACAGTTTTGCCGGTTGAGAGAAGTCCATAGCCTGGTCCATGGACGCCGCGCAGGTAGCAAAGATGGCGGCGAAAATGGCCGCAAACTAACCGCCAGCACTCGCGTAGGCTCGCAGAGCCGCCTAATGAATTATCTGGGATCATATATAGATTCGGCCGCCGTCGAGCCGAGAGATCTTCATCCATTGCCGTGATATATGCCAAAACCCGAGCGTCAAGATATTTCAGCCTGACAATGACAATGCTTTTCGCATCCGCTGCTTTTCTGCCGGTAAGCAGGATAGCGCATGCAAAGGATTACACGGTCCAAACAAACGGCCCGACATCGCCGTTTTCTCTCAGCGGTTACGCGGAAGCCTACTATGACTTCGATGTCAATAATCTTGTCGGTAAAAAGCCGTCGTTTCTGGTCAGCTATAGCAAAAACGATCAGCTTGCACTAAATCTGGCTTTAATCAAGGGCTCGTATATGACAAACAATGCCCGGGCCAACCTCGCATTCGCCGCGGGTAGCTACGTGACTGCGAATTACGCAGCCGAACCCGGTTTTTTAAAACACGTCTACCTTGCAAATGTCGGCATAAAACTATCCTCAGATAAAAACCTGTGGCTGGATGCCGGCATTCTTCCCTCTCATATTGGTTTTCAAAGCCCGATAGGCAAGGATAATTGGACATTAACCAGAAGTATCAGCGCGGAAAATACGCCCTATTTCGAAACAGGCGCCAGAATCAGCTACACGTCGGAAAACGAAAAATGGTATTTGAGTGCGGTAGTTGTGGATGGGTGGCAGCGCATTCAACCTGTGGCGGGTAATACTACCCCCGCATTCGGTACACAAATCACTTATAAGCTTTCGCCAAGAATAACCTTGAATAGCAGTACATTTATCGGCAACGACAAATCTGACAGTGCCAGGCTCATGCGGTATTTCCACAATTTTTATGGAACCTTAAAACTGAATGACAAGCTTACCGCGATGGTCGGCTTTGATATCGGTACCGAGCAGAAGCACAAGAACTCTTCCGGTATGAATACATGGTTCAATCCAGAGATCATGCTGAGATATACCCCTTCGGCAAAAACCGCTATTGCGGCCAGAGCGGAATACTATGATGACAAGCATGGCGTAATCATCCCATCCAGCACAACCAAAGGTTTTAAAATACTGGGCCTCTCGATCAATTTTGATTACAAAATAGCCAATAACATATTATGGCGCGTCGAGGCCAGGACATTGCGCAGCAATGACAACATTTTTACCAGGGATGACGGTAGCACGTCAGCCAACAGCATATTTACGACAACATCGCTGGCGGTCAGCTTCTGATTAATTTACGCCTGCCGAACCCTTGCCGAAACTCCGCTGATTCAATAAGCATATTCTTTCGGATGGTCAGGAGTAATCCGTTATTCATAAAGGATAATAGGAACCTTTCCGGAAACACACCAGTATATTCGGCGGACCCTATCAAACTCCATTGCCAAAAACGTGTAAAATAGAGGGTTTTTCAAATCCTTTTCAGGCATATCACCTTGATCACCACAGCCAATATTACCATTCAATTCGGGGCCAAGCCCCTGTTCGAGAATGTCTCGGTCAAATTCGGCGACGGAAACCGCTACGGCCTGATCGGCGCCAACGGCAGCGGCAAATCCACTTTCATGAAAATCCTCGGGGGCGACCTCGAGCCGACTTCCGGCAATGTCAGCGTTGACTCCGGCGAACGTGTAGGCAAATTGCGCCAGGATCAGTTCGCTTTCGAGAACTGCCTGGTAATCGACACGGTAATGATGGGGCACGATGAATTATGGCGCGTAAAGCAGGAGCGCGACGCGATCTATGCCAATCCGGACGCCACCGAAGCGGAGTACATGCATGCGGCGGATCTTGAAGCGCGATTTGCCGAGCTGGACGGGTATTCGGCCGAAGCGCGTGCCGGAGAATTATTGATGGGAGTGGGTATCCCGTTGTCCCAGCACACGGGTCCGATGAACGCGATAGCCCCCGGATTCAAATTACGCATATTGCTGGCACAGGCATTGTTTGCCGATCCCGACATCCTGCTGCTGGACGAGCCGACCAACAACCTCGATATCAACACTATCCGCTGGCTTGAAGATGTCATCAACGCCAGCAAGAGTACCATCGTCATCATCTCTCATGACCGCCATTTTCTCAACAGCGTCTGCACTCACATGGCCGATCTGGATTACGGGGAGATCCGCATCTACCCCGGAAACTACGACGACTATATGACCGCGTCCACCCAGGTGCGGGAGCGCATGCTGACCGACAACGCAAAGAAGAAAACCCAGATTGCCGAATTGCAGTCATTCGTCAGCCGCTTTTCCGCCAACGCCTCCAAGGCACGGCAGGCCACCAGCCGTGCGCGCCAGATCGAGAAGATAAAACTGGAAGATGTAAAACCTTCCAGTCGGCAGTACCCCTACATCCGCATTGATGTGGACGAGCGTGAAAAACTGCATCGTCTGGCGGTGTCGGTGCAAAGCATCGACAAGCGGTTTCCCGGCATGGAAAAACCAATACTTCACAAATTCAGCCTCAACGTCGAGGCGGGCGAGAAAATCGCCATCATCGGCCCCAACGGTATCGGCAAGACCACGCTGCTGCGCTGTCTGGCCGGGGACCTGGCGCCCGATGCGGGAGAGGTGAAGTGGACAGAGAAGGCTCGCCCCGGTTACTTTGGCCAGGATCATGCCGCCGACTTCGAAACAGATATGTCGCTCACAGACTGGATGACGCAATGGCGGCGCCAGAGCGATGATGATCAGGCTGTGCGCAGCGTGCTTGGAAGACTGCTGTTTTCCGGCGATGAAGTAAGAAAATCGGTGACGGTAATTTCAGGAGGCGAGGAAGGGCGGATGTTGTTCGGTAAGCTCATGTTGCAAAAAAACAATGTGCTGCTCATGGACGAACCGACCAACCATCTCGACATGGAATCCATCGAATCCCTCAATGCCGCATTGGAAAAATATACGGGCACGTTGATCTTTGTCTCCCATGACCGTGAATTCGTATCCTCGCTGGCAACGCATATCATCGAAATGAAGCCGGATGGAATCAACGATTTCAAGGGCAGCTATGAAGATTATTTGAGGGGAAGTCAGGTCGCCGTACCAGACAACGCCGGCTCCCGGAGCGGTAACCCTGCATCCAAGGAAAAAATCCGCGCTTCATCCCGATGACCTGTTGTCCGCGCCAGGCAGCGCGGCGCGGTAACGCTCCCAGTCGAAGCAGGAGCCCGGATCCGTCTTTCGGCCGGGCGCGATATCCGAATGCCCGGCAATACCGGTAATGGGATATCTGCTTTGAAGCGTTCGGGTGAGTGCTGCCAGAGCCTCGTATTGGAGATCGGTAAAAGGCGTCGTATCGCTGCCCTCAAGCTCTACACCGATGGAAAAATCGTTACAGCGACTCGTGCCCTGCCAGCAGGATTCACCCGCATGCCAGGCCCGTTTTTCGCAGGAAACAAACTGGATGGTCTCGCCCTCACGCCGGATGAGAAAATGCGCGGAAACCTTAAGGCCGCGAAGGGCATGATAATAAGGATGCGCTTCGGGGTCGATCCTGTTGGTGAATAATTCAATCACGCCATCCCCGCCAAATTCTTCCGGCGGCAGGCTGATGTTATGGATCACCAGCAGGCTTATCGCGCATCCGGCGGGACGTTCGTCGCAATTAGGGGAAAGAATGAAACGTGCCCCGTCCAGATAGCCTGCCGCATCGATTCGCATCCGATGGCTGCCTTTAAACGCCGCTCTCACGCCTTGACCTTGCTCACTGGCCACTGGTCGGGGCAGGTGGTTCTACGGCTGCAAGTGCAACCGGCGATGTTCATCGCTACAAAAAAACTTGCCTTCTGAAGTGATACTTTCACTTCTGGGCAAATGTACGCCGCAATGAACGCAGCGCACCATGTCCTCGCCTTCGATTGACGACGACGCTTTATTCGCCTCTTCTCGCTGCTTTTTAATTGCGCGCTGATAACCTCTTATCACCCAGATGAAAAATACAACGATAAGGGCAAAAAATAACAGTCTACCCAACGCGTGATCTCCGCTTCAGTATCAAGATTTGTCGTGTATGCCAGTGAAAGGCATGTCGTCACATTCTACCGTTTGGGTGATCCTGCGCAAGCTTCATAGAATATGGAGGCCATGCCTGATTCCGCTTTATCCGGCTTCTTCCGAAGCTTTCATTTCCGTGAAAGCAGACGCGCGGATCGCCAACCCTGCAGAGGTGGATTATAAGTGTCTAAGCGCCGCTGTCGGCGCCATGATCATTAAGCGACGTCAGACGTTGCCATCGCTGTGTGGCACAGCTCGTTTAGCGTTCTCTCAGGTCTCAGACACGAGCGCCGGAGGATACCAAGGAGTCGGGAACAGGAGCAGAACCTGATCCCGCAGCAAATGTACTATCGGCCTCGATCGAGAAACCCGATTTCGCGTCAGGGGCTTACTTTACATAACCCCTGTGAATCGCTCCGTTCAGGCGAGATAAAAATTGAAAAGACAAAAGAATTGAACGAATGGTCGGGGTGAGAGGATTCGAACCTCCGACTCCTGCGTCCCGAACGCAGTACTCTACCAGGCTGAGCTACACCCCGAATTAGTTGTTTTAAAACACTTATTTTTGTTATACGCAACTTGCGTCAACTTCTCAAGCCCGTGGGCAGCAATTGTACGCAGGAAGAGATATCCCGGCAATCCGGAACTGCTCGGAAAACGCTCAAAATTGAACAAAAACCCGATCAATGATCCCGATGCGGAAACCGCCTAGTAATTTCGCGCCACTGCAAATATGCTCAGTTGTAGTAAGGACTCCTTATAGTTGGAATCAGGCAGCGACGAAATCGTTTTGGACGCCATCTCGGATTCGGATTGTGCCCGCTGCCTGGCGTAATCCAGTGCGCCGGTTTGCTGGATAACCTCCAGGACCGGCTGGAAGCCACCCTCGCCGCCCTGCTCTATGGCATTGCGTATTATTGCCGCCTGCGCACTTGATCCTGTTCTCATGGCGTAAATAAGCGGCAGCGTAGGCTTGCCTTCCGCCAGATCGTCTCCCAGATTTTTGCCCGTTTCATGGTAATCCCCCGAGTAGTCGAGCATGTCATCGGTTAATTGAAACGCGGTGCCGAGATGCATGCCATAGGCGGCCATCGCCTCCTCCTCCGCCGGCGTGGCATTGCCGAGGATCGCGCCGAGCCGGGTCGCTGCTTCGAACAGCTTCGCGGTCTTATAACGGATCACTCGCAGGTAATTTTCCTCGTCGACATCCGGATCGCGACAGTTGAGCAATTGCAATACTTCGCCTTCGGCAATGGTGTTGGTCGCATCTGCCAATACCTGCATGATGCGCATATTGTCCACTTCCACCATCATCTGGAACGCACGAGAATAAAGAAAATCCCCCACCAATACGCTGGCGGCATTCCCGAACAAAGCATTTGCTGTTGCCTTGCTTCGCCGCAACTCGGAAGCATCCACGACATCGTCGTGCAACAATGTCGCGGTATGTATGAACTCCACGACTGCCGCAAGATTGTAGTGGTACCGCCCCGCATAGCGAAATGCATTGGCGGAGAGAATCACAAGTGCGGGCCGCAAGCGTTTTCCGCCGCTGTTGATGATGTATTCGCTTACCTGACGGATAAGCTCCACATCGGAGTAGAGTTTCTCTCGAATAACTGCATCTACCGCGCCCATATCCTGGGCGATAAGACTTCTGATACGTTCAATTGACACTGAGGTTCCTGCAAAAAAGAT
Organism: Nitrosospira briensis C-128; assembly: GCF_000619905.2. NCBI lineage: Bacteria > Pseudomonadati > Pseudomonadota > Betaproteobacteria > Nitrosomonadales > Nitrosomonadaceae > Nitrosospira > Nitrosospira briensis. The sequence goes on along the minus strand of NZ_CP012371.1, from coordinate 2,874,313 downwards.
GCCATGGTAGAAACGTCCCTGCCACCGTGTCAAGTTCAACAGCGGGTGCATCCCGACATTTTGGCACAAAACTGATTCGCAACAGGCCTTTGACCTGAAGCGAGCGACTATGTATAATTCGCGCTCACCTCTTTCAGGTCACTCTCGTACGAGAGCATAGGAATCCAATAATATGTATGCAATCATAAAAACCGGCGGAAAGCAGTATCGCGTTGAGGCCGGGCTAAAACTCAAAATAGAACAGGTACCGGCAGATATCGGGAGTGAACTCCTGATCGACCAGGTCTTGATGGTTTCCGATGGGGACAATGTTTCGGTGGGCAAACCCTTGCTGGATGGCGCTTCGGTCAAAGCCACGGTGCTGGAGCAAGGCAGACACGCCAAGGTGCGCATTTTCAAGCTGCGCCGGCGCAAACACTACCAGAAACATCAAGGACACCGGCAGAATTACACCGAGATCCAGATTACTGGCATTTCGGTCTAGGAGAGTTTACCATGGCACATAAGAAAGCAGGCGGCAGTTCCAGAAACGGTCGTGATTCGAATTCCAAACGCCTGGGGGTAAAAACTTTTGGCGGCGAATTGATTCCGGCTGGAAGTATCATCATTCGTCAGCGCGGCACGAGAGTTCATGCCGGTGAGAATGTTGGCATGGGCAAGGACCACACGTTGTTCGCCAAGATCGACGGCAAGGTCAATTTCGGCGTCAAGGGCTCGCCACAACGTAAAGTAGTGAGCGTCGTACCGGTCTAGTATTACTGATCTCCGCTTAAAGAGCCCTGTCATACCGATAGGGCTTTTTTGTTTGTACCGCCGATAACAGGCAAGATCATCCATGAAATATATAGACGAAGCAATAATCCATACCATCGCGGGCAAAGGAGGCGACGGCGTAGCCAGTTTCCGCCGCGAAAAATTCATTCCTAAAGGCGGCCCTTCGGGCGGCGACGGCGGACGCGGCGGCAGCATTTTCGCCATTGCCGACCGCAACATCAATACCCTGGTGGATTACCGTTTTGCGCATACGCATCGCGCCAAAAAAGGGGAAAACGGACGCGGCTCGGATTGCTACGGGAAAGGGGCCGACGACATTATATTACGCATGCCGGTAGGCACCGTTATCACAGACACCAACACCGGAGAAGTAATCGCCGACCTGAAGCAAAACGAGCAGAAAGTTTTGCTGGCCAAAGGGGGTAAGGGTGGGCTAGGGAACCTGCATTTCAAATCCAGCATAAATCGCACACCCCGCCAGTTTACGCTGGGCGAACCCGGGGAGGAGTTCGACCTCAAGCTGGAACTCAAGGTTCTGGCGGATGTAGGGCTTCTAGGCATGCCCAATGCCGGCAAATCTACGCTGATCCGCGCAGTTTCGGCCGCTCGCCCTAAAGTAGCGGATTATCCTTTCACTACGTTGCATCCAAACCTGGGCTTGGTACGCGTGGACCAGAACCGCAGCTTCGTGATGGCGGATATTCCCGGCCTGATAGAGGGGGCAGCGGAAGGTGCGGGATTAGGTCACCGCTTCCTTAAACATCTCACCCGTACCCGTCTGTTGCTGCATGTTGTGGACGTAGCGCCGCTGGATGAAAACGTTGATCCCGTGCGTGAAGCCAAAGCCATCGTGAACGAACTCAGCCAATACGACGAATCCCTGTATCAAAAGCCGCGTTGGCTGGTACTCAACAAGGTTGACCTGCTACCGGAAGATGAGCGGGAAAAAACATGCAAAAAATTCGTACGCAACCTCGGCTGGAAAGGAGAGACCTTTATTGTTTCAGCGCTGGCCGGTGAAGGCTGCAAAGAGCTGACCTACGCCATCATGAATTATCTGGAGCAGGAAGCGGGAATTGAAAATCAGGAGCCTGCACCAACTGACGCGCATCATCCGGAATCTCCGGAATCTTAGGTCGCGGGCTTTTCTTTAAACCCAGATAATCCATTAGGACGCGAGATGATGGCGAGGCAGGTTGCGAGACAGTTTTGCCGGTTGAGAGTAGTCCATAGCTTGGTCTATGGACGCCGCGCAGGTAGCGAAAATGGCCGAAAACCGACCGCCAGCACTCGGGTAGGCTCGCAGAGCCGCCTAATGAATTATCTGGGTGAAAGGGAAATGACGAAGCTGCATGCTATCTACCTCATCCTTTGGCCTGGCGCATGCATATAATCCGGCGACCACAACGTAGAATCAGATATGGAATCCATTTTAAAACAATCGCGGCGCATCGTCATCAAGGTTGGCAGCAGCCTCGTCACTAACCAGGGGCAAGGGCTCGATCATACAGCCCTTGCGGGCTGGGCGGAGCAAATTGCCAAGCTCAAGGAAATGGGCAAGGAGGTCGTACTGGTTTCTTCCGGCGCGATAGCGGAAGGCATGCGGCGCCTGAAATGGAAAAAACGTCCCCATGCATTGCATGAACTGCAAGCGGCTGCCGCAGTCGGGCAAATGGGGCTGGTGCAGGCCTATGAACACTGTTTTCGCACCCATGGGATCCAGGCTGCGCAAATACTGCTCACTCACGAGGATTTATCCGACCGGAAACGCTACCTCAATGCGCGCTCGACACTGATCACGCTATTAAGCATGAACGTCATCCCGGTTATCAACGAAAATGACACGGTGGCGACCGACGAGATCCGCTTTGGCGATAACGATACGCTTGCTGCACTGGTAACCAATCTGATTGAAGCCGATGTGCTCGTGATTCTTACGGATCAGGGCGGATTATTTACGGCCGACCCGCGCAAGGATGCGCACGCAAAGCTCGTGGAAGAAGCCAGGGCTGGAGACCCTGCCATTGAATCGATGGCCGGCGGGGCGGGCAGCGACATAGGACGCGGGGGCATGCTGACGAAGGTAATAGCAGCGAAGCGCGCGGCGCGCAGCGGTGCTCACACCATCATCGCATCGGGTCATGAGGCTGATGTCCTGATTCGTCTCGCAAAGGGAGAAGCCGTTGGCACGCAACTAATGGCGGAAACCCTGACCCTGGCGGCGCGCAAACAATGGCTTGCAGACCACCTGCAAATTCGCGGAAATATCATGCTGGATGAGGGCGCCGTGGAAGCACTTGCAGTGGGTGGCAAAAGTCTTTTACCGATAGGCGTTACAAATGTCATTGGTACCTTCGAGCGCGGCGAACTGGTAGGCTGCCTCGATCCCATCGGACGGGAAATTGCGCGAGGACTCATTAATTACAACGCTGCGGAAACCCGGAGAATTCTGCGGCGCGCAAGTAGCGAAATCGAGACTGTTCTGGGTTATTTAGGTGAACCGGAACTCATCCATAGAGATAATATGGTCCTGCTTTAATATCGTAGAATATTGCCTTGTTCACTCTGAGAAATGTTCAATGAAGCTTACGAAAATAGACGATAATTTTTCCGCCAGCCCACAGATCAGTGTTGAGGATTTGCTTGATATTAAAGCGGCTGGTTTCAGAAGTGTAATCTGTAATCGACCGGATACCGAGGACGGTGGCGCCCATCCGGATCACAACCTACTTGAGTCAGCGGCAAAAGAAGCAGGCCTCGAATTTGCCTACCTTCCGGTTGTGCCGGGACAAATAAATGACGCCCAAGTTGCTCGGTTCAAGCTGGCGATTGATGAACTGCCCGGCCCCATACTTGGTTATTGCCGCTTGGGGATTCGCTCTAAAGTGCTTTATGAGCGTGCGCAGTGAAAATCACGACCTGATCTGCTAGTCTCGAAGAAATTTTCACCTGACCAGCAAAAGTACGCTTCCGCCTAATATCGTACCGCTCGCGGGTGGATTCCTGCTTTCAATGCCTGGATAGCTTCATCCGCATCCCTCACCATATCGAATCCAAGCGGACAGAAAAAATATCTGTAGAGCGCGCGCTGGGCATAGTTCTGGTTAAGTGTTTCTAGATCGGCCCATTTCGACCTTCCCGCTCGCGTCCAGGTATGGTCATTTCGGCCATAGGCGTAAGTTCTTTTTTCGGCGGTTTGGCAACGTATTCCTTCGTAGCTCACGTTCATCCCACCAGCCGATGATGTGATCACGAGGGTGTAGCGCACTACGCCATCCTCTCCAACCGTGATGGACAAGGCATCGACATAGTGAAGATTTGTGCTGACGGGACCCGCATCGAATTGCAGCAGATTTTCCGTCTCCGGATAGGGAGGCAATTGCGCCTGAAGTTCGACCCAGGGCCTCTCATGATCGAATTCATATTCGAATTTCTGTTGCTGGGCGTAAACTGCAACCGGCAAGAAGCATAGCAGCAGCAAGACTCTTTTCATTATGCGGTCAAGTCCTTGATCAACGATTCGCGTACCGCTGCTGGCACCGGCTCAGCCGTAATCTCGTAAGCGTTGTGATCGATGCCCATGCTCAGGGACACACCCTGATGTAGCGCTTTTATCATTTCCCCGGTGAGCTCAAAACGCAGAAAATGCACCGCGGATGTCTTCTCTTCGTTTTCACGCTCCATATCTTCATCAGCGATGGCGTAAACCGGATCACAGCCATTTATCCTGACCCATACCTTATCTTCTATACCGATCAGTTTCGCCAGCCTGGCGGCGCGCTCGACCGGATCAGGATATTCGATCATCATGGTTGCTTTCCAGTTGGCGCCATCCGGAACCAGAGGACCATACGCATCCAGCTCGGCAAGTATGCCGTCTTCATCAAAAATCTTCTCTGCCCGCAGCATTTCCTGGATTTGATACCGCACCGTCAACTCGTCCTCAAAAATAAGCGTGATATTCTCACCCAGATGAACCTTGCGGTTTTTTTTATGCGTCATTACGCGAGCGCGGAACTCCTGCCTCACTTTAGCGTAGGTTTCCAGGGTCATCAGACTACCAGGAGTAATCGAAGGCATGAATTATTATTCCATTGCATTAAAAAAATAGGCCGTTTTTGGTATCGTTCCCGGCTCCTCGCGGTACTCTTGCGCACTGTCTTGTGTCTCGCCTGCACTCTCCATTCTCGAACTGGAATAACAGGAGCGAAGCAAGAAGGCCGATTGCTCAACCAACTGTTCAGTCAAGCCCGTAAGCAATCCGGATCAGCGTCAACGGATGCTGCTTCTGCGCCTTGGTGTCACCCATACCCTGCTCAATATGCCGGGCGGCAATGGCGCAGTCGGAACTGATGTAATCGGGCGTGGAAGCCCCCATTTGCTTGAATACCGGTTTGCCGATTTTCATGGAATCGGCGAAGTGTTCACTTTTTACTCCCCAGGTCCCATCATGGCCGGAGCATCGTTCGACGACGCTTACTTTCGTATCGGGAACCATTTGCAGCATTTCCCTGGTTTTCTGCCCGATGTTCTGTACGCGCAAATGGCAGGGAATGTGATACGAAACATTACCCAGCGGCTGCTTAAAATCGGTTTTCAGCAAACCGTCCCGGTTGCGCAACATCAGGTATTCAAATGGATCGAACATTGCTGCGGCTACCGCTTTCACATCCTCATCCTCGGGAAACATGAGCGGCAGTTCCTGCTTGTACATAAGCGTGCAAGAAGGTACAGGTGCAAGTATTGCGTACCCCTCCTTCGCAAGTTTCGCCAAAGGGGGAATATTCCTGATTTTAAGCGCTTTCACCGCATCCAGATCGCCCAGTTCCAGCTTCGGCATTCCGCAACAGGCTTCTTTTTCCACCAGGCGCGTGGGAATCTGGTTGTGGTCAAGCACCTTCAATAAATCATGCCCTATGCCGGGCTCATTGTAATTGACATAACACGTGGCATAAATCGCAACCTTCCCCGATGTCCTGTCACCGTCGCGGACTTCATGAGATTGATTGATCCTCGCATTCGGTCGAAATTTATGGCTGTCATAATCCGGCAGTTTCCGCTCGGCGTGAATACCCAGTACGTTATCCATCAACTTGCGGGCGACCGGCGTCTTGTTTACCGCGTTTACCGCCTGAGCCACTACCGGAATGGCGGCCAGTTTACCCATGAGATCCGTGCTCGAAAGCAATTCATCACGGAAGCGAACGTCGCCTTTTTTGTGCTTGACAGCCTTTGCACGCAGCATCAGGTGAGGAAAATCGACATTCCATGGGTGCGGTGGCACATAGGGGCATTTCGCCATGAAACACATATCGCAGAGATAACAGCGATCCACTACCTTCCAGAAGTTCTGTTTCTCCACCCCATCGAGTTCACCGGTGCTTCCCTCGTCTATAAGATCAAACAAGCTCGGAAATGCCGTGCATAGACTGACGCAGCGACGGCAACCATGACAAATGTCGAAGACGCGCTCCATTTCACTGAATAGCTTCGGCTCGTCATAAAAATCCGGATTTTCCCAGTCGAGCGGATGACGCGTGGGGCGCTCCAGACTGCCTTCTCGAGTGGTCATGGTGATATGAAAATGTATAAGGATAAAACAAATGGAACTTAGAACGGAGCGTCAGAGCGGAACAACCGACCGGATCGAATGCTGGCACTCGACCCGGTCCATTCCTGTCTTGCAACGACTCAATCAGCCAGATTATCCAGGACCTTCTGGAAGCGATTGGCGTGAGAGCGCTCAGCCTTGCCCAGCGTCTCGAACCAGTCGGCGATTTCATCGAAACCTTCGTCGCGAGCAGATTTGGCCATGCCGGGATACATATCTGTATATTCATGCGTCTCGCCCGCTATCGCCGTTTGCAGGTTGGCGCGGGATGAGCCGAAAGGCATACCTGTAGCCGGATCGCCGCAAGCCTCCAGATACTCCAGATGTCCATGGGCATGCCCGGTTTCCCCTTCCGCCGTCGTGCGGAAGATGTTTGCCACATCATCCTGACCTTCAACAGCCGCTTTGCTTGCAAAATAGAGATAACGGCGATTGGCCTGAGATTCTCCGGCAAAGGCAGCTTTCAAGTTTTCTTCAGTTTTCGATCCTTTAAGTTCCATGTTTCCCCTCCTCTTATTTAAGTACCAATAATCAAACTGATCATATCCACGGACCATTCGGCCTGGATGCTCGAATCATATGAATTCAAGCGGCCCAAAACCAGGCCAAAACTTAACCCTGAGAGACTATCGAAGGGCCTTCACCTTGTCAACCGGTCGCTTGCATACGGTTTATGCTTGTGTGCGCCCGGTTGCGTCTGACGTGATCAATCGCACTGAACAATACAAAAAATGGCCTGCATTCACTTAAGCCGGATGGAGATGGTGATAAATAAAAAACGATAAACCGAGTCTATGCATACAGAATTCCGCTCGATCAACCTCTTTACTCAGGTAACCAGATTCTGCGGCTTTCCGGCCACCCAGGCTTCGATATTGTCGATTAGCTGATCGGCGAGAAAGTGCATTGCCTCAGCCGAGGCCCAGGCAATATGTGGTGTAAGAATGAAATTGGGACGACACAGGTCGAGCAATGGATTGCCCTCCCTGGGTGGCTCGACGGTGAGTACGTCGAAGCCAGCGCCTGCAATAATGTCTTCTTCCAGGGCCTGAACCAACGCCGCCTCATCGACGAGTCCACCCCGCGCGGTGTTGATCAGCAACGCGCTGCGCTTCATCTTGCGCAATTCATCAATGCCGATCATGTTGCGCGTAGCCGGCGACAAGGGGCAATGCAACGAGAGTATGTCCGACTCGGCGAGTACCTGATCGAAAGGGGTGAGCAGCACATCTTTTTTCTTGGTGGACGGATGGTACCCAAACAGAACGCGCATGCCGAACCCACGCGCGATTGCAGCAGTACCGCGCCCGATAGCGCCTTCTCCGATAATGCCCATGGTCGAGCCGAACAATTCGCTTATATTATGCGTAAACAGACAGAACTGTTCCGATTTCTGCCACGCCCCCTGCTCAATCTCCTGCCGGTACGCCAGCAAGTTGCGGCGTAACGCAAGCACCATCGCGAATACGTGCTCCGGCACGGTATGAATCGCATAATTACGGATATTCGCCACCGCGATACCACGCCTGCGGCAGGCTGCAATATCGATGGCGTCATATCCCGTTGCGGCAATCGCTATCATCTTCAGCCTGGGCAATTCCGCAAGGATCTCGTCGCTCAATCCCAATTTGTTGATGATGGCCACAGTCGCACGCTGCAGGTGCGGCACGATCTGATCAGAAGTCGTTTGCGCGTATTCCTCGTATGTATGCTCAAAATTTGGCCGGCGCACCCTCACCTTGAGTGAATCCCGCTCCGGAAAAACGATGTGATGGCTCATGTGTATTTTTCTGCCTTTATTCAACCTGGAGAATCCAGATAATTCCGGTGTATGCGCTCAGACGACAACTGAACCGGCAAATCTGATTGAACACCGGGCGCGGAACGAAAACTATGGCCTGCCAACGGTGGCATAGCGATACAGAAGAACTTTGCTTTGCCGAACCAGACGAGATGCCGACTATCATCGCCGTGGGCACGCTGATTGGCCATGTTACTCCCGATTCATTGAGGCAGAAAACAGACTTGCCGAAATAATCATCAGCCCGCCGATCCATTCCCTGGGCGTCATCGCCTCATCAGTCAGGAAATAGGCTGCAATCGCCGCCACCACCAATTCGAACAGCATGATTACGATGGCCTGATTCGCGGGCGTGTGTGCCAGGCCGTATTGCACAACCAAACTCAGGGCGAACACGACCAATCCGACGCCCAACAGGAGCAGATACGTATCTGTGGAAATGTCGCTCATTACGGGCAGGTCGACCAGAAACAGGCTATAACCGAATGCTACCAGCGCGACGCCGCTCCACACCGCCACCGATTTTACCTGAACACTGTGGTATTGGTCTTTGCGGCTCAGCACATTCGAGAGTGCAAACATGAAGCCGGCCGATAATCCCATCCAGTCACCATAAGAGGAAGGCAACGAGAAGCCGTTTTCCGGCTGCCACAGCATGACTATCGCACCCGCCAACGAAAATGCGATAACCAGATAGCCGTGCAAACTCAACATTTCATTCAGCAGAACACGTGAGAACACGATGGTCCATAACGGCGCGAGATAGAATAAAAGCAGGACACGCATGACTTCGCCGTGAATGACACCGAGTACGTATGCGAGATTGGTCCAGCCTGCAAACAGGCCAATCCAGAACAATAAATGCGGCTCGCCGCCGAGCACTTGCGATCTGTGCAAACTTTTCCGAAATATAACCAGCCCCAGCAGTAAGGCAATTGCGTAAGTAATAGAGGTCGCGATGGCCCCGCTTATCCGGGCTTGTTCCAGCAATCGATAGGGATACCACAGCAAGCCCCAGATACTTGCTCCTATGAGCAGCGCCGCCACGGGAAAATCATTCTGTTTTGTTTTGTTCATTTTGGTTGGTCGCGAGACGCCCGCCCTTTATAATCCTGCTTCGATCAACAAACTTAACCATGGAGGTAGCAGATTGCTGTTCAGAGCCTGCCCCAGCCTATCAAATTGAATCCCAATCTCGACCGCCTCCAACCTTATCCCTTCCAGAAGCTCAACAAGCTGTTTGAAGGAATCGAGCGAAACACGGCTCTTTCTCCCATCAGCCTGCATATAGGCGAACCCAAACATACCACACCGGATTTTATTCGCCAGGCGCTGGTGGAGAATCTCGCGGGGATGGCTTTCTACCCCACCACGCTTGGCACCCGATCGCTACGGGCAAGCATAGCCGCCTGGCTGATAAAGCGTTATCACGTGCCTGCCGTCGATCCCGACACACAGGTCATTCCGATTAACGGGAGCCGCGAAGCACTGTTTTCTTTTGCCCAGGCGGTGATCAACCCATCGCTGCCGGAAGCCATTGTAGTTTGTCCGAACCCCTTTTATCAGATATACGAAGGGGCGGCTTTGCTGGCGGGTGCAACCCCGTATTTCCTGAATACGTTGCCGGAAAATAATTTTGCACTCGACTATGCGCAACTGTCGGGCGATATCTGGTCGCGCACGCAACTGGTATACGTCTGCTCCCCTGGTAACCCTACGGGCAGGGTAATGTCGATGGATGAGTGGAAGCACCTATTCGAGCTTTCCGATCGCTATGGCTTTGTTATTGCGTCGGATGAGTGTTATTCCGAGATCTATTTCGATGAGGCTTCTCCACCGCTTGGCGCACTCGAGGCTGCCCAACGTCTTGGCCGCACCGGCTTCCCCAGGCTGGTTATATTCAGCAGTCTGTCGAAAAGGTCCAATGTGCCGGGTATGCGCTCAGGTTTCGTAGCGGGAGATGCGGCGTTACTAGCAAAATTTTTGCTCTATCGTACCTACCACGGCAGTGCAATGAATCCGGCGGTGCAGGCGGCGAGCGAGGCCGCCTGGAGCGACGAGTTTCATGTTGTCGAGAACCGCCGCCTGTACCGGGAAAAATTCGATGCGGTTACCGGATCGCTACGGGGAACGCTGCAGGTTTCCATGCCGGATGCCGCATTTTATTTATGGGTGAAAACACCGTGCAGCGATGTCGAGTTCGCCCGGCGGCTTTATCGCGATTATAATGTAACAGTTTTACCCGGCAGCTATCTGGGACGATACGCGCATGGGGTCAACCCTGGCGAAAATTTCGTTCGTATCGCCCTTGTTGCCCCACTGGAAGAATGCATTGAAGCAACTGGACGCATAAAAATGCTGGTAGCTGACTTGCAGCGCGAGCGCGGCGGAAAATTTGAATCGATAAAAATATCTAAAGTAGATTAAGGAAAATCATGGATCAGCTCCAAAGTACCATTGAAGAAGCATTCGAACGCCGCGCCGAGATTACACCACGTAATGTCGAAGCCAAACTCAAGGAATCAGTTGCCCAGGTACTTGAAATGCTCGACAGCGGTAAACTGCGGGTGGCGGAGAAAATAAACGGCGAATGGAATACGCATCAATGGATCAAAAAAGCGGTACTGCTTTCTTTTCGCATAGAAGACAATAGCTTCATCAAGGGTGGCTTCTCCAACTATTTCGATAAAGTGCCCTCCAAGTTCGCAGATTACAGTTCAAAGGACTTCCGTAATGGAGGGTTCCGCGTGGTGCCGCCGGCGACAGTAAGAAAAGGCTCGTTTATTGCCGGTAACGTGGTGTTAATGCCTTCGTATGTCAATATTGGCGCTTACGTCGATGAAGGCGCGATGGTCGATACCTGGGCCACGGTTGGGTCCTGTGCTCAGATCGGCAAGAATGTACATCTGTCCGGCGGCGTGGGGATAGGCGGCGTACTTGAACCGGTGCAGGCCAACCCGACTATCATCGAGGATAATTGCTTTATCGGTGCACGCTCGGAAATCGTCGAAGGCGTGATTGTCGGAGAAAATTCCGTCATTTCCATGGGTGTATACATAGGCCAGAGCACCAAGATCTATAATCGGGAAAGCGGCGAGATAAGCTATGGCCGTGTTCCACCGGGATCGGTGGTTGTTTCGGGTAATCTTCCCTCCGCGGATGGGAAATACAGCCTTTATTGCGCGGTCATCGTTAAACAGGTAGATGCGAAAACCCGCGCAAAAACGGGTATCAATGAGCTTCTGCGCGGAATATAGGTCGGAAAATTTATTCGCCACACCGATTGCGCAATTCACGCATGTTACGCATCGGCGAATAAAATATGTATTTCGTCGTTCGGGTTGAACGGGAAACCGGCCTGAATCAGCAATAACACGCTTTGCATGTTGCTGAAAGCCGGCTTCCGCCTGTATGCGCTCGTATCGCCTGCCTCGATCAACAGTAAAAAATCAGTAGGTAATACTCAATCTCCGGCGCATCCATAAGCCAGTTTCTATTCAGGAATATCCCATGCACAATGACACAATCGCGCTCGCAAAGGCGCTAATTGCCCGCCGCTCCCTGACGCCGTTCGATAATGGTTGCCAGGAAATCCTGATCAGCCGCCTGGAACCGATCGGCTTCCACATTGAAAGAATTCGCTGCGGCGAAGTGGACAATTTGTGGGCACGGCGCGGAACCGGTTCTCCGCTATTGTGTTTCGCCGGACACACTGATGTGGTGCCGACTGGCCCGCTCGACAAATGGGAAAGCGACCCTTTCAAACCTGAAATCCGGGATGGCAAGCTTTACGGTCGAGGCGCGGCCGACATGAAGGGATCACTCGCGGCATTCGTTACCGCAATTGAGGCTTTTGTTGCCGAACACCCGAATCATGGCGGTTCTATTGCGTTGCTTGTCACCTCGGACGAAGAAGGGGTCGCAACCGATGGCACCGTCAGGGTGGTGGAGGCCCTCAAAGCCCGTAATGAGCTGATCGATTACTGTATTGTCGGCGAACCCACCTGCGTGGACAAATTGGGCGATACCATCAAAAATGGCAGACGCGGTTCTCTATCCGGGACATTGACAGTGAGAGGCATACAAGGCCATATTGCTTATCCTCATCTGGCAAAAAATCCGATACACCTTGCCGCCCCCGCGATTGCGGAACTTGCACAGACCCAATGGGACGAAGGCAACGAATATTTCCCGCCCACCACATGGCAGATTTCCAACATGAATGGTGGTACGGGTGCTACCAACGTCATTCCCGGCGAAGTCACCCTGTTGTTCAATTTCCGTTTCTCGACCGCCAGTACGGTTGAATCGCTAAAAGCCAGGGTGCATGAAATCCTGAACCGGCAAAACCTCGATTATCACTTGGTATGGGAGCTCTCCGGCAAGCCCTACCTCACCCCCAGGGGCGACCTCGTGGAAGCAGTGAGCTGCGCTATCAGAACCCTGACACGAATCGAGCCGCAGCTCTCCACTTCCGGTGGGACCTCCGATGGGCGTTTCATCGCGGACATCTGCCCGGAAGTAGTGGAGATGGGGCCGCGTAATGCCACCATTCACAAACTCAACGAATATGTGGAAGTAGAGGACCTGAAACAGCTGCCGCAAATTTATCGGCTGACGCTTGAGAATTTGTTGCTTAAATAATCCTCCCTCTACCTGAACCGCAAGCTTCCGGCAAATGGAGGGAGCGTCGCAAAACCCGTCAAGAATGGATAAGATAGGCTGCAGCCTGTAGCAGCCTATAACGTTCATCACATCAAATAAAATCTATGTACCGTGAAGCAAAAACCCAACTTCAAACCGTCCGCGACCTGCTGCGCTTCGCGGTAAGCCGCTTTAACGACGCCGGTCTTTTCTTCGGCCATGGCTCAGCCTCGGCATATGATGAGGCGGTATATCTGGTTTTGCACACTCTGCACTTGCCGCTCGATCAACTGGAACCATTTCTGGATGCTCGCCTCACCTCGGTCGAGCTGGATCAGGTATTGGGCATACTCAAGCGTCGCGCAACCGAAAAAATCCCGGCTGCTTATCTCACTAACGAAGCCTGGCTAGGCGATTTCAGTTTTTATGTGGATGAACGTGCGATCGTGCCGCGCTCCTTCATTGCCGAATTGCTGCAAGAGCAACTCGCGCCGTGGATAGAAGAACCGGGCAACATCCATTCCGCGCTTGATCTTTGTACCGGATCGGGATGCCTTGCCGTGCTGCTTGCCCACGCTTTCGAAAATGCCGCGATAGATGCTGCGGACATTTCACATGAGGCGCTGCAAGTTGCCCAAAAGAACGTATCGGATTACGACCTGGAACATAGAATCAGTCTTGTCCGGTCTGATCTATTTGCTGCATTGGCAGGACGCCGTTACGATCTCATCATCAGCAATCCGCCTTATGTCAGCGCGAAATCAATGGCCACTCTTCCCGAGGAATATCGCCATGAACCGCGCAGCGCACTGGCGAGCGGCGAAGATGGTCTGGAAGCAACCCGGGCAATATTGCTCCAGGCGGCCGATTACCTGACAGACCGGGGAATTCTGATTGTCGAGATCGGGCATAATCGTCAAGCGCTGGAACAGGCCTTTCCTCTGACGCCTTTCACCTGGCTCGAAACCAGCGCCGGGGATGAGTTTGTTTTTCTTCTGAGGCGTGACCAGCTTCCTGAATAGTTACCCTGGGGTTGCGTTGAACGGTGGTTTACATACACCGCAAGTACGGTTGGGGTGATCACCAACGCCCATGTTTCCTATATTTCCATATTACGATATTTTGTAGCGGACTCCGGATGGACCGTAAATGATGAGGTGAGGTGCTGTTTCCTTATTGGCTGATAGCCACCAGCTCCAGCAGACGCTTTATTTCCACCTCATCCAGCTCGATCCATTTTCCTCGCTTCAGACGCGGCGGCAGGTTAATTGGACCAAAACGTACGCGCATCAGGCGGCTCACTGTCATCCCCACTTTCTCGAACATACGGCGCACTTCGCGATTCCTGCCTTCCTTCAATATCACGCGATACCAGTGGTTGGAACCCTCTCCGCCTTGATCCGACAAATGTTCGAATTTTGCCAGACCATCTTCCAACTCAACGCCCGTGGTCAGCAGTTCCGTTACTTCAGGCGTCAGGCGCCCCATGATCCGCACCGCATACTCGCGCTCGACTTCAAAGCGCGGATGCATCAAACGATTAGCCAATTCGCCATCTGTCGTAAAGATCAGCAGCCCGCTGGTGTTGTAATCCAGCCTGCCAATGGCTATCCATTTGGAAGACCGCATTTGCGGCAGTTTTTCGAAGACTGATGGGCGGCCTTGTGGATCGTCGCGACTGACTATCTCCCCTTCCGGCTTGTGATAAAGCATGACTCGGGGCAACCGTTCAGGGGACTTGAGATGAATCACGCGCTTGCCCACCCGAACAATATCCTCAGGCCCCGCGCGGTCGCCGATAGTCGCGACCTTTCCATTGATGGTGGTCTGCCCGGCAGCGATCAACTCCTCCATTTCACGCCTTGATCCCAACCCTGCCTGCGCCAGCAACTTATGCAGTTTTTGCGTGATGGGCGGTGCCGAGGCAGAAATCGGTTCAACCCCCGCTACCGTCGCAGCTATTTTTTTCTTTGCCGGCCTGAGCGGGCTGTGCGCCGGCGATCTCGACGGCCTGGACGATTTTGGCGGCTTCGGCAACCTGGCTGTCATCTTGGTCTCAACTTTCTGTTTGTGGTCTATCACGACTTACACTTCGGCACTTGGATGCCATTGGGGAAGAGGGCGTCATTCCATTATTTCACTTTACTTTATAGCCTTACGATTATGTTGACAGCAGCGGGGCAGATCGGTGAAAACAGCATTGCGGCACAACCATTAACGGGTAACGCACCCTTACCTGCTTGGACCAGGACTCCCAGGTCAAACCTGAAATAACAATCCTGGATGTTTTCTTGCCGAAACTAGATCTCTCTACGCTCAATCACTGCTTGCGCCAGCGTACCGCTATCCACGTGTTCCAACTCGCCGCCAACCGGCAACCCGCGTGCAATACGTGTGACCTTCAGATCTTTGTTATGCAGCAGTTCGCTAATATAATGAGCGGTCGCCTCCCCTTCCACCGTGAAATTGGTGGCCAGCACAACTTCCCGCACTACGCCATCCTGAGTCCGCCTCAGCAGCCGATCAAGATGAATCTCCTTGGGTCCGATGCCATCCAATGGCGAAAGCCTCCCCATCAGTACAAAATACAGGCCTTTGTAGCAGTGCGCCTGCTCCATCATCAGCAGATCGGCAGGCATTTCGACCACGCATAGCAATGCGGCGTCGCGCCGCTGAGAACGGCATAATTCGCATATCACTTCTTCTGTGAAGTTATTGCATTTCTCACAATGCCTGATATGTTGCAACGCATAATCGAGCGAACCGGCGAGGCGCCGCGCACCCTCATGATCGCGTTGCAACAAGTGATAAGCCATGCGCTGTGCTGACCGAGGGCCTACCCCGGGAAGACAGCGCAAGGCGTCGATCAGGTCCTCGAGGCTGGTTGGCGTTTTCACTTAGGAGAAATGGTAAAAAGCTCCAAAAAAAAACATAGAACCTATGGAAGTAAGTCGACATAACGAATCAATCCGTCAGTCACAGTCACGTATTTTCGGTATAAAGCTAAAATGGTAGCTTCATCCCCGGCGGCAGCGGCAGTCCGGAGGTGAAACCAGCCATTTTTTCCTGAGTGGTGGATTCCACTCGTCGCACAGCATCGTTTACCGCAGCAGCAATCAGGTCTTCCAGCATATCCTTATCGTCACCGATGAGGCTGCTGTCGATATTGACCCGCTTCACATCATAACGACAGGTCATTACCACCTTGACCATGCCCGCGCCGGATTGGCCTTCGACTTCTATCGAAGCCAATTTCTCCTGCATGTTTTTCATGTTCTCCTGCATCTGCTGAGCCTGTTTCATCAGATTGCCCAAGCCGCCTTTCATCATTTTTTACCTCCGCTATTGAATAGGTTTGATCGAAGAAACGATCAGTTTTGCATCGAAATGCTCCACCAGTTCCCGTACAAACGGGTCGGACTCGATAGCTGCAACGGCCTGCGATTGCTTCTCCTGCTTTTCACGATTACCAAGTTCCGCGGGTGTCAAGCCGGTGATCGTTCCTATGGAAAACTTCAGCCGGACCGGCTTTTCCAAATGCTCCCTCAGAGCAGTTTGCATCCTTTCCTGGTAAGCCTTATCAAGCAGGTGTTTATGCGTTTCGAGCACGCAGAATTCGATTTCGTTCGGCGAAACATTCTTCACTTCGCAGTGCTGGGCCAGCATTTTAGCTAAACCGCTCAGCTTTAACTGATTTACCATCACTCTCCAGCCATCGCTGAATGCGCTTGAGCTTATATCAAGATCCGGCTTGATAACCGCTGTTTCGACGGTAATTGACGGCAATGGGCGTTTAGTTTCCGCACCGGTACCGCTACTTTGGGCTTTTACCTCAGCTTTGGCTGCAGTTTTGTCCTGGCCTCCCACTGAAGCCGCTGTCATATCGTCGGGTATGAAAGCTAGCATTCGCATCAGCGTCATGGTGAAGCCGGCGTACTCATCCGGTGCCCGGCTCAGGTCGTCACGGCCATTTATGGCAATCTGATAAAACAACTGAATATCTTCCGGCAAAAAGACTTTGGCCAGCGCGAAAATTTGTTCGCGCTCCGGTGCATCCTCGCCGATAGCCGACGGCACGATTTGCGCCAGCGCAAGACGGTGCAGCAGCGTTGCCATATCCTGCAGCGCGGTGTCAAGCGACAGGCTGCGGGTTTCCATCGCATCGGCTATCGCCAGCATCTTTGCTCCGTCTTTTTGCGACAATGCATCCAGCAAGTCATAAAGATAACGCTGGTCAATAGCGCCGAGCATGTCGCGCACTCCGGCTTCTTCGATCTTCCCTTCGCCAAAAGCAATCGCCTGATCCAGTATGCTCAAGGCGTCACGCATGCTGCCCTGCGCCGAACGCGCAAGCAATTGTAACGACGTTTCATCGCAGCTTATATGCTCCTGCTCAAGCACATGCTTGAGATGCACAGCGATCAGCGGCAGCGGAATCTGCTTCAGGTTGAATTGCAGGCAACGAGACAGAACCGTTACAGGAATCTTCTGGGGGTCGGTAGTGGCGAGTATGAACTTGACGTGCTCCGGCGGTTCTTCCAGCGTCTTCAGCATGGCATTGAAAGCCGATTTGGAGAGCATGTGTACTTCGTCAATAATGTAAACCTTGTAGCGAGCCACCGTAGGGGCGTAAAGTGCGTTCTCCAGCAGTTCGCGCATCTTTTCGACTTGCGTATTGGAGGCCGCATCCATTTCAATCAGATCGATGAAGCGCCCGCCATCAATCTCGGTGCAGGCGGAACATACGCCGCAAGGCGTCGACGAGACGCCTGTCTGGCAGTTGAGCGCCTTGGCTAAAATACGTGCGATAGTAGTCTTGCCGATACCTCGGGTTCCTGTAAACAGATAGGCATGATGCAAGCGTTTTTGCTCAAGCGCGTTGGTAAGCGCCCTGACCACGTGATCCTGCCCGGTCAGCTCGGAAAAGTTCTTCGGTCGCCATTTGCGGGCAAGAACCTGAGTCTGGGACATGATATCGAGAGATGACTATTTAGGCTGGTTATAGAGCGGAAAGAATTGGGGACTTTTCTGTTTACAACACGGTGAAGGGAAATCGGCTCGACGCTCGTTCCCTCCACCTGTGCAAACAAAAAAGGGTGGCGAGCCTAACCCCCGGCACTTGCAGAAAATAGCTGTGGCTGCTTCCTTCCGGACCTGACCAGATTCACTACTATGCAATGCGGGGAGGCCCGCCATAAAGCTGGAATTCAATAGTGAGGATTCACAACGCTACGCTATCCATCAATTGTACTATTGTGCACTGAGTTACGTCTTGCGTCTACCGGCACAATAACCAACCAAGCTCGCGTTCCGATGGGAATTGATATTGAGACAAATAATTCTACGTATGCTGACGAGTCTGACAGAACAGACCGGAAAAATTTTCCACCATTGCATGGTGTGAAAATACAGTCAGGACGCGGCCCTACGATGAATTTGATGAGACTGACAGCACAGCATCGGCGGGCCATACGGCGCAAAGAACTCCGCCCTCTACGAAACGCAGAGGGCGGAGCGGTAAAGCTACAGTACAGATTTAAACAACGTTATCCAGAATGGATCTGCTTTGACTATTCCATTGCACATCCAGAAGGTTTGAGAAGCGTGCGATGATCTGCACAGCAAGGCCACCAGCAAACAGCGCTGCCCATGCCAAGACTACGAAACCCCAATGCAACGGCGCACTGAAGAGTTCTTCCATGAACCAGAAGGCATGACCCCACTCGTTAAGACCCACGTTCGGCAGACTCATCACCGGTCCGCTGATAGCCATTACCAAAGGAAACGAAGTTCCCTTGTTGTAGAGAGGCAACCGCGTATTTGCGTACAGGTAAGTCGCTATCCCCATGATGATGTACATCGGAAATGAGCCATAAAAAAGCGGGATATGGCTGGGCGTGAAGCTCGTATCGCGAATGATCACCTGATGCCATGAGGCGTCTTGCTCGGTGAAGAAACTTGACCCGAAATAAACAGCGAACAGATATACGCCGAGCCACATGAGGAAATAAAAATAGCGCTTTATTTCCTGTTTCACCGTTAGGCTGGCCAGTTGCGCCTCGCTATCACGCGTCTTCCATATCCAACCCCAGACAACAAGCGCTACGACCGGCCACAGCATCATTTGAAAACGCCATAGTCCCATCCAGATTTGCTCGAACTCCGGTTCCATCGAGTCCATCCCATGCGAGTAGGCATAAGTGCGTTGGAACCAGACCCAGAAAATGGCAATCCCCAGTATAGGCAAAAGGCCCATTTTGTAATACTTGGAGTCGTACCACTCAGACATATCGTAGCGAGCACTGCTCACCTTCGTTTGATGTGTAACTAATTTTTCTGGCGTAGTTGTAGACATTACCAACTCCTATTTTGTAAGTTAATTAAGAATTTCCGGACCAGAAACGCGGGGAGTCCAAATTAAAAACAAAAACTACCAGTTTTGCTTGGACTGAATAAATTTCAATATGGTTCCAAGGTATTTTCCGCAGCGACCAAGGTTTCGCTTGATGCCATCGTAACCATTGCAAGCTCCTTTAAAAAAATATTTAAACTACCAGTCCAAATTAGACAAATGTAATTCTCGATAGTTCGCAGCGTGCTGCTTATAACGATCGAATAATCCGCTTTCTTCTGTAAAGTAATGATTTCAAACGATGATGTAAGCATTCGCAAACTCCTGTTTCAAACAATCAAGAACTTCCTGTTTCCCAAAGGATCTACCAGTCCTTGTTGGACTCAGCCTCTACAGTTTAGTTCCCCTAATCACGTCGAGGGTATTTCACTGCAGTCTTGCGCATATTACGATAGTTGCACTGAAGGGGATAAACGAACAATCGGCTTGAATGGCCCCAGCGAGTCTTGTTGAGCTGGAACTATAAAGAAAGCATTCCTGCCCATATAGCTCATATTCTTCGAAAAACCGGCACCAAAAACAAACCCCGCCGATCAGGCGGGGTTTGTCCATGCGACTTACCTGATATCAATCAGCTAACTTTGCTTATTATTGTTTCTACGCTTTACCATACCGCCCATCAACAGCAGTCCGGCTACCAGCATGGCATAAGTCTCCGGTTCCGGAATGGTTGGCACTTGTGTCAGGGTAAAGGTGGAGGTGTTGCCGGCACCGGGATCGAACGGGCTTATATTAAAGGTCGCGTCGGCCACACCGCCGGCCGCTAAATTCCCGGTAAAGTTAAGATTACGTGGACCGCTTGAGCCATCGAGCGTAAAGTCACCAAACGTTGACTGATTATGGGCAGTAAATACAACGCCATTACCCTGGTTTGGTTCGGTAATACTGTAATGAAAGTCTGTCCACGCCTGTCCAGTATTATTGGTAACCGCCTCGGTCACGGCGTAGGGGTTTCCCCCCGTACCATTCTCATGGGCAACCGTGAATGTCAATGAGATTGGATTGATACTGCTGAAGGTCTTGGCAAGATCCAAGGTATGATCCCCAATAATACCCGAGTCAAACGTTCCCCCGGATGTGTCGGTGGCCGTAATATTTGTATCACACCACCTGCGGTTGCGGTAGAGATGGAACCTCCAAGGACCAAAGCGGCTATGAGTGCTTTTGACATTGTATTCATTTTTCTCTCCTGGGATGATAAGCTATTAATATGGCGGGTATTCTCATGTAAAGCCGTGGTAATTCGAATCCCCAGCAAAGCTGTTTTATTTTGAAAGGGAGTCAATTACATCTTTAGCATCTACCATGCCAATTAAAAAAGAGTTAATAAATACAAAGACTTGAGCAGGATTCGCCGTAGAGGCGGAGCTCAGGATTTCGTCGTTGTTAAGCAACACGTTATTTTTTCTTTTAACTCAGGTACTTGAAAAAAATCATATTAGTTGTGTCGTTGTTTGATGACGGACTTTTTTCCAATATTTTCAATAGTTTGAATCTAAAACAATTAAAGCTGTCTCAAGTTGGAGACATAGTTCTTTATCACTATATCGGGACCTCTCCCTGAAAAATCACGATAGTTCACCCACAAAATACCTGCTTAAGCCGCACGGGAATTAGCGAACTGGGTGAAGACAGATTTTTGAGAAACGCCAATACAATAATTTTCTATCGGCTGAAAAAGCGGCGAAATATGAACCGGCCAGACGCTTTTGCAGCCGATTTCCTTAGGGATGCCGTGAAAAGGGTTGTTTAACCGAAACCTGGGGGAGACGCGACGCCCCGCCATACGGGGGGTTTGGCTTTTCTGGCGATTGCTCAATGAGTGATTGCAGAGAAGTCTGCATCGCTCCACACATGGGAGCCATACAGCACAAAGCCCCAGCTTGGGTTTGGGGCTAAACGCTTTGATTTTGGTTGCGGGGGCAGGATTTGAACCTACGACCTTCGGGTTATGAGCCCGACGAGCTGCCAGACTGCTCCACCCCGCGTCAGAGGAATACGATTATATCAACCTACCCATAGTAAGGCAAGGTCAAATCTTATTGATCCGTAACTTGGACTGCGAACCGCCGGAGATAGCCTGGTTTTACGAAAAAGTTTTCTTTTCTTGACTTAAGCTACTAAAGTTTGGCCTATATGTCGTTAAGGGTAAAAAAATGTCCAAATATGGTCGTTCGAATTAAGCAACCCTCAAGCCCAACCCGGAGCACCGCGTCAGTCAGTATTATATTGCGCGCTATTTCTCCCTAAATTCCCATCCGCTACAAGCCGATATTTTCCGAAATGAATCATTTCATGTTTCTTATGAGAGTTAGCGCACAGATAGCGACGCAAAATAGCAGCAAAATTTGCGCGTTTAAGGCCTGAGAATTTGCCATTGATCAAACTCGCCATCGATCAGCCAGGTTACAAAGATAGTCGGCCAATTGAATATTCAAGCAATATGATCACTGAAACCGACATTCATAATGCAAAAATCCTGATCGTTGACGACCAGGAATCAAATATCCAGCTCCTGCAAAGCGTGTTAAGCACTGCAAACTATACTTCCATCAGTTCGACGATGGATCCCTATAAGGTTTATGAATTGCATCGGCAAAATCGTTATGACTTGATTTTGCTTGATCTCAAAATGCCCGGCATGGATGGATTTCAGGTGCTGGAAGCCTTGAAGGAGATCGAAGCGGACGGATACCTCTCCGTACTGGTCATTACCGCTAATCCTGACTGTAAGCTCCGCGCGCTCCAATCCGGGGCAAGAGATTTCGTCAGCAAACCGTTTGATATGGCCGAGGTACTTGCCCGGGTTCACAATCTGCTGGAAGTGCGCTTGTTGCATCAGCGGTCGCGCAGTTATGCTAAAACACAGGAATTCATGGCGCTGCATGACCCTTTGACTGGGCTTTCCAACAGGCGTCTTCTGGTGGAGAGAGTCTCCCAGGCAATCATCCATGCAAAAAGATATGACAGCATTATGGCGGTTATATATCTGGATCTGGATGGTTTCAGGCAGATCAATAACACCTTGGGTCACGACGTCGGCGATTTGCTTCTAAAATTGGTTGCAGCACGCTTGGTGGCGGCTGTACGCCAGGAAGATACTGTAGCGCGACTCGGTGGTGATGAATTTGTGGTCGCAATGCCGCATGTCAGTAACGTCAACGGTGTAGCACTTGCAGCAGAAAAAATTATCAAAGTGCTGTCGCAACCCTATAGTATTCAGGGGAATAATGTTTGGGTCACGGCGAGTGCGGGTATCGGTCTTTACCCGTTCAATGGCAAAGATGTCAATACGCTTTTGAAAAATGCGGACGCAGCTCTGCTGGACGCCAAGCAGGCAAACAAGAATACCTATCGAATTTCGGAGCGAGCATATATGTGATGGCCAATTCTGTTTCGCGTAAACTCACGAGCTCGATTCGAGTTTGGCAAAGTATTTCCGTGTCAACAATATAAATTCGTCAGGAAAGAATATAGCGGAATATGGATATCGAGTTTGCTGTACCCGTTCCGCTCCGTGTTTACCCCAGACAGACGTGCTGATAGGCTCGACATTTCTGGGTGGGGATGGCAAAGGTCAGTTACGGAGAAATAGTTACTTTTTACCATTACCATCTACAGAACGATGGAGTATCTTAGGCAAATTCGAAAAAAATCGATTAATTGCCAGTGAATAGGGAACAGAAAATGATTAGTACTCCCGACATTCTTAACGCTAAAATCCTGATTGTCGATGATCAGGAAGCTAATGTCCGGCTGCTTGAGCAAATGCTGAGCGACGCACGTTATACCTGTATTGCCTCGACAATGAATCCACGCGAGGTATCCGGGCTCTATCGCCAGAACCGTTATGATCTGATTCTTCTCGATCTGCAAATGCCGGGCATGGATGGCTTTCAGGTGTTGGAAGCCCTGAAGCAAATTGAACCGAAAGGCTATTTGCCAGTACTTGTAATCACTGCCCAGCCAGGTCATAAGTTGCGAGCGCTTCAGGCCGGCGCGAAAGATTTTGTCAGCAAGCCATTCGATCTGGTTGAAGTCCAGACACGTATCCACAACATGCTGGAAGTACGCCTGTTATATAAACAACTCGAGGATTATAATAAAAAGCTGGAACAAACCGTGGCGGAGCGAACTACGGAACTACGCGAGAGCGAAGCGCGCTTTCGCCGGTTGACCGAACTGGCGTCTGACTGGTACTGGGAACAAGACGAGAAAGGACGCTTTACCAAGGTTTATGGACCCGTCCTTGATATGCTCGGGATCGGGGTTGATAAACTGATGGGTGAGCATAGGGAAGATAGTGGAACGCGCTGGAATGAATCCGAGTATGCCGCATTCAAGGAAAATATCACGGCACGACGGCCTTTTATCGATTTTGTCTACAGCCGCACTAAAGCCGATGGCGCCAAACAATATCTGATGGTTAGCGGAGAACCGATGTTCGACTCGTCTGGCCGCTTCACCGGTTATCGCGGAATAGGTAAAGATGTTACCGACAGCATGCGGTCAAAACAAAATTGATAACCTTTGTTCCGATTCCCGAATGAATCCAGGGTTTACCAGTAGCTGGATCGGTGGAGTTAGCGCAGCGTAATCAACCGGTGTCAGGTCAGCCAACTGTTATCAGGTCAAATTACGCCGCCAAAGCTCCGCTTACTGGATGAGTAATCCGACAAAAATAATCGGGATAGGGAGGCAGCGAAAACCCTTTGCTCTACCTCCACCGAACTGTTCAAACGTTCCCTATAAGTCTACTAGGGGCGATTTCACCCCCCGCGGTTATTTTTCCCACCCCCAGAAAACGTTTAGTCTGATCGTACAATCGAATCTTTTGTCCCTCGGATAAACCATCCTGCGAGAAATAGTCGCAGATCACCCGTCCTTGAAGCAAAGATGCCGCCGCTGCGGCATCCAGTGTAGCGGTCGCCAGGTCCCGCATGAGAATATCGACCGGAAGCAGACAGCAGTCTCGCTGCGGCAGCGGCATAGCTTCAAGCACATCCAACGTATAAGCTTGCGATAAGTCAAAATTATCAACAATGCTTCGGCGCAAGCGGGTGAGATATGCCCCACCGCATCCTAGCGCCTTGCCTATATCTTCAGCCAGCGTGCGGATGTAAGTACCCGAACCGCACTTGACCAGGATGCGTAAACCATTCCCCTCGAAGGCCTCGATATGCAACTCATGAATAATGGCTTCACGTGGTTGCCGCTCGATTTCCAACCCTTCCCTTGCGTAAGCATACATGGGTTTCCCTTGATGTTTCAGGGCACTATACATCGGCGGCACCTGCATGATCGTGCCGATAAATCTTTTCAGCACTGCCTCGATCTGCTGCGGCGCCAACTTCAAATCCCCGGGTTCTATTTCGCTTGCAACTGAAATTTCACCTTCGGCATCGCCGGTAGTACTGATATAGCCCAGCCTCAACGTCGCTTCGTAGGCCTTGTTCGCCCCAAGCAATGCCGACGAAAACTTTGTAGCCTCCCCGAAGCAAATGGGTAACAGGCCGGTTGCCATCGGGTCAAGCGTGCCTGTGTGACCGGCCTTATGCGCTGCAAAGATGCGTTTGGCTATCTGCAACGCTTGATTGGACGAAATGTGGGCTGGCTTGTCGAGCAGCAGGACGCCGCTGATGTGACGCTTGACGTATGCAGGCTTTAAAACACGGTTCAATATAAAGGTGATCTATACCTGATCGGACACAGATCAGGTATCATCCGGTTCGTTCGCCGGCGCCTCTTGCGCTACGGCCTCATCTATCAGTTGGGATAAACGCACACCGCGCTCGACCGACTCGTCATAAATGAAATGAAGTTGCGGGATTACTCGAAGCTTCAATCGATGCATCAAGTGGTTGCGTAAAAATCCAGATGCGTTTTCCAATCCTTTGCCGGTGAGGAAATTGTCGCTTTCGCTGCGCAGCGTCGTGTAAAAAACTTTGGCATGCGCGTAATCCTGGCTCACCTCGACACCAGTCAAGGTGATCATGCCAATACGGGGATCGTTGAGGTCGTTGCGAATCAGGTCGGCGAGTTCACGCTGAATCTGGTCGGCTATCCGCAGCGCGCGGGAATAATCTTTAGGCATGATGATCCCATCCGGTGCGGCAGTTACAAGCTACGTGCAACTTCGACGATTTCGTAGGTTTCCAGCTGATCACCCACCTGGATGTCATTAAAGTTCTTCAGTGATAAACCACATTCAAAACCCGCTCTCACCTCTTTCACGTCGTCCTTGAAACGCTTCAGCGAATCAAGCTCGCCTGTGTGGATGAGTTCGCCATTGCGTATCAGCCTGGTTAGCGACCCGCGCTTGATGACGCCCTCCAGCACCAGGCAACCCGCCACTGCGCCCACTTTAGAGATACGAAACACCTGGCGTATCTCTACCAGGCCCGTAACGTTCTCCTTGCGGTCAGGGGTCATCATGCCCGATAGCGCTGCCCTGATTTCGTCCACAGCCTCGTAAATAATACCGTAGTAGCGCACATCCACTCCGGTAGAACCGATGAGCTTGCGCGCCACCGTATCTGCGCGGCTATTGAAGCCAATCACAACGGCTTTGGAAGCGAGCGCCAGATTAATGTCGGATTCGGTAATCGCTCCCACACCGCTGTGGATAATATTAACTCTGACCTCGTCGGTGGAAAGCCCTTGCAGTGCATGCGTCAGCGCTTCGTAAGAACCCTGCACATCGGCTTTGATGATAAGCGCGAGTACTTTGACCTCACCCTTCTGCTCAAATACATTTTCCAGTTTGGCCGCCTGTTGTCTGGCAAGCTTTACGTCGCGGAATTTGCCTTGGCGGAAAAGTGCGATTTCGCGAGCTTTGCGCTCATCCGTCAGCACCACTACCGTTTCGCCAGCGACAGGAACTTCTGACAAGCCTTGAATTTCCACCGGAATGGAAGGTCCGGCCTGGTCCACCGGCCGGCCGCTTTCGTCGAGCATTGCGCGCACTCGGCCAAACACGGCGCCTGCCAGCAATATATCACCACGCTTTAAAGTGCCCGACTGAACGAGTATTGTTGCCACCGGGCCACGGCCTTTATCCAGGCGCGACTCGATGACGATACCTTTGGCGGGTCCGTCCGTTACGGCCCCGAGTTCCAGCACTTCAGCCTGGAGCAGTACGCTTTCGAGCAATGAATCGATGCCTTGGCCGGTCTTGGCGGAAACCTCGACGAACATCGTATCGCCACCCCAATCTTCCGGGACGACACCCTGCGTTACCAGTTCCTGCCTGATACGTTCTGGATTAGCGTCGGGTTTATCTACTTTTGTTATTCCTACCACGATCGGCACTTTGGCGGCCTTGGCATGGTGTATCGCCTCGATCGTCTGAGGCATTACGCCGTCATCCGCCGCTACAACCAATATAACCAGATCGGTAACTTTTGCGCCGCGGGCACGCATGGCGGTAAAAGCTTCATGGCCAGGCGTATCCAGAAACGTGACCATGCCTCTTTCAGTTTCCACATGATAGGCACCAATGTGCTGAGTAATGCCGCCAGCTTCTCCGCTTGCCACACGTGTACGACGTATGTAATCGAGAAGCGAAGTCTTGCCGTGATCGACGTGTCCCATAACGGTAACTACCGGCGCACGCGGCTCCGTTTTCGATCCCGCTCCGGGTAGTTCCGTGTCCGCCAGAAAGGCTTCGGGGCTATCCAGCGCCGCATATTTGGCGACATGGCCCAGCTCTTCCACCACGATCATGGCAGTTTCCTGGTCCAGCATTTGATTGATAGTTACCATATTCCCCATTTTCATCAGGGTCTTGATAACTTCTGCGGCTTTAATCGACATCTTCTGCGCGAGCGCCCCGACCGAAATGGTCTCAGGTACCATTACCTCATGGACAATCGGTTCGGTGGGTACGGAAAAGCTGTGAGCGCCCTGGTCTTCCGTGGTCGCTTTACCGTGTCTATCTCTGCGCGTACGCCAACCCTTGACGCTGGATAAATCGCTCCGTGTCTTGAGTCCTCCACGTTTCTCGACCCTGTCGTCTTTCCAGACCACTTGCTTGGCCTGCTTCTTTTTCTTTTCGGCCTTCGCCGCCTTCTCTTCCGGCTTGACTACCGGCTTATGCAATGTTCCTTCGGTTAGAGCAGGCTGGGCCGCCTCAACCGCAGGCGCCACCGATGGGGTACCGACAGGCGCAGCAGGTATGGGCTCGGGAGTAGCAGCGGGTTCGCCCTGGATTGCGGCAACCGGCTCAACTTCCTCGATATTAACTGCCGGCTTTTGCCGTTGTTTCTTTTCCCTCAGTTCCGCAGTCTGCCGTGCGATCAATTCAGCCTGTGTTCTCGCTTCCTCTTGCCGCAAGGCCTGCTGTGCCGCATCCACCACCGGCGTGAGAACCGGCGCAGTCGTAACGGGAGCGGAAGTGACAGCGGGTTCCACCGCCTTTGTCTCGGTCGTTAAATCACCCTTCACAAACACACGCTTCTTGCGCACCTCTACCTGGATACTCCGGGCTTTGCCGGTGCTGTCCGACTTCTTGATCTCGGAAGTCTGCCGACGCGGAAGAGAAATCTTGCCCTTGTCCTCATTGGCACCGTGGATTTTGCGCAAATAGTCGAGAAGCTGGGTTTTATCGCTTTCGGTCAAACTATCCTCAGTCAGATGCTTGCGGATACCGGCGGCCCGGAGTTGCTCCAGCAGCACTGCAGGAAGCACACCCAGTTCACTAGCGAATTGTTCTACGTTCATTTGAGACATTGATAACCTTTAATAACCTATGCCCTGTCTGCCGAGGCAAACCAAGGCGCGCGCGCCGCCATGATTAACTGCCTGGCTCGTTCAGCATCCATCTCGACCATTTCAATCAGGTCATCCACAGCCAGATCGGCGAGATCCTCCTGAGTATTCACTCCTTTGGCCGCCAATTCACGCGCTGTCTGACTGTCCATACCCTCCAGCGAAAGCAGGTCTTCTGCTATATTCTCCACTTTTTCCTCGCTGAAGATCGCCTCCGTCAAAAGAGCATTACGAGCTCGAGTGCGGAGTTCGTTGACCGTTTGCTCGTCAAATGCCTCGATTTCCAGCATTTCGTTGAGTGGCACATAAGCCACTTCTTCCAGCGTGGTAAAACCTTCCTGCACGAGAATATCCGCCACTTCCTCATCCACATCAAGTTTTTCCATGAAGAGGTGCCGAAGTACGGAAAATTCCTCTTCATTTTTTGCCTGTGACTCTTCCATCGTCATGATGTTGAGCTCCCAACCCGTCAACTCAGACGCAAGCCGTACATTCTGGCCTCCACGTCCAATAGCCTGGGCAAGGTTATCCTCATCCACCACGATGTCCATGCTGTGCTTTTCCTCATCCACCAGGATGCTGCTGATTTCTGCAGGCGCCAGCGCATTGATCACGAATGTAGCGGGATCGTCGGACCACAAAATGATGTCCACTCTTTCTCCGGCCAGTTCGCCAGTCACCGCCTGCACCCTCGAACCCCGCATACCTACGCAGGTACCGATCGGGTCAACGCGCTGATCGTGAGATTTGACCGCAATCTTGGCACGTGAGCCCGGATCCCTCGCTGCAACCTTGATCTCCAGCAGACCTTCCTCGATTTCCGGCACTTCCAGTTCGAACAGTTTTACAAGAAACTCCGGTGCAATCCGTGACAATATCAACTGCGGACCGCGGGCGGTCCGGTCGATCTTGTATAAATAGGCGCGCACTCTGTCGCCGACACGCAGATTTTCCTTCGGGATCATCTGATCGCGGGGCAGTGCCGCCTCAACCCTGCCGGACTCGATGATCGCATTGCCGCGTTCCATCCGCTTGATGGTCCCGGTAACCATGTATTCTTTACGTTCCAGAAAATCGCTCAGAATCTGCTCGCGCTCAGCGTCGCGAATTTTCTGGAATATCACCTGCTTCGCTGCTTGAGCGCCGATACGCCCAAACTCCACCGGCTCCAATACTTCCTCGATGAATTCATCCAATTCGATTTCAGGATTGCGCTGCAATGCTTCGCTCAACGGAATTTGACGGGCAGGCTCTTCCACAGCATCGTCCGCTACCACCTGCCAGCGGCGCAACGACTGATAATCGCCTGTCTGGTGATCGATCGACACACGCACATCAGCGTCTTCGTGAAAACGCTTTTTTGTAGCGGATGCCAGCGCCAATTCAAGCGCGATAAAAACAATGTCTTTCTCGACATTCTTTTCGCGCGCCAGCGCATCCACCAAAAGTAAAACTTCGCGCGTCATGTTACCTCCAGCCAATCTCTCTCGAATAATTACAATTTTGGAACCAGACGAACCTTCTCGAGATTGTTTAGATCCAGATCGAGCATTTTTCCGTCTACTTCCAGCTTTAATATCCCGTCGTTCACTTCACGCAAAATTCCGACGAAATTTCTTTGACCCTGTAACGCCACGCGTAGCCTCAGTTTAACCGACTCACCCGCAAAGCGGATGAAATCAGCGACCTTTTTCAGCGGCCTGTCCAGGCCGGGCGATGAAACTTCCAGTCGATCGTAATCGATGTTCTCAACCGCAAACAAGCGGCTCAGATGATTGCTGACGGCCCCGCAATCATCTACGGTAATACCGTCGGGTTTGTCAATAAACACACGCAACATCTTCCCTCGCGAGGACCGCTCCACTTCGACGAGCTCATAGCCCAGCCCGGTCAAGGTCGATTCAAGCAATTCATACAGATCCATAGTGCCGGCACAAACAAAAAATGGGCTAGAAAGAGCCCATAGTCATTGCTATTTTAGCAAAATTTTATACTTAATGAAATAGATCCCTGTTTGCATTATAACTGGTTGCGTCAGGGAATATCTGTTTCCGTTTAGCGCTTATTCAGCGGTTCCATACATATTATGAATTTATGAATGATACAATTTCACCGATCTCCCAAATAAAAAACTCATTGGAGGCATTCCGTGGCCGCGATCAAATCCATTCTGAATGAAACGCGCATTTTTCCGCCGGACCCGGCATTTGTCCAACAAGCTAATGTATCCGGCATTGCAGCTTATCACGCCCTCTGCGCCGAAGCCGAAAAAGACCTTCCCGCGTTCTGGGGCAAACTGGCGCGCGAACACATATTGTGGCATAAACCGTTCACTCGCGTATTGGATGAAACGAATCATCCCTTCTTCAAATGGTTTGATGATGGCGAGCTGAACGTCTCGTTCAACTGCCTGGACCGGCACCTGGCAACCCAACCGGACAAGATCGCGATTATTTTCGAGGCGGATGACGGCACAATCACCCGTTCCACATACCGTGATCTTCACCGTCGCGTTTGCCAGTTTGCCAATGGTCTGCGATCTCTTGGCATCAAGAAAGGCGATCGTGTCATTATCTATATGCCGATGAGTATCGAAGCCGTAGTGGCAATGCAAAGCTGTGCCCGCATTGGTGCGACGCATTCGGTGGTATTTGGCGGTTTCTCCTCCAAAAGCATTCATGAGCGCATTCTTGACGCCGGTGCAGTGGCTGTCATTACCGCCGACGAACAACGGCGGGGCGGCAAAGTCAACCATTTGAAAGCCGCGGTGGATGCAGCGCTTGCCATGGGTAACACCGACTCCGTGAAATCGGTCATTGTGTATAAGCGCAGTGATGACAACCTGCAACTGCAAGAACGTGATATCTGGTGGCACGAATTGATCAGGGACCAGAGCGACGCCTGCGAGCCGGAATGGGTCAATGCCGAGCACCCGCTATTCACGCTCTATACCTCTGGTTCCACCGGCAAACCAAAAGGCGTGCAACACTCTTCAGCAGGTTACCTGCTGGGCGCAATCACAAGCATGGAATGGATTTTCGATTACAAACCCACTGATATTTTCTGGTGTACCGCCGATGTGGGCTGGGTTACGGGACATAGCTACGTTACCTATGGTCCGCTGGCCGTGGGCGCCACCCAGGTCATCTTCGAGGGGGTTCCCACTTATCCCGACGCAGGCCGCTTCTGGAAAATAATTCAGGACCATAAAGTCACCTCATTTTATACAGCGCCCACCGCGATCCGGTCGCTTATCAAACTGGGTCCCGACCTGCCCGGAAAATATGATCTTTCCTCTTTGCGCCTGCTCGGTTCGGTAGGCGAGCCGATCAACCCGGAAGCGTGGATGTGGTATTACACCGTTGTTGGCCAGTCCCGCTGTCCCGTTGTGGACACTTGGTGGCAGACCGAAACGGGTTGCCACATGATTGCCCCCATGCCCGGTGCGGTGCCGCTCAAGCCCGGTTCCTGCACACTCCCGTTGCCCGGCATCATGGCGGCCATTGTGGATGAGGCAGGTCACGATCTGCCTGACGGCAAGGGCGGGTTTCTTGTCATCAAACGCCCGTTTCCGCCACAGGCACGTACTTTATGGGGCGACCCGGAGCGCTTCAAGCAAACCTATTTTCCCGAAGAACTTGGCGGCAAGTACTATCTGGCCGGCGACTCCGCCAACCGCGATCTGGATGGCTATTTCTGGATCATGGGGCGTACCGACGACGTATTGAACGTTGCCGGTCACCGTTTAGGCACCATGGAAATCGAATCCGCGCTGGTGGCCAGCCCCCTTGTCGCAGAAGCTGCAGTGGTAGGCAAACCCGATGAAATCAGGGGCGAGGCCATCGTCGCATTCGTGGTGCTCAAGGGCGAGCGCCCGGAGGGCGAGAATGCCCACAATATTGCAATGGAATTGCGTGACTGGGTATCGAAAGAAATCGGTCCTATTGCCAAACCCGATGAAATCCGCTTCGGCGATAATCTCCCGAAAACCCGTTCAGGCAAGATCATGCGGCGCTTGCTGCGCACCCTGGCCAAAGGCGAGGAAATAACGCAGGATATTTCTACGCTGGAAAACCCTGCAATACTTGAACAATTGAAGCACCCGATAGCATAGAGGGTTGGATAGCTTGACAATGCAATTAGATGGCTCGACAGCTTGACGAATAATCACTTTCATACCCAGACAGAAGCATCGGCTGAGACCCCGCCGCTGTCCGTCCGCCTGCCTCGGGTCACCGACTACGACCATGGTATCAGCACTATCGACGCGGACTATTTCCGCACGGGGCTGGCCGCGATTCACCTGATTGTCGAGGCAGGAAAAGCGGCACTGGTGGATACCGGAACATCATCTTCCGTCGCCGGCCTGATGAAAATCCTGCACCAAAAGAATATCGCCCCGGCGGATGTAGCGTACGTGTTCCTGACCCACATACATCTGGATCACGCCGGAGGTGCGGGAGAATTCATGCATCGTTTTCCCAATGCGAAACTGGTGGTACACCCCCGCGGTGCGCGACACATGGCCGACCCCGCCAGGCTGGTTGCAAGCGCAATGGAAGTGTATGGAGAAGCGGAATTCAAACGTGTCTATGGGGTTATCCGTCCAGTGGAGGCAAATCGCATCGTTGAGGCACCCGATGGATTCAACCTGGATTTCAACGGCAGGCCGTTACTTTTTCTTGATACGCCAGGCCACGCACGTCATCACTACTGCATCTTCGATAAGCAAAGCCAGTCGTTTTTTACCGGCGACACGTTCGGCATCTCCTATCGCGAATTCGACGTGGACGGCATGGAGTTCGTGTTTCCAACCACTACGCCGGTGCAGTTCGATCCGATAGCCGCGCATGCCTCGCTGGAACGGCTCATGACCTACAACCCTTCTTATGCTTTTCTTACACACTACGGCCGCATCGGCCATTTGCCGCGCCATGTGGCCGAGATGCACGATTTGATCGATGCCCATGTGTCGATAGCCCGGAAATTGCACGATGCGCCCAACAGGCATTCCGCACTAGTGGAGGAACTTGGAGAGTTGCTGTTACAGCGGGTTATCGCACACGGCTGCAAATTGCCGGAGGAAGAAATTCGTTCCCTGTTAAACCTGGATGTTGGGCTGAATGCGCAGGGACTGGAATACTGGCTGGATCATGCGGGAGGAAGCAGTTGAAGTCGATACAGTATCGCAAGCCGCAGGATGTCTTTGGTAAAGGAAATCCAGAAATCTGAAGCTGAATATTTCTCAGGCCGTTTCCATCTGCCTTACTCTCTCAAAAAAACATACCGCCGCCGCTGCCGCCACGTTCAATGATTCCGTTCCACCGGGCATGGGAATGCTGATTTCGTCAGTGATTACTTGCAGCATCGCATCAGACAAGCCCACGCCCTCGTTACCGAACACCAGTGCGATCGGCCCCGTCAATTCGGTCTGGTAGAGACTGTTTTTTGCTCTCAGGCTGGTAGCAATTACCTTGCCGCTAAATGCACGCACCACTTCCGGTAGATTGGATTGTTCGTGAATATGCAGAAAAAAGTGCGCACCCATCGCGGCGCGCAGCGTCTTGGGTGACCACGCATCCGTGCAATCATTGGATAAGTAAATATCCGTCGCTCCTGCGGCGGCGGCAGAGCGCAGTATGGAGCCGACGTTTCCAGCGTCTTGTATGGCTTCGAGCAATACGCAAAAACCTTCATTTCCTCCACGCTTGTTTTGATTCCTTGCAGTTTTACGTATGAGGATGGTTTCGGCCGAGGGGATGCGTGCCAGCGCCATGATACCGGTTGGCGTCTTGACTGGAGAAACCTCGCGAAACAGCGAATCGCTCAGCATAACCAAGCTCAAGCTTTCCCTGGATTTCCATTCCTCCAGTAAGCGTTTTATTTCCGCGCTTTCCCCACCCGACTCGCTCATGATGAGGACTTCCGGCTGTCCCAGTGCAACACGATAGGCAGAGACCAGATGTACGCCATCGAGCAGTGTCAAGCCGGCTGCTCTGCGCTGCTGTGCAGACCCGGCCAGTTTGATCATTTTCTTGAAGAATGGATTATCGCGGGAACTGATAAATTTCATGATTAGACTGCGAATAGCTTCAGCGGCTATTTGTATCAACCACCCCCACTTCAGCCTCATCCGCTTTTCCGAATGGTTCCATCGGAATCGTCTGGTATCTGACTTCCAGAATTTCCAGTTCTTCAGTCCCACCCGGCGCGTGCAATGTCACCACATCCCCTTCCCGCGCCTTGATCAATGCGCGTGCCATGGGTGAAATCCAGCTGATGTAGGCTTTGGAAGTATCGATCTCATCCACGCCTACGATAGCAACTGTTTTTTCGTCGCCTTTTTCATTGGCGAACGTAACGGTTGCGCCGAAAAAAATACGGGTTTCGTCATCTCTTGGGGCGGCCGGGTCTACTATTTCCGCCATATCCAGGCGTTTGGTCAGAAAACGTATACGCCGGTCGATTTCGCGCAGGCGCTTCTTGCCGTAAATATAGTCGGCATTCTCCGAACGGTCGCCATTGCTGGCGGCCCATGATACTGTAACGGTCACATGGGGACGCTCTTTATTCATCAGCCATTGAAACTCGTCCATCAGCCGTGCATGGCCGCCGGGGGTGATATAGTTTCTACTACCGGCAGGTAAAGAAGATGGGGTGTCGATAACCTCTTCCTCAAGGTCATCAGCCGGTTCTGTTTCCTTGGTAAACGCTTTGCTCATATTCTGATGTCGCGCCCGAAAATATTGATGTTTAAAACAGCTGACCTTCAGGCTCAGGCCCGCTATTATTGGATCGTTACAGCGCCGTAATAATCCTAAATCCGGTAGTTGGACGGGGTGAAGTGTACGGTTTTTGGGGTGCAGGGCAAGGCGCAACGACGCGGAATGGTCGTTCCATTCCAAGAAGTTGCAACGCAGCCATGTGCCGCAAAAACTGTGCAATTCACCCCGTAGCGCCCTCACCCGGAAGGTGAGCGTCAAAATAATATGAAATATTGTTATTAATCATAACACTGATCTATCAAATGAGCGGTCAACTACCGGATTTAGGATAATATCCGCTCTCAAGTAAACCAGCTTATCCTGGCTACTCCATCTATGAATAACAGCCCGTCTGTTTGGCACCGTCTCGCTGCAGCACCGCATCATGGCCTGTTTCTGGCTGGAGCTCTGCAAGGTGTGTCACACTGTTATGGTAGGTACTCGATCTCGCTGGGCGCCATGATATTGCGCTGGCAATCGGATACTTCGCGAATATGGTGCTGGGCATGGCTTCGCGTGTCACGCTTGGGCATTCGGGAAACTTGCTGGCGCTGGACAAATTTACCTGGCTGCTGTTTATCGCGTTTCAGGCCGTAGTTTTGCTGCGGATATTTCCCGATCTTTTGCCTGACACTTTCGGTACAGCTACCATGACTCTATACCTCCTGGCGGGGCTGTCCTGGCTGATCTGCTTCACACTCTGGGCAGTTCGCCATGTTCCCCTCTACTGGCGACTGCGGATCGATGATAAACCGGGCTGATCACTCGTCGAGTGACAACGATATCACGCGGCATCATGGTCATTAATTATTTCCGGCAATCCGCCGCGCTTCTTGGGTAGCGCCCAGCAGTCCGATTTTTGGATTCATGACCACATGCACCGGGATATCCTCCATCAACGAGGAAAAACGCCCTTTGTCGCGAAACGCTTTCATGAAACCGCCTTCTCTCAGCTTATCGATGATCCGGGGAGCAATACCGCCCGCCACATACACACCATTACGGCACAAGCCCGCTAGTGCCAGATTCCCGGCATAAGCACCATAGATCTCGACAAATAAATCCATCGCTCTCATTGCGATGGGATGCTTGTGATTGAAAGCCAGGTCTGATATTTGCGCCGCGCCATCGGGCTTCAGCCGCACCTGCACCAGCGCCGGCGTGCTATTCAAGTCCGTCTGCAGAAAATTGAAAGTATTGGTCAATCCCGGTCCTGATAGTATCCGCTCGATCGATACATGGCCAAATTTCTTCCGCAAATATTGGAGCAGGCGATCCTGCAATTCATCCGCGGGAGCAAAATCCATGTGGCCTGCTTCACTGGACAAAGGTATATAGCGGCCGTCTTGCCATATGAGCCACGCCACACCCATGCCCGTGCCTGCACCAAGCGTAACCCGAAGCTCCATAGCAGAAGGCTTCCCTGCCTGCAGTGTTGCCAGGTCACTCTCGGGCAGGGTTTCAATACCCAATGCCACGGTTTTAAAATCGTTGATGAGCTTAACCACAGGAATGGAAAATTCTTTGGTGATAGCTGCGCTATCCATCACCCAGGGCAAGTTGGTGAGATTCGCCACCTGTTGCGTGATCGGTCCCGCCACCGCAAAACAGGCGCTTACGGGGTTGGAGCCAATGCCCAGCGCCATTGTCTCCCGCAAGAACTCCCTCAGCATATCGGAAAAACAGGCGTATTCCTGACTGGCATAACGGCGTTCGCAGCATACCTGAGCGTCACCGTCCTTCAGTTCAGTTGCCTGTAGCAATGTCTTGGTTCCGCCAATATCACCGCTGATGTAATATCCAGTCACGATTTTCTCCAACGTTGGACAGGGTCCTGACGATAAAACAGCGCCAACTGCTCATATACCCCAGGAAAATGTAGCTTTACCGACAAGGGTATTTCAAAAAATGCCTCGCTCATTACTGCGAAGAACTCCGCGGGATCCTCGGCCGCATAAGGATCCACTTCTATCGCCTCATCCGCATCGACGCGTCTGCAAAAATCTGCATAAGCTTCATTGAAAGCTTCGCTCCATGCCTGCTGGCTCATATCCGCATGCAATGGCGGGAATCCGTTGGCATCTCCGTTCAGCATGTCGAGTTTGTGCGCAAACTCGTGTATTACGACGTTGTACCCCAACTCAGCTTCAGCAGCAGAAACATCTTCCCAGGAAAGAATCAGGGGCCCGCCGAGCCACGATTCGCCCGATACGGCCTCGGCCGCATGATGCACTACGCCATCTTCGTCCACATACTCATAGTTGCGGATGAATTCGCCGGGATAAACGATAATTTCGACCCAGCCATCGTAGTAATCCAGGTCGAGATTCAGGATCAGAATGCAAGCCTGCGCTGCGATCAGCACATGCATTTCATCGGTGACGACCAACCGGTGCGCGCCACTTATCTGCTTTGAATGAAGAAACAGGGTGGCGTATTCACGCAATCGCTCTAACTCAGCCGTATCAAGGCCGCGCAAAAATCTCAGGCGCGTTACGGCCTGCTGCCAGGTATCATCAGGTATGGATTCATTTTTAAGGATACGGCGACGATACCAGGCTTTGAAGTTCGAAAGCATAGAGATTCGGAATCAGCCATCGCCGGGTTCCAGCACAGGGGTTTCCACTTCTGGAGCTTCCAGTTCCACCGCATCGATCCGGGCAAAGCGCTGGCTGATCTTGCGGCTCGAAACATGTACCTCTTCCACATCCTGGTTAGCCTGGCGAATATGATCGGCAAGCTTCTTCATGCGCTCGTCGAATCGGGCAAAATCCTTGCCGAGCCTGGAGAGTTCATCCTTGATGATATGCACCTGCTCGCGAGTTTCGATATCTTTCAACACCGCGCGCGCAGTATTCAGCACCGCCATCAAGGTCGTCGGTGAGACTATCCATACCTGCTTCTGCATGGCGTAATCGACCACATCGTAGTGATAAGCATGGATTTCGGCAAAAACGGCCTCCGCCGGCACAAACATCACTGCGCCATCACAGGTTTCCGGCGGCAGAATATATTTGCCGGCGATATCATCCACATGCTTCTTCACGTCCGCCTTGAATTGCTTTTGGGCCAATGCCCGGCTGGCTTCATCCGCATGGCGGTCAAACATGCGATGGAAGTTTTCAAGGGGAAATTTTGAGTCCACCGCCACCATGCCGGTCGGTGGAGGAAGCCTCAACACGCAGTCGGCACGGCTACCGTTGGAAAGCGTGTGCTGCATCGTATAGGCGGCAGCAGGCAGAATATTGCGAACCAGCGCTTCCAGTTGCACCTCGCCGAATGCGCCGCGGGAACGTTTGTCACCCAAAAGTTCCTGCAGGCTCACCATATTGGTGGTGAGGCTATCTATTTTTTTCTGCGCCTCATCAATAGTCGCAAGCCGCGTCATGACGCTGGTAAAAGTCTCGTTAGTCTTTTTGAACCCTTCGTCAAGACGCTCGGTAACATGGCCGCTGATCTGGTCCAATCGCGACTCTACCGTGCCGCGCAACTGCTCGGAGGTTTTACCGAGCGCCTCCGATAATCGGTCTCCCTGCTTCGCCAATCCCTCGTGCAGGTCCTTGAGCATGTCGCGGTGTTTGTCTTCCATCGACTTCGCCTGATGCCCCAACAGTTCGCGCACCATTGTCGAAAGCATGCTGAGCCTGATCACCAGAAAAGCCATGGTGACAAGCAATATGGCGGCGGAAGCAATAATCAGCAGGGGTCCGGGCATGATGTTGTAGAGTATACCGGAGAAAATAGGACAACTGGACATATGGAAAATATGTCCAGGGCGCCACAGGAGAAATTCGCCTCATTGAAAGGCAATCCGGCATCTACAGCGCTTAATCAATCAGATCAAGGGCGCAGTTCTGGTTTGTCCTTTTTTGCAACAGAGCCAAATTTCTTAATGTCTCCGGCTCCAGAAGTCTGACTTAGGCCAACGGCATTCGTGCTGATAAAATTTATTGCGTGTTTCAAGGTAGCTGTTGAAATGGTTTGTTATATCAAGCTGGTAGGATGCAAATGTGTCTATCGTATTTCGAGTCAAGTTATTTGCAATAAGACTGGCCGCTTGACACGCGGTGGAAATTGCAAAACCAATACCCATTGATGATATCGGGTCAAACGCGCTGACCGCATCGCCAACCGCGATAAAATTTTTGCACGACGAGAAATCCGTTATCTGTGACGCAGCATTGCGAACCCAAGGCTTATTTGAGCATATTGACGCGCCCTTAACCCGCATCTTGACGTGATTCGTTTGCTGTAACAATGCTGCCCAGTTATCGCCTTGATGCAGTCGATGATGCGATACGATATCGGCATCGGAGAACAAAGTTACCACCATCGTATTATTGGGTAATAAAGCGCTATACCACCACCCCAGTTCGGCTGCCTCAATTAAATATTCATGGGCGAGCATCGTTTGCGGGTCATGGTTAAAAAAAGTTCCTACGCCCACCAGATTATCCAATTTCCTTGGGGCAGCGCCTACCCGTTTACATATGCTTGCGTTTCGGCCGGTTGCATCCACCAAAAACTTTGCCTCGACATAAAATACACCTTGCGTAGGATGCTTGAGTTGGATTCGCCAACCGCCATTATCGAGTTTATCAACTGACATACACCTGGTTCGTGGAAATATGCGTCCCCCTCGATGAACAACCTGTTCAACCAATTTAAAATCGAATCGTTCACGATCCAATTGAAAACTGGCCTGCTCGGTCGTGAATATTGAATCACGGCAATTAGGCCTATCACTGCCCCAATACGATGTGCCACTGTAAGAGGGAATAAAACTCCCCTCGTCAAATTCATCTTTGTCAATTATCAAATAATCCATCAGGCTGAAAATGCTCGCCGAAACCTGCTCTCCCACGCGAACCTGGTTGAAATCAGACTGCTCAACCAATATAACATCAGAGCTTGAGTAATTAAGGAGAGCAAGTGCGGCGGAGGCCCCAGCAGGGCCTCCGCCGAATATCAGCGTATCGGTTTGATGAACAATGCCGTCCACCGCCCGTTAACGCCTACTGCGCGTACCGGAGCGAGGCATGCCTAAACCACCACTGGCAACTTCAATGGGTTTAAATGCGCGTTGTTCGAGAAACTCCACCATTTTTGCAGCACGCAGGCTCTTGGCTTTAATTACGTCTTTCTTTTTTTCGATATAAAAAACGGGAATCTGGGTCTCGTTGTCTTCTGGATTTCCGCTTATAAGGCCCACACCCACGTCTTGATAAGAGAACAGCTCGTGGTTGCGCTCTGTTTCTGTGAAGTATGGGAAGCCTGTGTCTTGCGGGTTGGAATCCCGAATAAATGCCAATGCCGACCAATGCTCCACCATTTGCACAAACGTATTAATGCCGCGCGCGTAATTCATTTGCTGCCCTGCAGGCATATGAGATTTAGCCTGGCCTTCGGCGGTAAGATCGCCGGTTAATACATCCCAGGGGCTTTGTGGTGGCCACCAATACGTATAGTAGGTTGGAGGCATTGGTACTTTCTGCTCTGATTTATTCACGTTGGGGTCTGTAAAATTTACGTACTGGACCGTACACTGAAAAAAATCAGCTTGCCATGGGCACGCCATTCTTTTGGTTAAATCACCGGGCTCACAGCCACCCCCTTCGCACTCATCCCGCGAAGGTGACAAACCCGTTTGGTTGTATCCATTTTTACCTTTTTGATCCTGGATAACATAAGGCGCAGAGTAGATATTCTTGTTTTGCAAGCTCCAGGTCACTTCTATACCCGGGCACATCGGCAGCCCAACGCAATTACCCACGCCGGCTTCATCCATTACATCAACGTTGTAAGGCTTGAAAACAGGATCACTTACAAAATTTCCATTGGCCCATTGGCTCAGTAAAAAATACTGGGTTTCGTTAAGCGCTAAAAATTTTTCTATGATGTCATTACTCACCGAATTACTGCCGGAGTTCAACGGCATTTGTGGAAAATGCCCTCCCACAGTTTCTTTAAACAATATTTGCTGCGGTTGATCGGAAGACGGGTTCTGCTTATCGTCTGGCTGCCGAAAAAACGAGAAATAGTGTTGGCGATTGGCTTTATTCGCGTCGCTGCTGTCAGAAAAGTCAAAAACATTGGATGAAAACGCCATCATGGATTGAACATTAGCCACCCATTGATAGCGTCCGGTGCGTTGGATAATCGGCAATATGTCACGCTGATAATTCGCCTGGAACGATTCACAAAAAGCACCGTTGACGTACATCTCCGGAACTAGGTTAAAGCACCGAACGCCTACATCAAACATCGTGTCGCTCAGCGTAGAAATATTTACAATCTCCGGCGCGAAATCCGGTGAACCAACAATTACCCACGCCTGTAATTCTTGTGCGGGCGATCCGTCGTTAAAGGTGATTTTGCAATAAACCGGCCCATCCGCGATATCGTCGTGCCATGTGTCTGACCCACCATAACTGGTAAGAGGCGCATTGCCACCGGCGTTGCCATATGCGCCCAACACGATCAGGCGACCTGCATCGTCTGTGATCAAGTTGCCCAGCGTGGTTACGTGATTACCGTAAAGAACGACTTCCGACGGGTACGTCGCCGGATAGCCGTCTGGTACAGAGCCTTTATCAAAACCAATCGTTTGACGCGCTCCCGACACGCTTCGCGGCCCTGGGTCCACAATCAGCTTTCTGCGATCATCATCTTTCACATTAGGGTTACGTAATGCGACGCCACGACTTTGATAACTGTTATTTTCACCATAAAGCAAATTTCCTTTCAATTCTGCATATTGGTACCAAGCGGCTTTTTTATTGGCCAGATGTACCGTCCACTCGATGGACTCGACATTAGCGGAATTCAATGTCAATTCGCTGCCATCGGCCTGGTACACTTTAAAAGGCTGACCTTGCCTGCGTACCTGGCCAACGTCGTCTTTAAAATGGACAATAGTGCCTTGCTTATTGCCGTATTGATCCGCTTCAAAAGGCAAACCACCGATCGATTCTGGTGATAGACAAAACTGACCTTTGCTACTCCCTAAACGTGCTACCCCAATCGAGGGGTGTATCCTGCATTGCATGACAGCATCTCCATTTTGTATAAATGAATAAAACCACTCTACCAATAAAACCCCATTAGCTAGATCCAGCTAACGTGCATTAGCCCAATTATGCTTTTCAACTTGCCCTGCTCTATGGTTGAGTTTATTGAACGCTTCCCGAAGCGTTGAGGCTGGAGGTCGCTGTATTTGCCCCTGCCCTGATGCGAATTGAGATTCCCATGTTCGTTTCCTTTTGTCTTTTTGTTAATGTTCTTTATCACGTCTCGCGGGCCTTGACATTTTTTTGACCCCAAGAGTTGGTCGAGTTTAGTTGCTTTCCTTGAGCGTCAAATCGAGAATAAGAAGCAATAAACAGCTTCTATTTGACCATTTGACCTGCTCACGGGAATTAAATAGAAGGCATTCGTATCGATCCTGGCCTGCGTGATGCACGCAGAAGCGGGCTTCATGGGCAAGCTTTGGGAAACGCTGTTGACTCAAGATGACGAGCGGAGGGGTATGGGCAAAAAATAACGACAAGTGGCGATCGCATTGGATGCTGGAAAGGGTATCCAGAATGTGGTGCACGAATCAGGAACGAGACCGGAGTAATACCCTCTCCGAATGACCCGGCAAAGGATCAGATTTCACTTGAGAACACGGACACAGCTGCCTCATCGCACCGGGATCTCGGCGAGCTTAAACCCCTCCGTAAGTGAATAATCCACTTATCAAAGGTGCTTATGCATATTAGACCCGCACACTCCGTTTGTTATATAGACCGGTGATAAAGATGGAGGATTGGCGGGAACTCGAAAATTATCTCGCGCGCGTCTCGAAGGATCGGATTATCGCGGCGGTGGCAGAAGCGGCGTCGGTTGACGGTTCGAACGGTATTTCGCAAAAAGACTGGCCGTACGCTCGGGCGTATTATCCGGTATCCTGCCGAACGTCGCAGATGTCTCTATTCAATTGCTTGGCTTCCATGAGCAGAGCAGATCCGATAAGGGACAATGGCTTGGCTGAAACGAGAAAGTCGCAAAAGAGAAACCGCTTCCTTGTGGCTCAGGATCAAGCCTGCTTAAACACTCTTGCGGCATGCGACATCAATCCGAGCAAACCCAAACCGGTTGGCAGCGTTGCATAGATCTCGGGCTCGGACACAGCGGTGAGCAATTGGTCGCAGTTCCCGGATGTTGGGCACGACGCGCCCCACTCCAACCCATCAAATTAGCGGGTAATTATTGCGCCGATTTGTTACCTCATGCCCATGGGATAATATCGCTCGCTTTCCATCTGGTGCCTTTGCCATTTGTTCTGACGTTGCTTGACGCGATCCTGATAGCTGCTGACTTCTGCCGTATCTTCCTTTTTTTCCGCCCGCTCCTTCCTGGCTTTTCTACCGACCCGGCGTCTCTCTTCCGTCGCTTTCCGTGCTTCGTCCGACCTCGAATCCTTCGGCCTCACCTCTTCCGAAGCCGAGTCCCATGGCCTCGATTCCCATGGTTTGGATACCGACGGCTTCGGATCCCATGGTCTCGCCTCCCATGGCTTCGGGTCACCATTTTGCTGCCCTCGCTGTTTTACCTGATTCTTGTCCGGTTCCTGCTGTCCCGACCGGCTGTCCTCAAATGCTGTGGCAGGCTGCGGAACCAGCATCATGAAGGCAATAAATGCTGTGCACTGAACACACAAAATTTTCATAATTGAGCTACTCCCCTGCTATTGATTCACTTCGTTATTCATGACCCGCATTATGAGCGCGGCAACCATCCTTATCTATTAAACTCTTACTACAACGGCAGATTCTCTTGCGGAGGATAGAAAATTCTCAAGCCATCCGTTTGTGCCCAGGGCGTTATCACATGTACCTTCCGGCCCTGCGTATTGATGATATCTTCAACCCGCGCCCCACGCACGGTAAGCGCATCGGCGATCAACGAACGGTGGCAGCGCCACGGAACCGCTTCGGCACACATCAGTGCGCACCGTTCCTTCTCGGCAAGTTCCATCACATCCTGCACATTCGAGGCGAATTCCGGCGTTTGCATGTAATCAGCATATCCGCGAAAAGACGCATTGCGCCAGGCCCCGTTGATCGAATCCTTATGCGCATGCCGCAGCCCGCCCAGCCCCGGCATATGCGTATATTTGATACCTGCTACTTTCAGGGAGCCGGGCAGCGTTTCCTTATTGAACTGCGGATTATGCCGGGACCGCGGCACAGTGCGCACATCAAGGATATGCGTGACCTCGTTCGCTTTCAATATACCAACGAATTCGTCCAATGGGTGCGTGGAATGCCCGATTGTGCATATCAAAGGCTCGGA
The DNA here is from genome assembly GCF_000619905.2 of Nitrosospira briensis C-128. Classification (NCBI taxonomy): domain Bacteria; kingdom Pseudomonadati; phylum Pseudomonadota; class Betaproteobacteria; order Nitrosomonadales; family Nitrosomonadaceae; genus Nitrosospira; species Nitrosospira briensis. Next base: position 2,830,199 of record NZ_CP012371.1, on the reverse strand, counting down.
TGCTGATTGCTGTCTACTCATGGCGCTAGCTTCTTCCCCGCTCGCTGTTATCTTCTATCGGTACGTAGGCACCAGAAACACTCAACCATGAAAAACATCGAAGGACAATGAAAGCAAGTCCAGCACTTACGCCAACGTTCTCCTCTTATACACGAAGCAATTACAGAGAGCGGACGAGACTCTCTCCAAGGCATCCCCGCGTGCCTCATCCATACCCTATTGTGGCGCCTTTCCTGCCGGAGGTGCTGAAATGCACCCGAAGCGGGATGCGTTGAGTTCCACATCGGCACGCTCCCAAGCCTTTTTGAAACGCGCCTCGATATGCGCCGCCTGATCATCCTTGTTTTGCAAGCGGAGCGCTTGCAACAAGCCATAAAATGCCCATCCATTGTTACGATTTCGTCTCAGGTCTTCCCAATACACCGTTTCCGCTTCGGCTGGGCGCCCTGATTCGAGCAGGATAGCGCCCAGTGCCAACCTTGGTGGAGACTGCCATTCCGACGGTTCCGTATAAGCCAGGCTATCCTCAAGGCGGACCGCCCGTTCAAGATGCGCGATAGCGGTATCGAACTGTCCGCGGGCAGAGGCAATCTCCCCTGCGAGCACTTCAGGGCCGATACTTAAAACTGCGCGCGCGGTATTGAGCGAGAAGAGCGGCCAATCCAGCGATCCATTCTTCATGATCTCAAGCAACGCGCCCAACTCCTGCTCGGCTTGCTGCAACTGCCTTGTCGCGACAAACGCGAGGCCGCGTGCGTAATGCCAGCCACCCTTCAAAAACGCATTCGTCGACGGTGGCGCGGGCTCCTGGAGAATCTCATTCCATTTTCCGAACCTCGCATACGCCCAGTACGGCACAATCCGGAACACCGCTGTCGCCGGCACCCCCGCTAAAGCCGTATCGTTGACGGTTCCCGCTACCTTCCGTGCCGATTCGATCGCCAACCGGCTTTGGCCATCCGCCGTTGCCGCGAACCACAGAAAGTGAATATTATGGGGGGTGTACATTATCGGGTACATCCCTTGTGCATGGCGATGGGCTAGATACGCCTCATCCGCTGCCATGGCGAGTTGATTGCTCTTTATTGAGTCCGCATATCGGCCCACCCGCTGATAGATGTGTGACGGCATATGTACCACGTGCCCGGCAGCCGGCATCAGTGTAAGCAGCGTATCCGCCGCTTTTTCCGCCCGCTCGGGCGTGCTGGTCGATTCGACGAGATGGATATAAAAATGTGCTGCGCCTGGGTGGTTTGGATTGCGCTGCAAGACAGATTCGATCAGTGCTACGATTTCAGCAGTTCCCTCAAGCGGATAGCCGTCGCGCATCCAGTAACCCCATGAGTTGAGGTCCATCATCGACTCGACATAGAGCGTTGCGATATCGAGATCGTTTGCGAATCGCTCATGCACATCCCGCATCGCGTTTGCATAAGCTTTATCGTTCGCCTTCCGCTGCTCGGGGTTGCCGCTATAGCGCTTCTCGAGCGCGCTGACAAGCGCCCGTTCGCGGGGCGATGCTTTCGAACGAAGCGCGGCGGCTTTTCGCACGAGCTCCAGGGCGAGCGCTTCGCTCTCGGGTGCCATCGCTGCATTGATGTTGGGGCCGAGCACGAGCGCCTGCCCCCAATACGCCATTGCCAGCGAAGGATCGAGCCGCGCCGCTTCCCGGAAAGAGCGGCCCGCCTCGGCATGGTTGAATGCGTAGGACAGGTTCAATCCCTGGTTGATATACTTCTGCGCCAGCTTGTTTCGTGTACTGACCGGAAAGGTATGCGAGCCAAGGTTCAGCAGCCTCGGCGCGGCTTTATCATCAGTGTCCGGCTGATCCCGCTGTTCGTGATGCTTATGAACGGACCCCGATGACACAGATGCCGAACCTGGTTCTTCCGCTTGGGCAAACGCGGCAATGCCCCCAGTCGTCACCACCAATCCCAACGTGATTAAACGAAGAATAAAATGAACTTGCATAAACGTTACCCCCTGGTAATCGTTGGTTCAGCAATTGGCAGCGCAACATCGGTTATTTAAGACATTATGTACCGGTAGTAACACTATAGACGAAAAATCGGGCTGCTCATGGGACGGACGGTGCCGAGATAAGTTTGACATGAAATGTCAGGCAAGCCGCTCGCTGCTGTAGACCCGCACGCGAATTGCGATCACGGCAGTGAACGCAAGTTTTTCAGGCATGCCAAACCGAAATGAATGAAGGCCAGCGCCGTCAGCACTGGTGCGAACAGGTTTAGAATCGGTATAAATTGTACCAGGCCGGTCAGGAGCCCCAAGCCCCACAGTAACGACCGCCGGGAGGAAAATATCGCGCGCATTTCGTCCTGGCTGGCGTGCTCCGCCAAGGCGTCATAACGGAACAGGCGCTGGTTCAAATACGCCGTGGCGACAAATGGTATGACCAGGCCTGCCCCGATCAACCACAAAGGAAGCGTGATCAGCCAAATAGCGGCGAATATTCCGAGGGCAATCAGCGCATTGAGCAAGCTGCCGGCGAAACCGCCACCGTTTTTGCGTTCAAGATGCGGGCAGTCACGATCAGCCACCAGACGAATCAGGGCGGGCATCGCAAATAAGGCGGTGATCACCAGCGCGGTAATGAAAACGAGCGGCACAAACAGAATCAGATGTGCGATTGCCTGAATCCCGTAGGCGACCCACCTTGGTTCGACGCCTTCGAGCCAGGTTTGAATGCCGATCGCCGTGAGGCCGCTCGCAATCCATCCCGAGAACGTACTCCAGAATGCGACGCCTAACAGGAACCACAACAGGCTAGCCGCCAGGATGGGCCAGATGACGATCCACAAAACCTGAAACTGGAATAAATCGCGGAACGCGCGCGAAAGCGCTTCGAATACCGAGGTCACGCGTTCTCCTTCTCAGGTCTTATTCGGTGTCAATGCAGCCCTTAATTTTCGCCGAACCTTTACAACGATTGGATCGCCGTGATGTTATGTCCAGGCCACCTCGGGCCTGCGCACATCAATCTGTGAATTCACCCATCAACCGTGAATTTCAAAACGTAACGTCGCCGAGACGTTCCAACAAGTATTCGCTATAACGTACGCCAGGTCATTGAATTCCACTTTCGCAACCCGGGTCCCAGTCGTATGCAAAGGAGTTGTACCAGGTAGTATGCTCCCAGATTTCCTCGCACACCTCGCCGCAGATTTTTCGTTCGAACCCGCACATGCCACCCAGTTTAAAGCGTGCCATATACGCACCGGCGGCATCGCCTCCCTTGAGTTCGAGGATAACCTGCCCGCTCTGCTCAGAAACGTCCAGGGAGCGCATATTAGTGAGATCTTTATAGAATTTCTCGGGAATGACAAATTGTTTACTGTCTATGAAGATAAGGAATGTTTCAGTAACAAACTTTGGTATACCACCATCCACGCCCCATGTGCCCGCGTCAGCCTCAGGGCATTCTCCGCTTTTGCATTGGCGCTCGCGGAATGTGACAGCAACCTTTTGGCCCGAGGGCAGCAAATACGTTTTCTCGTGCGAAAACGGCATGATCCCGGTTTGTGCAAGCGCACAAAAAGACCATACAGCGGAGCCGAGCAATAGCATTTTGAAGAAACTCAACATAGGAAAGCGACCATTAATTCTTGTTATCAACTGAGCCCTGTTCACGCCGCTGGCAACTTGGCGGACTTAAAGGAAATCGGCTGCAAAAGCGTCTGGCCGGTTCATAGTTCACCGCTTTTTCGGCCAATAGAATAACTATTGACCTTCCAAATCCCTCAAAATCCGCCCTCATCCAGTCACTTTTCGCTGCGATTATTCAAGTCCGACAGGCTGCTAGGCTATTTCCAGGAATATTTTTTCGGTTTCCGACGCAATCTTCAGTTTTTCGAATAGCCGATTAAAGGCCCATCGGCTTTCACCGATGAAATTGTCGGTTTTCGTCTCACCGACCAATATGCATCCTTCCGTGTTTGCGGCCGTATTTCCGCTATGTATCCTGACGCCTTCATAGTTCGGCACATTCAGAAGAAGCGGAAGCTGTTTTTGAAACCGCTGTGAGAAATTGATGATCACTTCATAGCGGCCGGATGGTATGGCTGTCTTTCCGGCAATTTTGACCGGCCTGACTTTATCTTCAAGGGTGTAGCACTCAAACACGCCATTTACCGATAGCTCGCCAATCGTGCTCTCTTCAGAGAAATCTGTCCTTTTAATTTGCAACTCCATTTTTGGCTGTCCTTGTATTCTGGGATATCATGGAAATGGAACATCAAGTGTAACGGACGATTCTGATGATCGATGCTGAAATTTTTATAAAAATATCCTTTGCCGAATATTAAACCTAAATCCGGTAGTTGATCGCTCATTTAATATATCAGTGTTATGATTAATAACAATATTTCATATTATTTGACGCTCACCTTCCGGGTGAGGGCGCTACGGGGAGAATTGCACAGTTTCTGGGGCACATGGCTGCGTTGCAACTCCTTGGAATGGAACAACCATTCCGCGTCGTTGCGCCTTGCCCTGCACCCCAAAAACCGTACACTTCACCCCGTCCAACTACCGGATTTAGGTTAAAGGATAGAAGAACTTGTTTCCCTGCGCCAGGTAGTGCCCTGAGGTCCATCCTCCAGGATAACGCCGGCGTCCAGTAATTCCCTGCGAATACGATCGGCTTCGCTATAATTTCTGTTTGCCCGGGCAATGAGGCGTTGCTGAATCAGTTGCTCGATACGTTCCGGCGTGAATACAGAATCACCTGCAAGTCCGTCGTCCTGAAAATATTGCTGTGAATTCTGTTGCAATAATCCCAACACGCCGCCCAGCGCTCTCATCAGCGCCGTGTCCCGTGGTGATCCGGTTTTGTTGACCTCGTTCGCGAGATCGAACAGCACCGCTATCGCATCGGACGTATTGAAGTCATCATCCATCGCTTCCCTGAAACGGCGTGCATGAGGTGCCTGCCAGTCTATGGGGGCCGCAGCGTCACCGGCTTCATTTCCTTTCAGCGCAGTGTAAAGCCGATCAAGCGCGCGCTTGGCATCGTCAAGATGCTGATCCGAATAGTTCAGCGGGCTGCGGTAATGCGCCCGAAGAATGAAGAAACGCACCACTTCCGGTTGATAGCGAGCAAGAATCTCGCGTACGGTAAAAAAATTGCCCAGCGACTTGGACATCTTTTCATCATTGACACGCACGAAGCCGTTATGCATCCAGTAATTCACGAAAGGATGGTCATGCGCGCCTTCGCTTTGCGCAATCTCGTTTTCATGATGAGGAAACTGCAAGTCCTGGCCACCCCCATGTATGTCAAAGTGTTCGCCGAGATAACGTTCTGCCATTGCCGAGCATTCGATATGCCAGCCGGGACGCCCACTGCCCCAGGGCGAATCCCATTGCGGCTCGCCGGCTTTGGCGGCTTTCCATAATACGAAATCCAGCGGATCCTCTTTGTATGGATCGATTATTACGCGTTCCCCCGCACGCAAATCATCCAGCGATTTTCCGGAAAGCTTTCCGTAGCCGGGAAATTTGTGCACCGCATAATAAACATCGCCGTTGGGCGCCGCGTAGGCAAGGTTTTTTTCCATCAGAATTCGAATCATGCCAATCATATCTTCCACATGCCGAGTGGCTCGCGGTTCACATGTAGGCGGCGCGACACCGAGCGCAGCGGCGTCTTCTTCCATAGCCCGGATAAAACGATCGGTCAACGCATCGATGGATTCGCTGTTTTCCTGAGCCCGTTTGATAATTTTATCGTCAACATCGGTTATATTGCGTACGTATGTCACATCGAAACCGCTCGCTCGAAGCCAGCCCTGTACCATATCGAATACCACCATCATGCGAGCGTGACCAAGATGGCAATAGTCGTAGACCGTCATGCCGCAGACATATATTTTGACCTTGCCGGGAACGAGGGGAACAAAGTCCTGTTTTTCCCTGGCAAGCGAGTTATGGATTTTGAGCATCTGGCAAGATTGTGAATTAGACAGGCTTCTTGGTAGAATCCCGGAGATTCCGGGACAACCCAACAAAAATCGGAGCAGTATAGCACAATGAAAATGCTGGATTTTCCCCTCATAAACGCATTAATGGCAGTTGCCGTGCTGCTGCTGTCGAATCCCGCTGCGCTTGCCGATGAGAACGATACAGTTGCCAAACTCTACAAGCAGGGCAATTTCGCCAAGGCGCTGGAGCAAGCAGATGCTTACCTCGCCCTCAAGCCAAAGGATGCACAGATGCGCTTCCAGAAAGGCCTGATACTGACTGAACAAAATAAGACCGCGGACGCCATCGGTATATTCTCTTCACTCGCAGAAGAATACCCGGATCTGCCGGAGCCATACAATAACCTCGCGGTGCTCTATGCCGGCCAGGGCCAGTATGACAAAGCCAAGGGTGCGCTCGAAGCGGCGATACGCACCCACCCCAGCTATGCGACTGCGCATGAGAATCTGGGGGACGTATATGCAAAGATGGCAAGTCAGGCATATGGCAAGGCATTGCAACTGGACAAGGGTAACGCCGCTGCGCAAACCAAGCTTGCGATGATCAAGGACTTGTTTACAGGGAGACCTAAAGAAATACAAACTGCATCTTCCCCATCTGTTTCCTCTGCGCCGGCAACTGGCGCTCCCGCAATAGCCATGGAGAAAGTTCCGGAAAAAAGAGGGGAAAAAACTGTAGAAAAGTCGGAAAAACCAACAGCCGGGAAGACCGCCTCTGCGGAACAATCGGGGCCGAAAGTCCAACCCGCTGTTCCGGACGAATCGGATGAGGTTATCAAGACGATAGAGGCCTGGGCCAAAGCCTGGTCCGATAAGAATGTCGCGGCCTATCTGGCATTCTACGCGAGCAGTTTCCGTCCTCAGGGCGGTTCGTCGCATGCGGCATGGGAAAAAACCCGCCGAGAACGCATCGGAAAACCAAAATCTATCCAGGTCGCCATTACCAACCCCAAAGTAAACTTGATCGATACCACGCACGCAAGGGTAAGTTTCAAGCAATCGTACCACTCCGATGCAATCAGGAGTAATACAACCAAGACACTTGAGCTGGTCAAGACAGGGGAAAAATGGCTGATACAGCAGGAGCGAGCCGGGCGATGAGATCGGCCGGTCCGGCTTTCCCCAAGCACATTCGATCAGGTACAACCACGGCTACCGCCGGCGTCATAGTCGCGTTTGGTTTCCTGGCCTTTGGCGCATTGGCGAGCGATCACTCGGCCTTGCCGGAACTATCGATCACCGGCCCGGAAACCATGCTGGTCAAAAGCATGCAGGAAATTGCGGAGAGCCGTATGGATTCCGCTTTAAGCGGAGTCGAGCAAGTGCTCAAGACCAATCCGAATTTTCGGCTTGCTCACCTGATTAAAGGTGACCTGCTACTGGCTCGTTCTCGCCCGATCAGTAATATTGGTGATACTGCCGGGGTCTCGCAGCAGAACATTGCCGATTTACGCGATGAAGCACGAGCCCGGCTGCTGCGTCACCAGGAACCCGTTCCACCTAACATGGCGCCGAAATATCTTGTGCAAATGCCGCCGGAACAAAAATATGCAATTGTTGCCGACACTGGGAAATCCCGGCTGTACATTTATCAGAATGTAGGTGGCCAACCTCGTTACCTTGCCGATTATTACATCAGCAGCGGCAAGAATGGAACTCAGAAACTGAAGGAAGGAGACAAGAAAACTCCGGTCGGTGTATATTTTGTTACCGCCAATGTGCCTCGCGAGAAACTCACCGATTTTTATGGAGGGGGCGCATTTCCCCTCAATTACCCCAACGAATGGGACAAGCGGCATGGACGAAGTGGTTTTGGCATCTGGCTCCACGGCACGCCATCGGACACCTATAGTCGGCCACCCCGTGCCAGCGATGGTTGCGTCGTGCTGGCCAATCAGGATTTACGTAGCGTAGGTGCGGCGCTGCAAGTCGGGATAACACCCGTGATTATCAGCAACGAAGTAGAATGGGTAAAATCCGGTGCCGAAACTGCTTTGCGCAGCAAACTGGTACAACATCTGGAAAAGTGGCGGCGCGATTGGGAAGGTGGAAACACCGAGGCGTATATCGGCCATTACGGCCGGGATTTTTTCAGCGGTGGTCAGAGCCTGGCTGAATGGTCGCGGCACAAGCGCCAAGTTAATACTGCCAAGAATTGGATCAAAGTGAAAATCAGCAATATCGGCATCTTTCTTTATCCTGGACGAGACGATCTGGTGGTGGTCAATTTCGATCAGGAATATTCCAGCAGCAACCTTTCCAACAAAATGAAGAAACGTCAGTACTGGATGAGGGAGCAAAAAAATGGTCCCTGGAAGATCATTTATGAAGGCACAGCCTAGTTTCGGAACCGATCAAACATTTTTATCGACTACTTTGCGTTTACACCTATGCATATTATCAAGCTTCTTGCTGCTTTCTCGCTTCTGTTCAGCACGACTGCTCACGCAGCTAATCCCCAGGTTGAAATAAAGACCAATTTTGGTAATATAATATTGGAGCTTTACCCCGATAAGGCGCCTAAAACCGTAGATAATTTTCTGCGTTACGTGAAAGACGGTCACTATAAGGGCACTGTATTTCATCGTGTAATTCCCGGGTTCATGATTCAGGGCGGCGGATTCGACAAGGCCTTCGAGCAGAAACCGGCGAGACAGCCCATCGAGAATGAGGCGGCCAACGGCCTGAAAAATGAGATTGGAACGATTGCCATGGCCCGCACCTCGGACCCGCACTCGGCCTCTGCCCAATTCTTCATTAACGTAGCCAATAACGGGTTCCTCAATTACACTGCACCGACTCAGCAAGGCTATGGTTACACCGTGTTCGGCAAAGTTATCCAGGGGATGGAGGTGGTCAATAAGATTGCCGGTACGCCGACGGGCTCTGGAGGACCATTCCCAAGCGACGTACCTAAAAAAACAGTAATTATCGATGAAATCAAACTTGTCACAGAGGGGCCGGCTGCCGGCACCACTTTGCCTGGAAAATAAGGACAAACATGATCAAACTCCACACCAATCACGGCGATATCACTCTCGAACTGGACAGCGAAAAGGCGCCGCTGACCGTTCAGAATTTTATAGACTATGTGAACAGCGGCTTTTATGACAATACGATATTCCATAGGGTGATCGACGATTTCATGATTCAGGGAGGCGGATTCGAACCGGGCATGAACCAGAAGCAGGTTCGCGCCCCGATTCAGAACGAGGCTGCCAACGGCCTCAAGAATGATAAATATACAGTTGCCATGGCACGCACATCCGACGTACATTCCGCTACAGCACAGTTTTTTATAAATGTCAAGGACAATGGTTTTCTTAATTACACGTCGCCTACTTCCCAGGGTTTCGGCTATTGCGTGTTTGGCAAGGTAGTGGAAGGCCAGGATGTGGTGGACAGGATCAAGAAGGTAAAGACAGGCACCCGAAATGGTCATCAGGATGTGCCATCGGAAGATGTGATATTGCTGAAAGCGGAAGTGGTTGAAAATAAGTAGTCGCTATTTATATTCCGGGTCATCCGTTAAGGGCTTTGAAAGTCAGCTACGCTCGCTATCAGTACCATGATGACGAGTTTTTATTAAACTTTTGAGCCGGAATAGCGCCTTTTATCCAAGCTCGGGCGCGCTGCCAGGTAATACTGCTGTGTGAGGTATGTACCACCCGTACCGTGAGAGGTTGTTTGTGTAGGGAAAATAAAATATTTCATCAATGGGAAAAATCATGTCCACTTTTCGAATTCTTACAGCAATATCGATCAGTCTTTGGTTAGCTGCGCTAACGGGATGTGCAACCACCACCTCGGGTGGTGCGGTCGGCGCGAACCGCTCTCAACTGATGCTGATATCTTCAGAGCAACTGGAGCAAACGGCCGCACAAGGTTATACCAAGCTGAAATCGGACGCAACGCAACAAGGTGCGTTGAACAAGGATCCGAAACTGCTGCAGCGGGTGCAGGCAATAGCCCGCCGTATCGAACCGCAGACTGGTGTATTCCGCAAGGATGCCCCCGGGTGGAAGTGGGAGGTCAATATCATAGACAGCAAGGAACTCAATGCCTTTTGCATGCCTGGCGGCAAGATCATGTTTTATTCCGGACTGATCAATCAGCTTCAACTCAACGATGCGGAAATTGCAGTGGTGATGGGGCATGAAATCGCCCACGCCTTGCGTGAACATTCACGTGAGCAGGTGTCGCAGGCAATCGCGGCGCAGACCGCGATGGGTCTGGGCGCCGCGGCATTTGGGCTCAGCCAGAATGCCACCACTCTCGCCAACGTCGGTTATCAGGCCCTGGTCGCAACGCATTTTAGCCGTACCGACGAGGCCGAGGCAGACCGCATCGGGCTGGAATTGACCGCACGTGCAGGCTATAACCCGCGCGCCGGTGTTACGTTGTGGCAAAAAATGATGAATGCCAACAGTGGCGGCCAGCTTCCCGAATTCCTGAGCAGCCATCCTACGGACTCGAGCCGAGTCCAGCAGATTGAATCGTTGTTACCGAGCGTCATGCCCCTCTATGAAGCCACGCTTCACTGAAGCTGAACCGTCTCGTTGGTCCAGTGGAAGATTATGCGTTTAATCCTCTTGCAAGATCAGCCTGGATATCCTTTACCGCTTCGAGTCCCACCGCGATGCGCAATAAACCTTCGGTGATCCCGGCGGCATCCCGACTTTCCTGACTGATACGGGCATGAGTGGTGGTGGCGGGATGGGTGAGCGTACTCTTGGCATCCCCCAGGTTGGCGGTGATCGAAATCAATCGAACGGAGTCCACTACCCGCCATGCCGCTTCTCTTCCATTTTTCAACTCGAATGAAACGATTCCACCACCGGTTTTCTGTTGGCGTCTGGCAAGCTCGTGCTGGGGGTGTGAGGGCAAACCCGGGTAGTGAACCCGCGCCACACCGGGCTGCGCTTCCAGCCAGCAAGCGATCTGCATGGCATTTGCAGAATGCGCATCCATGCGCAGCTTCAGGGTTTCCATTCCCTTTAAAATAACCCAGGCGTTGAAAGGGCTCAAACTCGGCCCCGCGGTACGCAGAAAGCCAAAAATTCCGCCTTCCATCACCAGGTCGCGCTTCCCCAGTACGGCGCCACCTAAAACTCTACCCTGCCCTTCGAGATACTTGGTGGCGGAGTGAACCACAAGATCGGCGCCCAGATCCAGCGGTCGCTGCAGCGCGGGCGAACAAAAGCAATTATCGACCGCAAGCCATGCGCCGGCTTTTTTTGCCACGTGTGCGAGTGCGGCGATGTCCGAGACTTCAGTCAACGGATTTGACGGCGTTTCGATAAACATGAGTTTTGTGGTGGGTTTTACCGCCGCTTCCCAGGCTGCGACATCGGTGGCGGAAACAAACGTCGTTTCGATATTGAAGCGCTTGAGGATATTATTGAACAGACTCACGGTTGCACCGAAAAGACTGCGCGACGCGATGACATGATCGCCGGCGGAGAGCAGCCCCATCACGCAGGCAAGTATGGCTGACATCCCCGAAGAAGTGGCAACACATGCTTCTGCGCCTTCAAGCGCGGCAAGCCGCTCTTCGAAAGCCGTAACCGTGGGGTTGGTGAATCGCGAGTAAATATTTCCGGATTCCGCACCCGAAAAGCGCGCCGCAGCCTGGGCTGCGCTGTCAAATACAAAACTCGAAGTCAGGTACAAGGCCTCCGAGTGTTCATTGAATTGACTACGGTGAATACCGGTGTGTAACGCCAGGGTTTCCAGCTCAAAATCATCAGACATGCTTAACTCCCAAAAAAAACCCGTTCAGCATTCGCTAAAACGGGTTTCCCGCTTTAGCCGAATTTATAATGCGCCCGCAAGCTGAATATCAAATCGGCGCTACAGTCAAATTACGCCCGATAACTGTTTTTGTCAAATCTCCATTAATCGATCGCCACCAGGTTCAAATCCAGCTGCGTACTGGACCGTGAGCGAGACAAGGGCGCGCCGCCATCACGCTGCGCCTCCAGTAAAGCGAGATACTCCGGCGTAACATCGCCGGTGATGTAGCGCCCATCGAAACAGGACGTTTCATAATGCGTAATCGATGGATTGACGCGGCATACATCTTTGACGAGCGAATCGAGATCCTGATAAACGAGGTGGTCGGCACCGATCTCGTGGCAGATCTCGTCTTCATTCCGCCCGGTAGCGATGAGCTCGCGGCGCGTCGGCATATCAATTCCATAAACGTTGGGAAATCTCACCGGTGGCGCGGCCGAAGCAAAAAATACCTTATGGGCGCCGGCCTCCTGCGCCATTTGCACAATTTCGAGGCTGGTGGTGCCACGCACAATCGAATCGTCTACCAGCAGTACATTTTTACCGCGAAATTCCACACTCATTGCATTGAGTTTTTGTCGAACGGATTTGCGCCTCTGCTGCTGGCCCGGCATGATAAAAGTACGCCCGATATAGCGGTTCTTTACGAAACCTTCGCGAAAGCTCACGCCAAGGCGATTAGCGAGCTGCAAAGCACTGGGGCGACTGGAGTCCGGGATCGGAATCACCACATCGATATCCAGATGACGCATGGTTGCGGCGATCTTGTCAGCCAGGCTCTCGCCCATGTTAAGACGCGTTTCATATACTGAGATACCATCCATGACGGAATCCGGGCGCGCCATATAGACATACTCGAAAATACACGGATTCTGCGTGGGATTGGCGGCACATTGCTTATTGTGGAAATTACCGTTCTCGTCGATAAAAATTGCTTCGCCGGGGGCGACATCGCGCACCAGCTTAAACCCTAATGTATCGAGCGCCACACTTTCGGACGCCACCAGGTATTCCATCCCATGCTCGGTTTCAGCAGAGCCGAACACCAATGGACGGATGCCGTAAGGGTCGCGAAAAGCGAGCAATCCATAACCCGAGATCATTGCCACCACTGCATAAGCACCTCGACAGCGCCGATGTACGCCGGACACTGCGTCAAAAATAGCGGCAAGGTCGAGCTGGTGGTTTTTCGTACTTCTTTGCAACTCATGGGCGAGTACGTTGAGAAGCACTTCCGAATCGGAACTGGTATTGACGTGGCGCAAATCTTCACGAAACAACTCATCATTGAGTTGGGCTGCATTCGTGAGATTGCCGTTGTGCCCAAGTACGATTCCGAACGGGGAGTTCACATAGAACGGCTGTGCCTCAGCCGACGATTCAGCGGAGCCAGCGGTGGGATATCTCACATGACCAATGCCCATGTTACCAAGCAAAGCACGCATGTTGCGGGTACGGAACACATCGCGGACCAGGCCGCCACCCTTGTGCATGTGGAAAGTATTACCTTGGGCAGTAACGATGCCGGCTGCATCCTGTCCGCGGTGCTGGAGTACCAGCAAGCCGTCGTACAGCAACTGGTTGACGGCTGTTTGTGCGACTAAGCCCAGAATTCCACACATGACCACACTCCGCAAAGATGGCTTTGATTTTGATTAAAACTGTACAAAAGGTTTATCCGGATATGGACGAATGGAATTGCCGAGCGCTGTATTATACCGACAGGCTGCTAGTCACTGTCCGCGCTTTAATTTCACATAATTGATACGCGTGGACAAATCTGGCGGCAACCATGGTATTACCAACATTGCCGCTGTCTCCAGCGGTTTGCTGAGCAAGGCCTTTTGCCAGAACGGCTCTTGCGGCAGCGCAGTGAATCCCGCTGCCAGCACAACCAATAACACTACCAGCAACCCTCGTATAAAACCGAACAACGAACCAAAAAAACGATCTGCAAACCCCAATCCCACACTTTTTACCAACGCTGAGACCAGCATGGCGATCAGGCTCATCGCCAGCAGCACCGACAGGAATAATGCAGCGAATGCCAGCAACATACGCAATGTTTCGCCGGCGATACCGGATGGCAGCATGGGCGCGAACCCTGCTGAAAATGAGTTTGCCACCATGAATGCGACGATCCAGCCCGCCAGCGACAATGATTCGCGCACCACGCCTCGTATCACACTCAGCAAAATGGATACAACAAGTATGGCAAGAACGCAGTAATCGAAAATAGTCATTCGTAAACAGGAACGAAATTACAGAAGGGCAATTTTCCTGTGCGGTAATGGTTCCATCATCCTACTTCTCCGCGACTACGCCATCGAATCCAAGTTTCTTCAGTTTCTCACGCGTACGCTCCGCCTCCTCACGCGTATCAAACGGTCCTACCCGAACACGCGTTATCTCGCCCTTTTCAGTGCCGCTGTCGACCTTCAGTGTTTCCGTATAGGCCTTGGACCTGCTGTCCTTCGATGTCACGCTCTGCAGCTGCTGCCTAGCTTTGCCCGGATCGGAAAAAGCGCCCAATTGCACTACGAATACAGTAGCGGCAGTGGCAGGAACGGTAGCTTTTGCATTTCCCGTTCCCGATTCACCTTTGGAATCCATGCTGTTCGCCGCCGGTTTCTCTATCGATTCATTCGCGGCTTGGGCAGGCTTTACTGATGGCTCGGAGACTACCGGCTCTTCCTGACCTATTCCGGTTTCCAATTTTTCTGGAACAGTCCTGGCCGGTGCTTCTGTACGAAGGGCGACCTCGGGTGCGAGCTCTTCCACCGAGTCTTCAGATGGTATGCGAATGTCAATTTCGTGACTTCTCTGCTCCGGTTTGCTATCGAGCACCATCGGCAGAATGACAACCGCAGTGACCACCAGTGTAATTGCGCCGACGAGACGTCTTCTGGCGCGTTTCCTTAGCTGAATCTCTTCTTCGCTGACGGTCTTTGCCATTCGTCTCTGTTTGATTCTAACCGTGCTCAACCGCGTTCCGGTACCGCAACACTTCGGCCACGGTATGGAATGAGCCAAAAACACAGATTCTATCATTTACGGTTGCGTGCTCACAGGCAAATGCATATGCTGCGGCCGGGTCCGGAAAACTCTGAATTGTCTCCTCACCCACACCTGCCTCCTTCAGAGCCCGCGCCACGTCACCAGCTGCAGCCCCACGTGGCATATCGATGCTCGCTGTCAGCCATACATCGACTTTTGCCGCAAGTGCCCGCGCCACACCGGCAATATCCTTATCTTTGAGCATTGCAAATACCGCATAAGTCTTTTGATGGCGGCCCATGCTGTCGAGGCCGGTAGCCAAGGCGCGCGCGGCGCCCGGATTGTGTGCCACATCCAGTACCGTCACAGGACGGCCGGGTAACACCTGAAACCGGCCTGGCCAGACAACTTCCAATAGTCCCTGGCGTACATCGCCCATGGTAATCGGCAAGCTATCCTTTACCGCATCCAGCGCAGCAAGACAGGCGCTGGCGTTGCGCAACTGATAAGCGCCCCGCAATGCCGGGTAGGGCAGCGAATGACGCTTGCCCCCATTTCCCCAGAAACTCCATCCGGTTGCGCTGGTCGAGTAACCGAAGTGCTCGCCGATGTGCATCAAATTCGCGCCAATCGCTTCTGCGTGAAGCCGTACGGTCTCGGGAATATCCGGTTCCGAGCAAATAGCAGTCTTTCCGTTTCTGAAAATTCCGGCCTTCTCAAATCCAATTTCCTCCCGAGTGGTACCCAGATAATCCATATGATCGAAGTCAACACTGGTGATAACCGCACAATCAGCATCAAAAATATTGACTGCGTCCAACCGGCCGCCCAGTCCCACTTCCATGATCGCGACTTCCACTTCGGCCTGTTTGAATAGTTGCATTGCGGCCAGTGTGCCAAACTCAAAATAGGTCAGAGGAATACCGCTGTCAAGCCGGGCCGATTCCACTATTTGAAAAGCATTACATAACTCGTCATCGCTGGCTTCCTTTCGGTTCACCCGCACGCGCTCGTTATAACGCAGCAAGTGCGGAGAAGTGTAACAGCCAACGCGATACCCGGCGCGGGTAAGAATCGCCTCCATCATGGCACATGTCGACCCTTTGCCGTTAGTGCCCCCGACCGTGATGATGGGAAAGGAACATGCAAGATTCAAGCCCGCCTTCACCCGATTTATCCTGTCCAGTCCCATCTCGATGGACTTCGGATGGATACGTTCAAGCCAGTTCAGCCAATCGGAAAGCGTTCTGGATTTTGTATCGGGTTTGCTCATTACTATCTTGCGCCACCCGGCATGAACATCATGACGACATGATCAGGTGAGCCAAAGATCAAGTTGCCGGCGGAGAAACGCGCATCAGCAGCGAACATAGGTTGGCAACCTTATCGCGCATGAGCCGGCGATCTACAATCATGTCTATAGCACCGTGTTCCAGCAGGAATTCGGCACGTTGAAACCCTTCCGGCAGGGTTTGCCGCACAGTCTGCTCGATAACGCGCGGCCCTGCGAATCCGATCAATGCTCCTGGCTCGGCGATTACCACGTCACCGATGAAGGCAAAACTGGCCGACACCCCACCCATGGTGGGGTCTGTCAATACCGAGATGAAAGGTAGCCGCTCCTGGCTCAGTTGAGTCAGAACCGCTGTTGTTTTAGCCATCTGCATCAATGACAGCAAGCCTTCCTGCATGCGCGCGCCGCCACTGGCGGCGAAGCATACAAAAGCCACATGTTGCTCGACGCATGTTTGCACCGCACGCACGAAGCGCTCACCTACCGCCGAGCCCATCGAGCCCCCCATGAAACCGAATTCGAATGCCGCTGCAACCAGGGGTACGGTTTTGACGCTGCCCTGCATGACCACGAGGGCGTCATTTTCATCCGTATCTCTTTTCGCTTCCGATAACCTGTCGATATAACGCTTGTTATCCTTGAATTTAAGCGGGTCAAGCGATTGCACTTCCGCGCCGATCTCATGACGGCCTTCGGCATCCAGGAATAAATCAAGACGCACCCGGGCAGAAATGCGGTTGTGATGATTGCACTTGGGGCAGACATTTAGATTGTTACCCAGATCAGAGTAATAAAGCACTGCTTCGCAAGATGCGCACTTGCTCCACAATCCCTCAGGCACGGCCTTTTTTTCGCCGCTTACCTTGCGTTTTATTTTTGGGGGAAGAAGTTTCTGGAACCAGCTCATAAATTAGTTTAAATGATGGATGATGCGTGTTCAGCGCTGGCTTCGTCGATGGCGGCACGGAGATTTTTTACCAAGCCGTATACGTTCGTTAATAAATTCTCCCTGGTTGAATTTTCTATTTCTTCAATGATGCGGCTACCTATCACGACAGCGTCGGCAAGGCCCGCCACGGCTTTGGCCGTTGCGCCGTCGCGTATGCCGAAACCGACGCCAATGGGAATGGAGATGCGGGTGCGCAACTGAACCAGTTTGTTGGCGACATCGCGGAGATCGAGACTTAATGCACCGGTTACGCCTTTTAGCGAAACATAATATATGTATCCCCGCGCCAGCTCCGCTACCCGCTCGACGCGCACTTGCGGAGTAGTGGGGGAAAGCAGGAAAATCGCATCTATTTGCTGGCGTTCAAGATTGCTTACCCATTCCCGGGACTCTTCCGGTGGATAATCCACTACCAGCACGCCATCTATCCCGCATTTTTTTGCTCCCACCGCGAATTTCTCGTAGCCCATCGATTCTATCGGGTTGGCATAACCCATCAGTACAACCGGTGTGTATGTATCGGTTTTCCTGAATTCCTCCACCATTGTCAGCACATCCTTCAGACCTACACCATGCTTGAGCGCGCGCTCCGAAGACCGCTGTATGGTCGGCCCGTCCGCCATGGGGTCCGAAAACGGGACGCCCAGTTCGATGATGTCGGCGCCTGCCTTTACCAGCTCATGCATCAATGGAACCATCATCGCGGGCTCGGGGTCGCCAGCAGTGATGAAAGGAATCAGTGCTTTTCTTTTTTTCTGGAGCAGGTTGCCGAATACGGTAGCGATACGAGACATGTATGATGATTTCAGAAGGTTATATTGGAAGCCTGCGCTACAGTGGCCATATCTTTGTCCCCACGTCCGGACAGGTTCACCAGCAGCAGCTTATCCTTGCCAAGCGAGGGCGCGAGCTGGGCGGCATAAGCCAGCGCATGACTGGATTCCAGCGCCGGTATGATGCCTTCGTAATGACACAGTGAATGGAACGCCTCCAGCGCCTGGTCGTCGGTAATGGCGATATATTCAGCACGATTGCTGTCCTTGAGCCAGGCGTGCTCGGGGCCGACGCCAGGATAATCCAGCCCGGCTGAAATAGAGTGGGTCTCGACAATCTGACCGTTCTCATCCTGGATCAGATAGGTGCGATTTCCGTGCAATACGCCGGATCTTCCCATCGTCAGGGAAGCCGCATGCTGCCCACTCTCAATTCCGCGTCCCGCCGCTTCCACGCCGACCATCCTTACATTACTTTCTATATAAGGATAAAAAAGGCCGATAGCATTTGACCCGCCACCCACGCAGGCAATCAACGCATCCGGCTGCCGCCCGTATTCCTCTTGCATCTGTACAATTGCTTCACGCCCGATTATTGCCTGGAAGTCGCGTACCATCATCGGATAGGGATGCGGTCCCGCTACGGTGCCAATAATATAGAATGTATCTTCGATGTTGGTTACCCAGTCGCGCATGGCTTCATTCAGGGCGTCCTTCAATGTTCGCGAACCTGATTCGACCGGTATGACTGTTGCTCCCAGGAGCTTCATCCGATAAACATTGGCGGCCTGGCGTTCCACATCGACGGAGCCCATGTAAACGACACATTCCATGCCATAGCGCGCGGCGACTGTAGCGCTGGCTACACCGTGCTGGCCCGCGCCGGTCTCGGCGATCACGCGCGATTTCCCCATGCGCCTGGCCAGGAGCGCCTGCCCGATAGCATTGTTGATCTTGTGCGCCCCGGTATGATTCAGGTCTTCACGCTTCAGCAGAATCTGCGCACCTCCCAGATGTGCCGACCATCTTCTGGCATGATAGATGGGGCTGGGCCGCCCCACATAATGCTTTAACTCGTAAGCAAATTCCGCCTGAAAGTCGGTATCACTACGATAATGCTCGTACTGAACGCGCAAATCTTCCAGCGCTGCAATAAGTGTTTCAGCGACAAAAATGCCGCCATATGGACCAAAATGTCCATGGCTATCCGGAAGATCATAAACTTTCACTGGTTCGAACTCCTCGCATGAAAGCGGAAATTTTTTCCACGTCCTTGATACCTTTGGCGCTTTCCACGCCACTTGATACATCTACTGCCCAAGGCTGTGCCTGCTGGATCGCACTGGCAACATTACCCGAGTGCAGTCCTCCCGAAAGAATCAGGGGCAGCGGCAATTCCCGAGGAATCAGACGCCAGTCAAATGCATGGCCTGTGCCGCCCGGCTCACCTTCGACATAGGTATCCAGCAACAATCCGCTGGCCCCGGTATAACGGGTGGCGTATTGTAGCAAATCTACGCTCGCCCTGACTCGCATCGCCTTTATATAAGGCTGCGAAAATTGCCGACAAAACCCGGGGTCTTCATTGCCATGAAATTGCAGCAAATTCAGGCTGGCTACAGAAAATGTTTCTTCCACCCAATCCGGATCAGGATCGACATAGACACCCACCGCTGTAATGAATGGCGGTAGCGCGGCAATAATTTCCTGCGCTTTTGCCGGTGTCACATAACGCGCACTTTTCTTCCAGAATACAAACCCAATGGCGTTGGCACCAAAACGCACTGCTGCCAGCGCATCCTCCACACGCGTTATACCGCAAATTTTTACTTTGGTAGACATACTTGTAATTTCTTCTTTCCCTTTCGCTGAGTTTTGTTCGCCACCATCGGGTCCGCGACCCAGACGGCTAGCGGGGCCTGCTCGTCCTTGGCAATACCGCGGCAAGCGGTGGTTCGACAAAAGACGGCAACTTCCATTTGGCATCATAGGTAATACCCGCCAGGTATAATCCGGCAGCGGAAAAAGTCGGCGCCGCATCGCTACGCTTACCGCTTTCAAGCAGCGCGCCTATCCATTCAGGTGGATATTTGCGCTTTCCCACATATATCAGGCAACCGACGATATTGCGCACCATGTGATGCAAAAACGCATTGGCGCGCAGTTCGAATGCGATGGTGTCGCCCAACCGGATAATTTCCAGTTTCGTCAGAGTGCGTACGGGAGATTTTGCCTGGCATTCTGCCGCCCTGAAAGCGCTGAAATCATGCTCTCCCAGCAGCGTCTGCGCGGCGGCCTGCATGGGTTCAATATCAAGAGTCTGATGAAACCAGCCGATATTGCCTTGGTAAAGCCCTGGGCGCGCCGGATGATTCAATAGGAGATAGAGGTAACAGCGCTCGATGGCACAGTAGCGCGCATGGAAATCGTCCGCAATCTCGGATGCCCATAATATTGCGATGCTATCCGGTAATAGCGCGTTAGCCCCGCGAACCCAAGCTCCCATGGGCCGCTCTGCCTGCGTATCGAAATGCACTACCTGATACGCGGCGTGAACGCCGGCATCGGTGCGTCCGGCGGTTACTACTCGAACATCCCTGCATGCGATTCTGGATAACGCGGCTTCCACCGCATCCTGGACCGAACCGCCCGATCGCTGGCTTTGCCAGCCACAAAAACTGCTGCCATCGTACTCCAGCACCAATGCAATTCTCACCGCACGGACACCTGTGCGCCTATTTTTATCGTAGCGCCCACATGCCACTTGAACAGAGATTCATTAAGCAAATTTTGCGGAAGAAGCAGAAGAATTGAACATATGAATGAAAAGGGCAGTCCGGTAATAATCCAGCTTGTTTATGAGTTATTCCTGGTTTCGTCAAGCGACCTGTGCTTTGCTGCAGCACCCTCCTTCATTGCATAGAGCCCACGCTGGGCACTTGGCTCTTTTCCGCCTGCCTCGTCGCCCACGATCCCACCGATATTGTTTCTGATGTATGCGCTCCCATTCCCGCTTTCTTCACCTTTGAAAGCTTTAAAGTCTCACGGGAAAGCTCCTGGGCCGGAATAATATCTACCTCAACAGCGGGTTCAATCCTTCCACCGACCGTTTGCTTCAGTTCCTCGGTCGCTCCTTCTCTATCCGCAAACCTCCGCCGGTACCAATTCGCGGTCTGTGCTTTCACCTCCCGATTGGCTTCTGCTTGGGTTATCGCACCGATTTCACTATTGTCCGGTATCCTTAATATAGGTCCTGTCTTGAGCTGATTCATATTATTGCCGAAGAAAGCGTCGCAATTTGCGCGATGCAACGCGACCAGCATCTGATTCAAGCTCACCCCAGCGGGAAAAACGATATTTTTCGCTATTCTGACTAAAGTATCGCCCTGCTTTACCGGACCATAGGCAGTATGAGTCTTGCTGGCGGAATTGGACTCATCCTGTATTGGCAACTTCTCATCCTGCTTGACTGACGCATCTGATTTGCCAACGACCGATTCAGAGGGCGGATGCGCATCAATTTCGGACGGACTGGGCAGCACGGTATATTCGCGCAGTAATCGTCCCGTCGACCAATTCAGCTCAACCAACATATTGAGAAACGGTTCGGCAATGGGTTGCGGAGACATAATCCTGACGTAGGGCTGCCCGTCGGAGCGGGTTTCAATACTCGCATTAAATGTCGAAAGGACAGAAGAATAATCGATGTTGGCTTGGCGATACGTTTCTTGTGAGGCAAGACGCGCCATTAGAGAAGGTTTCTCTTCTTTCTTTACCGCAACCAGCTCGATTTCTGCTTTAAAGGAGTGTCCCTGAGCCGAATTGACGGTCAGCCTGCCCAAGCCAACTGCATATCCGGCCACCGGCAAAAAAATTGCAAATAAAAACAAACATGCTTTAGAAGTAAACTTCCGCACAGCCGTACACTCTTGAGGAGGATATATGGATAAATATCACGGGGCCGGCATTAATATTTGGCTGAAGCTTGTCTATTGTTAGTCTATTACTAACCCTCCCGCCAAGTTATACCCGAACCTCGTTTACAGGGAAGAAAATAAGTATTGCTGCGAAACGTTATCGGCATCAAACCACCAAGCGAATACCGTGAGCAGGATCGTTGAGATGATTTTCTATCGGAAAAACAGGAAAATCGCTTAAGCATGGAATTAATATAAGCCCCATTTTGCACGACTCGCATAACCCGGATGTTTCATAAATTTGCGTGCCCTCGCTGGTCTTTTGTTTCGTATGAAAATTTCGCTCAGTCGGGCGTATGAATAACTACGCCACTCTTTCACAAAATCTCCCTACAAAACAAAATCCTGCGCAATCATCACGCGAATTTATGAAACATCCGGGCTAAATCAAATTTCTTCCCGAATGAGGCAAAAGACGGTTCCGCCGAGTCTCAGGCTTGAACCAGAATTCTCAGCATCCTGCGCAAAGGTTCCGCCGCGCCCCACAATAACTGATCTCCCACCGTAAACGCCGAGAGATATTCTCCTCCCATGGCAAGCTTGCGCAGCCTCCCCACTGGAATCGTCAGTCTTCCGGTAACCGCAGCCGGGGTCAACTCTTGCAAGGTGCTCTCGCGCTCGTTCGGGATAACCCGTACCCAACTGTTGGATGCAGCAAGAATATCCTCTATCTCATCCAGCGGGACGTCCTTCTTGAGCTTGATGGTCAGCGCCTGGCTGTGGCATCGCATTGCACCGACGCGAACACAAATACCATCGACAGGTATCACCTGATCAGCGCGCCCCAGGATCTTGTTCGTCTCGGACTGGCCTTTCCATTCTTCTCTGGTCTGTCCGTTGCCCAGATCCTTGTCTATCCAGGGAATGAGGCTGCCTGCCAGCGGCACGCCGAAATTCGCGGTGGGAAAATTCCCATTGCGCAATGTCCCCGCAACCTCCCTGTCAATGTCAAGTATGCCCGCGGCCGGGTCGTCCAGCAAATTTTTCGCCACACGATGCGCTTCACCCATTTGCAGCAATAATTCCCGCATGTTCTGCGCGCCCGCGCCGGATGCGGCCTGATAAGTCATGGCGCTCATCCATTCCACCAGGTCTTCTTCGAATAATGCGCCCACAGCCATCAGCATCAAGCTGACGGTGCAATTGCCACCGATGTAATTTTTGACATCGTCGTGCAGCGCCTGCTCGATAACCGGCAGATTGACGGGGTCGAGTATGATGATTGCGTCGTCCACCATGCGCAATGTGGAGGCCGCATCGATCCAGTAACCCCGCCAGCCCGCTTCACGCAGTTTGGGGAAGATCGCGCTGGTGTAGTCTCCACCCTGGCAGGAAACAAGGATGTCCATCGACTTAAGCTGGTTTATATCATGCGCATCCTCGAGCAACGGCGTTTCCTGGCCGATATCCGGACCTTTACCGCCTTTCTGGGAAGTGGAAAAGAAAGTCGGCTCCACCAATGCAAAATCATTTTCTTCCCGCATGCGCTGCATGAGCACCGACCCTACCATGCCCCGCCAGCCAATAAACCCAACTCGTTTCATTGATCGCCTCTCTCCAGGAAACTGAACCTGGTCTCTTTCAACCATTTACCTATATATTTGCCAGGACCGCATCGCCCATTGACGCCGTGCCGACCTTTTTCGTTCCCGCCTCGTAGATGTCTTCAGTGCGATACCCCTGAGCCAGGACTTTCTTTACCGCACTCTCAATGCGGGAGGCAGCCGCTTCCTGGTCGAACGTATAGCGCAGCATCATCGCCACCGACAATATTGTTGCCAGGGGATTCGCCACGTCTTTGCCGGCAATGTCGGGAGCGGAACCATGTATGGGCTCATAAAGGCCCTTGTTTCTGTCGTCCAGCGAGGCCGATGGCAGCATGCCGATCGAACCGGTCAGCATGGAAGCTTCATCCGACAGGATATCGCCGAACATGTTGCCCGTCACCATCACATCGAACTGCCGAGGATTGCGCACCAACTGCATAGCGGCATTATCCACCAGCATGTGCGAGAGTTCCACGTCCGGATAATCTTTCGCTGTCTCGGTCACCACGTCGCGCCATAGTTGGGTGCATTCGAGCACATTCATCTTGTCCACCGAGCAAAGGCTGCGACGACGTTTACGCGCCGCCTGAAAAGCCACCCGGGCAATTCTGCGAATCTCGGTTTCGCTGTAGATCATGGTATTGTAACCAACACGCTGGCCGTCGCGACATTCAATGCCCCGCGGCTCGCCGAAATAGATATCGCCCGTCAATTCACGCACGATGAGAATATCCAGGCCCGCCACCACTTCGGGTTTTAGCGTCGAAGCATTGGCAAGCTCAGGATACAGTATCGCGGGGCGCAGGTTGGCAAACAGATTCAGCGCCTTTCGAATACTGAGCAAACCCCGTTCCGGCCGCAGGTGACGCGGCAGCGTGTCAAATTGGGGACCTCCAACGGCACCCAGGATCACGGCATCCGCACCGGCCACAAGATTGCGTGTCGCTTCCGGAAACGGCTCACCAGTTGCTTCTACGGCACAACCACCCAATAAACCCGGTTCCAGCTCAAACTTTAACCCGTCGCTTCTTAATGCTTCCAGCACTCGCACAGCCTGGGCGATAATTTCCGGGCCGATACCGTCTCCAGCCAGGATTGCAATTTTCATAAAATCCTTCGTTTAAACCGGAAGAAAAATTATCCTAAATCCGGTAGTTGGACGGGGGGAAGTGTACGGTTTTTGGGGTACAGGGCAAGGCGCAACGACGCGGAATGGTCATTCCATTCCAAGGAGTTGCAACGCAGCCATGTGCCGCAAAAACCGTACACTTCCCCCCGTAGCGGCCTCACCCACAAGGTGAGCGTCAAATAATATTTGATATTGTTATTAATCATGACACTGATCTATTAAATGAGCGGTCAACTACCGGATTCAGGATCATGTAAACAACCAGGGCTGTGCAGCCCGGTGCTTCTCTTCAAAGGCCTTGATCTTGTCCATATGTTGCAAAGTCAGACCAATTTCATCCAGGCCATTCAATAAAGTATGTTTACGGAAGGGATCGATATCGAAAGAGAAGGATTTACCGCTGGGCGTCGTTACCGATTGATGCTGCAAGTCAACCCGCAACCGATAGCCGGCAGTGGCCTCTACCTCCGAGAACAACTGATCCACGTCAGCCGTATCGAGCACAATGGGAAGCAGGCCGATCTTGAAACAGTTGTTGAAAAAAATATCAGCGAAACTGGGCGCGATGACCACTTGAAAGCCATAGTCCTGAAGCGCCCACGGCGCGTGTTCGCGGCTCGAACCACAGCCGAAATTTGAGCGCGCAAGCAGTATTTGCGCACCCTGGTAGCGCGCCAGGTTGAGTATGAAATCCGGATTGGGCTTGCGCCGGGCGGCATCCATACCCGGTTCGCCGTGATCCAGATAACGCCACTCGTCAAACAGGTTCTGCCCGAAACCAGACCGTTTGATGGATTTCAGAAATTGCTTGGGAATGATGGCGTCGGTATCGACATTAGCGCGATCAAGCGGCGCCACCAATCCGTCGCAGAAAACAAATTTTTTCACGAGCCAATAACTCTATCTATTGCGCCTGTTTTTGTATCGCTTCACCACCACTCTGGAGATCCTTACCGAAGCCTTGCATGGTATTACATGCAGACAGACCGAAGACAGCGATCAAGGCAACCATCATTGAAAACGTTCTCATTGCAACTCCCGTTTTGTAGTAAAAAAAGAACCCGTTTTTATTGCCCCGGAATTTTAATATATTTCCCGTACATCGACAAAATGTCCCGCTACCGCAGCGGCTGCCGCCATGGCCGGGCTCACCAGATGAGTGCGCCCCCCCGACCCCTGCCGGCCCTCGAAATTGCGATTGGAAGTAGAAGCACAACGCTCGCCAGATTCAAGCCGGTCATCGTTCATCGCGAGGCACATCGAGCAACCCGGTTCCCGCCATTCAAAGCCGGCGTCAAGAAATATCCGGTCCAGCCCTTCCTGTTCCGCCTGCCGCTTTACCAGGCCCGAACCCGGCACCACCATCGCAAGCTTGATGCTCGCGGCAATACGCCTCCCTTTCACCACCTTCGCCGCAGCCCGCAGATCTTCAATGCGCGCATTTGTGCAGGAACCGATGAATATCTTATCCGGACGAATTTCGCTGATCGGGGTGTTGGGAGCAAGTCCCATATACTTCAGCGCATGCTCCATATCGTGGCGCTTCACGCTATCGGTAATTCGCGAAGGATCAGGCACCTTTCCGTCGATAGCCGCCACCATTTCGGGAGACGTTCCCCAGGTTATCTGTGGCTTGATCTGTGCCGCATCCAGCGATATCGTCTTGTCGAAGCTTGCACCGTCGTCGCTTTTCAGCGTGCGCCAGTAAACCACGGCTCTGTCCCACAAATCACCTTTTGGTGCAAAAGGCCGCCCCCTGAGATAGTCGATAGTAGTATCGTCCACCCCTACCATGCCTGCGCGCGCCCCCGCCTCGATAGCCATGTTGCAAAGCGTCATCCGTGCCTCCATGGAGAGTTCGCATATGGCGCTGCCGGCGAATTCGATTGCATAGCCCGTGCCGCCCGCCGTACCGATCTCACCAATAAGGGCAAGCGCGATATCCTTGGCTGTAATGCCATGACCAAGGTCGCCCTCGATTGCAACCCGCATCGTTTTTGCTTTTTTCAAAAGCAGACACTGTGTCGCGAGCACGTGCTCCACCTCCGAAGTGCCGATACCAAAGGCAAGACAGGCAAATGCACCGTGCGTACTGGTATGCGAATCACCGCATACCACCGTCATGCCGGGCAACGTGGCGCCCTGCTCCGGGCCTATTACGTGAACAATACCCTGGCGCAGGTCATTCATTCTGAATTCGGTGATGCCCAGTTCCTCGCAATTCTGGTCAAGGGTCTCTACCTGGAGACGCGAGATCGGGTCGCTGATGCCGTGGTCACGCCGGGTGGTGGGCACGTTATGATCGGCTACTGCCAGGATCGAATCCAGCCGCCAGGGCTTGCGTCCAGCCAGCTTCAATCCTTCGAATGCCTGCGGACTGGTGACTTCGTGCACAAGGTGACGGTCGATATAGAGCAAAGTCATGCCATCCGGCTTATCGGATTCCTCATGTACCACATGGCTCTGCCAGAGTTTGTCGTATAGCGTTTGCATTTCTCAGAATTCGGATTTAGGTTTAATCGAACCTCGATTCCGGTGGAATCTGAAATTATCCCATAACGGGACAGCAAGAAACAGTGACATGAGCGTTGTACCTCATTTTCCGTTACTGCTCAACGTCCATCTTCCACATTACCAATGTCAACCCAAGCAGAACAGCGGCTGCGCTCACGGTAAATGTAAGGCCCGGCCCGAGCGATTCCCAGGCATAGCCGCTGAATATTCCGCCAATCGTGCCACCGATGCCGAATGTAAGGCTGGTGTAGAGCGCTTGCCCCTTGCCTTGATGGCGCCCACGAAAGAGTCGATGCACGAACATCATGGCCGTGGCGTGGTGAGCACCGTAGGTCGCAGCATGAAGTATTTGCGCCAATAATATGATGGCCGGCCAGTCCACTCCCCAGCCGATCATCAGGAAACGCACTATCGCGCAGCTCAGGCTGAAAACCATGATCTGCTTAAGGCCGAAACGGTGCATCAACTGGGGCATCAGGAAAAAAATGCCTATTTCACAAATTACGCCGATAGCCCATAACCAACCGACCATGCTCTTGCTATAACCGTTTTCCACCAGATAAATGGAATAGAAAGTGTAATAGGGGCCATGCGCAAGCGCCATCAACAAACAGGCACCGAAAAACGCCAGCACTTCCGGACGCTTGAATATTTGTCGAATGGAGTGACTATCGGCAGCATGGACCACTATCTCGCCCTCCGGGATCTGGCGCGAAAAGATGACAATGCCCAGCTTGAATCCGAGCACTGCCCACAATAGTGCAGCAATATTTGTTGAATCAAGCAGATAGCCGACGCTTGTCACCGCAAAAATAAATCCCACTGAACCCCAGACTCGAATACGCCCATACTTTGCGGTGCTTTCACCAAGATAGGAAAGCGTGGTTGCTTCGATCAAGGGCAAAGAGGCGCTCCAGAAAAAACTTAGCAGCGCCATGGTTACGAATAGCCACGTAAACGACTCGCCGAAAAAAACCGCGCAATAACTTATCAATCCCGTAATTGCCGCCGATCGTACGATCAGCAACCGCTTGCCGGTATGATCGGCAAGCCAGCCCCAGGCAGCCGGCGCAAAAATACGCGTCACATGCAAGAGGGACATGAGTATGCCAATCTGAAAAGCACTGAACGAAAGGGATTTCAGGTAGAGGCTCCAGTAAGGAGCAAAAGCACCGATGAAAGCGAAATGGAAGAAATAAAAGCCGGAAAGGCGCCAGTAAGGGATTGGTTGCATCTGGCAGAGTTTAACAGCCTACGACGGGCAACATACTGAGCGTCAGGACCCAGGTGATCTGGTAACTATGCGAATAGTTGCCCATATATTAATGGTGTTCGAATTTATTAATGATGGAACTGAAGTAGCTGAAGATGAAGCATTTGAAGCATCAGGTTTTTATAGCAGCAGAGTATCTCGACCAGGCACAGTGAGACAGCGAATAAACATTTAATTGCGCATTCAACTGCCGGGGAGGCTGATCCCGCGGATACATTGGGCATTGAAGTTCTCTCAGAGATCACCTCGGACCAAGCGTATCCAACGAAACAAGCAGGTTCTGGATAGGTCAATCGCTGCTGAAACGAATTGCACAAGGACCAGGCATACGCTTACCAGGTCCACACTGCCCTGCCGGATAAATTCATAACGGCATTGGAGCAAGCCATTACCACGACCACGGATTATCTTGCTGAAAACCCAATGAGCATACATGGGGAAGAAGAATTGCAACGCTTCTACTTCGATGCGCTGCATTCAAAAGGTAGTGCAAGCCACAGGCCGTGTGATTCGTACCCACCTGGATCAAGGCGTCATTAACCTTATTGACGACAGGCTTACACGACCCGAGGTTCTTCGTTTATTACCGGATTGGTGGAAAGTCGAGCGATATAAAACAAAGAGGCAAGATAACCTTGCCTCTTTGACTCCAACTCAAGAAATCAAGCCGTTGCGCGATTCAGCGCCTTCGTCTTTGCCTATTATTTAGGCGTATGGTCACCATGGTCTCGTTTTTTACATGATCAGTGCCGATCCGCGCCACAGGTATTATTCTTTCGTTGTTTTTTGAGCCGGCGTCGTATAGTCCTTGGTGGACTTTGTGTCCGCGTAGCTTGTGTCAGTGTATGTCTTTGTTCCATAGTAGGCGTTAATGGTATTCTGCCAGCTCGGATCCGCCATATCGGGCCAGTTGTCCTTATCGAATCCCGGAGCGGAGTCGAGGCGTTTCTTATCCACATCGAGTATGAAACGCTTGTTCTCCGTATCCAGCTTCAACGCACTCCAGGGCACAGCAAAAAGCTTGTCGCCCATACCCATGAATCCGCCAAAAGACAATACCGCGTAAGCGATTTTGCCATTGTTCATATCCAGCATGATTTCCTTGATGTCGCCCAGATCCTCGTCTTTCCGATTGTAGACGTCCTCTCCAATGAGCGTATCGGCACCCATCAACCGAGGTCCGGGACCTTCTTTTTCGCCATCGCTTTTGTACATACCGTAAGTATCACGATCTTCATAACTCATGGTTATCTCCTGTAAAAGTGGTTTAATTCCAGGCTTTCGGTTTCGTTTTGCTTCTTAACGAGAACCTTCCTGATTTCATTCCTGACCGCTTCGATTAGCTTAAACCCAGATAATTCATTAGGTGGCTCTACGAGCCTACCCGAATGCTGGCGGTCAGTTTGCGGCCATTTTCGCCGCCATTTTGCTACCCTGCGCGGCGTCCATAGATCAAGCTATGGACTTCTCTCAACCGGCAAAACTGTCTCGCAACCTGCCTCGCCATCATCTCGCGTCCTAATGGATTATCTGGGTTAAAAAGCGATTCAGACGGGTACAGAATGCGTGAACTCCTAAAACGGGTCAGTGCGGTAACGTACAAAGATAGCCGTTGTCTGACACACCCATGAATATTCACCAACGGCAATCAGTACTGCCCACCAGCAACCGCGCCCCTATGTCTGGCAGCGCACAGAATGCATATCGGTGTTTATAGAAAATGCACAGCAGAGTTAACGAGAATTGATGAGAATTCGCATGCGTAACACATCTGCATAAAGAGGTTCACGAGTTCACGAATACCATTCCTCATAAACAATTTTAAGAGAATAGCATCGCTTTTTTGTTTAACCAGCTTTCAATCCGCGTCGATAACGACTTCAAAAAGACGAGATAACCCATGCCTGAAACTTTCAGCCAACACATCGGATCTTCGCTATCGCTCGAGCGGCCCGGGCGGTATGA
Organism: Nitrosospira briensis C-128; assembly: GCF_000619905.2. NCBI lineage: Bacteria > Pseudomonadati > Pseudomonadota > Betaproteobacteria > Nitrosomonadales > Nitrosomonadaceae > Nitrosospira > Nitrosospira briensis. Next base: position 2,799,986 of record NZ_CP012371.1, on the reverse strand, counting down.
CGAGGTGCACAATCAGACCCTGAGGCTTGCTGAAATGCCTACCATAGGTGATCAGACAATCCAGTCCATGCCTGACTCTGGAGCATTTATTTTAACGCCGTCCATGCGTTTAGCTCGCACTGCTCCAGACGCGTCGGCATTTCTCCACACACCCGATTTACCGATGGATGATGGGGTGGGCACATGATTGCGCCTGAGCGTTTGAATCGAATCTCGACCCCCACGCTCATGCCGGGTCCGGCTCCGGCGATAGCAGGAGACGTACTCCTGGGCCTCACACGCATGCCTAAGAGGCTGCCCCCGAAGCTGCTCTACGATGCCCAGGGTTCGGCTCTATTTGAAAAAATTACCTGCTTGCCCGAGTATTACCCGACGCGAACGGAAGCCGCCATACTGATGACCCATGCCGACGAAATATGCGGCCGGCTCGGCCAGAACGTGTCCGTCAGTGAACTCGGCGCAGGGACGGCGACCAAGACGCGCATTTTGTTGCGTTCATTGTTGCGACAGCAATGCAGCGTGAATTACTTTCCGCTTGATGTATCCGACGCGGCCCTGCAGTTGGCCAAAGATGAAGTGGAAAGAGAAATGGGCGCAGTGAACGTGCATCCACAAATTGGAGATTTCGAAGACCTCGGGTTTCTGAAACGACAGCCCTCGCCGCGTCTGGTCTTGTATATCGGCTCGAGTATCGGCAATCTGGAACATGGCGAAGCCATTGCGCTGCTCCGAAATGTAGCACAGCACCTATCGAGCGGAGATCAGCTACTGCTTGGGGTAGATCTCGTCAAGGACGCGAATGTCATGCACGCGGCGTATAATGACAGCGCTGGAATAACCGCTTCGTTCAACAAGAATCTTCTCGTGAGAATCAACCGCGAACTTGGCGGCCAATTCGAACCGGATTCTTTTAGCCACGTATCTTTTTGGAACCGCAAAGCATCCCGCATCGAATTGCATCTGGAAAGCACACGTCCCCAATCAGTCAGAGTCGACGCGCTGGATACCACGTTGCAGTTCTATCAAGGTGAGCGCATCCATACGGAAAACAGCTATAAGTATACAGTTGAGCGCCTGAAAGACCTGCTCCAGCGCGGCGGCTTCGAGGTGGAACATACCTGGACCGATCCTCATTGCTGGTTCGCGGTAAGCTTGGGCGTGATAATATAAACGGCATTTTTTGGCTGTTTCCCGTTAGCGCTGTAATAAGCGCTCCGCAGTATAGCGATCAGCAAAATCAGCGTAATAAACTAGCGATGAACTTCATGATGACACCCGGCAAAAGCCGGGCAGCGAAATTGTGCGCCAATCAAGGCCGGCATTGACCATGACCATGAGGAAAATTGATGTTTGAGTGGGTGACGAGTCCCGAATCGTGGGTGGCATTGTTGACTTTAACTGCGCTGGAAATTGTTTTAGGCATAGACAACATTATTTTCATTTCGATTCTTGTCGGTCGTCTTCCTGAAGCTCAGCGTAATTTCGCAAGAAGAATGGGGCTTGGCCTGGCAATGCTTACCCGTCTTGGCTTACTGTTTTCCATTACATGGGTAATGGGTTTGACCGAACCGTGGTTTACCGTACTTGGCAATTCGGTTTCCGGCCGGGATATCGTGCTGATCGGGGGTGGGATGTTCCTGCTGTTCAAAGCGACGCATGAAATCCATAACAGCCTCGAGGGCGCAGGGGATAACGCCAAAAACATCGCCGTTACCAGCATGGGCATGGTGCTGATACAGATTGCCATCCTGGACATTGTGTTTTCGCTGGATTCGGTCATTACCGCTGTCGGGCTGGTGGAACATGTCACATTGATGGCCATTGCCATCATTCTGGCAGTGCTGGTAATGTTGATGGCGGCAAAGCCCATCGGTGATTTTGTGGAGGATCACCCGACCATCAAGATTCTTGCTCTTTCGTTCTTGATACTGGTAGGAATGACGCTCATCGTCGAGGGTTTCGATGTCCATATCCCGAAGAGCTATATTTATTTCGCGATGGCATTTTCAGTCGGTGTGGAGTTTCTCAACCTTCGAATGCGTAAAAAAACTGCGGAGACGATAAAATTGCACAGGCAGATAGATAACATCGAGTGATTGCCGAGTCTGATATGTAAGTATCGCGTATCGTTTGATCCCTATATTTTCTGCGTTTCCGTTTACGCCATCTGTTGATGTGATAACTGACCTGGCCAAATCATGTTGAATCCGGCTAGTCATTCCCTTCAGCGCAATCCATTCAAGCTCCTCGGCTTGACTGCATTAAACCCAGATAATCCATTAGGACGCGAGATGATGGCGAGGCAGGTTGCGAGACAGTTTTGCCGGTTGAGAGAAGTCCATAGCCTGGTCTATGGACGCCGCGCAGGTAGCAAAAATGGCGGCGAAAATGGCCGCAAACTGACCGCCAGCACTCGCGTAGGCTCGCAGAGCCGCCTAATGAATTATCTGGGTTAAACCCCTCCCGCTGATGCTCGATTGGCAAAACGGCCAACCGTTTTCTTCCCGCTTCGGCGACATCTATTTCTCAAGAGATTCCGGCGTGGCGGAAAAACGCCACGTTTTTCTGGAAGGCAACCGCCTGGCTGAGCGTTTTGCATCATTGCCAAGTGGGGATGGATTTGCCGTCGGCGAGACAGGGTTCGGCACGGGATTGAGTTTTTTATGTACGTGGCAGTTATTCGACGAAGTTATCCCATCCCCATCCAGATGCAGCCTGGATTTTTTCAGCGTCGAAAAATATCCGCTCACTGAGCGGGAACTGAACGACGCATTGGCACAATGGCCGGCGCTGCAAGGCTATGCCAACGAACTTATCAAGCGCTGGCGGCGCCGCGTGCCTGGCTGGAACCGGTGGAGTTTCGGCGAAGGCCGGGTACGCCTCACGCTGGTAGTGGACGACGTCGCCAAAGCGCTACCTGAAATCTGCGGCAGTATCGACGCATGGTTTCTGGATGGCTTTTCACCCGCCCGTAATCCCGAAATGTGGACTCAGCAGGTATTCCAGGGCATCGTGCAGGCCTCCCGGCCGGGTGCGACGTTAGCCACCTATACCTGCGCCGGCCATGTACGGCGCGGCCTGGAGCAAGCTGGGTTCCAGATAAGCAAATCACCCGGCTTCGGCCTGAAACGTGAAATGCTGCAAGGCCGCCTTCCTGGGTCGCCCCCCGTGCGATCCATTCCGGCAACAGCCATCGTCATCGGCGGAGGTGTGGCCGGTTGTGCCGCTGCTTCAGCGCTGGCGATGCGCGGCATCTCCGTTAAGCTGATCGAGCGATCGCCTGCGCTGGCCACAGGAGCGTCAGGCAACCCCAGCGGCATACTGCACACCCGTCTGGCTGCAGGCATGAGCTCTCTGCAACGCTTCGTCCTAGCCTCCTATGGGCATGCTCTCGCCCTGTTCGATGAAAAGCTGCCCATAGATGGCATCGTCCGCGCCGAATGCGGAGAGCTGCAACTGGCATTTTCAGCGGAAGAAGCCAAACGTATCGACAAACTGGCGGCACTCGATTGGCCGCCACATGTATTGCGGCGCGTAGATGCGGCTGAAGCATCCATGCTGGCAGGCATCGAGCTGGCATGTGGAGGGCTGTGGTTTCCCGCTGGAGGCTGGGTGGCTCCACCGCGGATGTGCGCGGCATTGGCGTCGAACCCAGCCATCGCTCACTTCACCGCCCATCGCGTCGAATCATTGACAGCGGTGGATGCCGGCTGGCGTGTGGAAGGGAAAAACCAGTGTGAACAGGCCTGGTGCCATGAGGCTCAGCTAGTGGTCGTTTGCACTGGATATGAGGTGAAATCATTCGCCCCGTTGGCAAGCTTGCCGCTGACGCCGGTACGGGGGCAAATCACTGCGTTGCCCGCGACATCGCATAGCCGTAATCTGCGAACCATCGTTTGTACCGGCGGCTACCTGCTCCCCTCAATTGCAGGCGTACATATGATGGGTGCGACGCACAGCTTCAATGATGAAGCAATTGATTTGCGCATAGCCGACCATGCCAAAAATTTATCCCGATTGACAGAAATATCCACAGTATTAGCCAGATCGATGAATACAGATTCGCTGGATATTGGGCAACTGGACGGCCGTGCATCGGTAAGAGCCTCTCTCCCCGGCGCAATGCCGCTGGTGGGAAAATTGTCGCCTGGGCTATATACCAGCCTGGGCCATGGGACTCGCGGCCTGATCAGCGCAGGACTTTCCGCCGAATTGATCGCGTCGGCATCCTGTGAACAGTTGCTGCCCCTGCCATTGGCTGTGGTTAATGCGCTTTCTCCTGTCGCAAAGCGTGCAAGGGAGGCTTCAAGCTATAGGGTCAGCCCAGCGATCGGGATAGGCTCACCGGGAATCTGAATAATCTACGTTGGGCTTGCGGCTGGCGACAGCGTGAGGTGTACTTTGGTCCAATGGGCAACGTACCTTAAAACCCGTAAAATACGCATATCTCTCCCGGACAGCTTCACTTGCATGGCATCTGGACAGTTCCCCTGACCTTGCACCAGGAACCAGGATCTGATCTCAGCCATTCCGCCCGATCTGCGACGGGAGAGCAGTACTAACCCCGCTTACAGAGGAGCCTTATGAAAGCTAAACCCAAGCGTGAATCGCCGCAAGCCGCACAAACCCTTCAGGCAGCACAACCGCTTATACCGATCAGTTACTGGACGAGCGCTGCCATTGGCATTACAGCCTACGTATTTGAAGAGTCCGAAGCCGCCATACGCCAGTCCGGCCTGGTGCCTGAATGGGTGAGTTATCCGGCAGAACGCGCAGGCAACGGAATTGCTGTACCGGCACATCATCTTTTCCCCAATTACCTGAAGCTTCTGAGGCTGGAAAGCGGGCAATTACGCCTCATAATCGACGTCCGCGCCGTACTGAAAAAAGATATGAGCTTCCAGTGCTTTCTTGGAGGCTTGCTGGCAGATACCAACCTTACTTTAGTCAAGAAAGAATCTGCATGAGCCGGACACAACTATAAATCAAATACGCATTCGAGTTAATTCAAGCGCTTGAAAAAAGGGGTCAGGCTTTTTGCCTGACCCTTTTGATATGAAGATTCGACAGATTCGAACCTGCGATCCGCGATTTATGGCCGGCGAGCGTCCGCTGCCTTGCCTTTCAATTATCTATACAGACTCAACAACCACCAGCTAAAGCCGATAATTGTTGAGTTGTTCATTCTTTCAACGTCATCCTGATTCTCGCCTGCGCGTCCGCCTTATTAAGGGCCGAAATCTGCCGCCCGAACGCATCGCGAGTTTTTCTGTCCGCCTGGGCGCTCTTGATGCTGCGCTCGCAGCGCCATCGCTTGCCGGTCTTCGTAACGACCAATCGCATTTCGCTGCGGTCATGGGGAATGTGGCAGTGGTAGCAATAAATGGAAGTAGGCATGGTTGAATATGAAAGGTTATTGGAGGTTCCGCGCTAAGGCTGCCCACCACTAGTTCAAAAAAATCAGGGCATTAGGCGAATGCCTAATCCCTTGTTATGGCTCTTGGGACTCAGACCACGAACACCTTGGTTCGCACCCAGCTCGGATGATATATAATAGCTATTATATATCAATAACTTATATAATAGCAAATGTGCTATGGATTTTCGGATGATACATGTATAAGCCATTGATATTTAAATATTCCCATTCCGAGTTCTGTTGCCCTTTTCCTGATCCTCCTCGTCTTATTCCTCGATTGCCTCCCGCCGTGCTTTGGCGAAACCAAAATTTCGTTTTTCCTGTCTAGCAGCCTGTCGGACTTGAAGAATCGCAGCGAAAAAGTGACTGGGTGTGGGCAGATTTTAAGGATTTTGAAGGCCAACAGTTATTCTATTGGCCGAAAAAGCCGCGAAATATGAACCAGCCAGACGCTTTTGCAGCCGATTTCCTTTAAGTCCGACAGACTGCGCTAGGATCATATATTCGTTTTGGGAAAATGATCGGATATGCTGCGGGAACGTTCATCGCCTCGCCATTCGCCGGCGAGTCATTACGATACCCAATAAACCAATGCCAAAGAGCGCGAAGGTAGCGGGTTCGGGCACGGCCGTAGCGGGCAACTCCGGTAAGGATGGAAAGAGAGTTGCTTGGTTGAATAGTCCAGCGCTTCCAATCGTCACATATCCCGAGGCAACGAAATCCGAAGAGGAATTACTTTTTAACCAGTTTATGGCCCAAGCTGAACCTTGCATGCTGAATTCATAGGTTTTCCCGTTGACGACAAAATCTTCCATGAAGGAAAAACCGTTGAATACCCCATCCTTGAACTGTATGGACGGGCTGCCTGTTACATTTATATCACCAAATTCGAATCCCAGCGGTTTGCTTCCCAATACAATGTTGAAAATATCGTGGTTCGAGACACCGGCGATCGATGCAAGCGCGATGTTAACGATATCGGTGCCGCTTGCTGGTATGAGGCTTTTATCGAACAATACCTGGCCACCCACGCTACCTGCCGCACAGCCGCTGCATGTGCTGGTTTGTTGAAAACCCAGGCTATTACCTAAACCGGTTACAGTGGAAACCCCGCCCGAGAAATCGGCTATCGTATAGATGGGCGCCGCCCGAGCAGGCGATATGGCTATCAAAAGAATCCCGAAAACAGCAGTGGCGCTAACCAATTTGTTCATTTTTTTCTTCCGTGGGTTGTTAAATCAGTAGATCAAGGCTCATCATACAGACCTCATGCCGGATAACTATTGGACTGAAGTACAGATAGCGCAACTGGAAAGTTTCAACCCGTTGTCAGTTAGAATCAATGTCGTGCTCCTTCTCTCATACCGCCCGTATTCTTGGCGCCCATTTGCGGACCATTTTTCCCTTAGCAAGATAGATTTCGATTCTCATGGACGGCATATGACAATCTGCAGAGCCACAGAGCCCCAGAGCGGGGAAAGCAACTCTGGGAATCCATGTGTCGACAGCTGAGTTCGGGTCCGCGGGTATGGTGCGCTTCGTTCAAGAGGACCGGATCATGAGCAAGATCAGATATTGGGATTCGCCATCCCCGGCTGGTTGATCCTAATGACGTGAGTCGGTGTCGCTGCAATGTGGCGGAACGGAATACATCGGGGAATGGTGTGGGGCGTGGGTAGAGAATTCCTATTGGCAACTGCCCTGAACTTGGTAATAGCGCTCGAGGTGTTCATGACCAGATTGATCATAATGATCAAATAAATTATAATGATTAAAATCAGGAGGAGAATTGCAATGGATACGATTGCGGCTGCCGATGCAAAAACCAATTTCGGTGCTCTGCTCGATAAGGCACAACGCGAACCCGTGACGATTTCCAAGAACGGTCGCGCCGTTGCTGTCGTCATGTCGGCCACAGCCTTCGAGGACCATCAGCGGCTTAGGCTCGAATTCTTGCGCCAGGAAGTGCGCAAAGGCCTTGATGAGGCAGAACGAGGGAGCGTCATATCAGGCGAGCAGGCCTTTGCGGAACTCGATAAAGAGCTTTTGATTAATGCCTCGCCTTGAGTTCACCGCAAAAGCCGTTGAAGATTTACGAGAGATTGGCCGCTATACGAAACAGGCTTGGGGTATCGCTCAGGCACGCCATTACCGGGAAGAACTCGAACTTGCTCTGATAAAATTGAGCCTGTCGCCGCGCATCGGGCTTGAGCGGGACGAGATAGCGCCGGAAGTGCGCTCCTTTACCGTCGCTTCCCATATTGCTTTCTACCTTCCTCAGAAAGATGGGATTACTGTTCTGCGGTTATTGCATCCGAACATGGATGTCGAACGCGCTTTTGATCTCCGCACTGAAAAATCACAGGAGCGCGAGTGATAATTTCCAGTATGTGTCTTGAGACACCTGCCAGGAAAGCGTCGATGATATCAAGCACACTTTCGAACACCGGAGCGAGATCAAAAGCCCCAATAAGCTTATTCTCATACAACATTGCCCGGGTATGCGCCCCTGGCGGCCTGTCGGACTTAAAGGAAATCGGTTGCAAAAGCGTCTGGCTGGTTCATATTTCGCTGCGATTATTCAAGTCCGACAGGCTGCTGGATAATCGTACTGCAAGAAGGGCAATTCAGTCAGATCGAAGGCCAACTTGAAAGCATCAAACCCGCCGAAGCGGGTCTGTATGCGACTATCCTGCAAAGTGCAGGGTTATATCTTGAGTTGTAACAATCCATGCACTGCGAACCAGTGCCGGAGCTCAACGACAGCGGGGATACCGACTAAACGTTGTGCTTCATGTTTCTGCGCCGTACCATAGCACCCATCAGCCCAAGCCCTGCAAGCAGCATGGCGTAGGTTTCCGGTTCAGGAATCGGGCTAACCGTCGGCGTCTGGGTAATGGTAAAGGTGTAAGTGTTGCCAGTACCCGGGTCGAACGGTTTCAGGCTGAAACTCGCATTCGCTGTCTCTCCTACCGCCAGGGTTCCGGTAAAGTTAAGGTCGCGTGGCCCACTCGAATTGAAGGGAGAGGGTTGATTCACGGAAGGTGAGTCGAGCGTGAAACCACCCAGGGTTGATGAGTTGAAGCTGGTGAAAACCACGCCGTTTCCTGGGATATTCGTGGGTTGCGCAATGCTGAGGTGAAAGTCGCTAAAAGCAGTTGACGTATTGTTGGTGATCGACTCGATAATGTTATAAGAACCGCCATTGCCAACAGAGTGAGCAACGGTGAAGGTCAACGTAATCGGATTGACACTGTCAAATACTTTGGAAAAATCAAGGCCTTTGTCATCGGTGGAACTGGCAAGGAAGGAAAAGGAGCCCAAGCCGGATCCGCTCGCGGTGATGTCAGTTATGACAGCAGATGCGGAGGCAGTGGAAATTGATCCACCAAAGATCAGGGCCGCGATAACTGATTTTGTTCGTATGTTCATTTGCTTCTCCATGAAGAATTAAGACAATCACCATCCCGGGCGAACCCAGGGTACGTTCCTGACTCCCTCGGATCAGTTGCAGTAATTCTGCGCTTTAATCAAAGAATTAAAATAGCCCAACTGGTTCTAGCATATAGCTCTGTTGAGCTACGCCGAGCGTTCTGCCATCGATATTCTTTATGGAATAAAGTTGCACGCAGCTCTGCTGGAGACTACTGGGCGCGGTAGTGGAGATAAAGAGCAAATAGCATTGGGCTTCTGGATATTGCCGTGAAGATTTGCTACGAACGGGATGGTAAGGATGAAAAAAACAGGCTGACGAACTGGATATCATCGTTGATCTGGATTATTGACATACCTGTTGACGGAAGAAGAACGGTGCAGGGCGGAAACGCAATTGGGAGTATCTGCTCAAAGCGGCGCCGCGTGAGGGAGAGCCTATCGAGGCAGATGAACAGCTTTGGAAGGATGGGATGCTGAAGCTATGGCAAGGATCGAAGCACGAAAAAGAATCTCGACCTGAGCTAGAATCAGGGATCTGTGGATTTAACAGTCCTTAAACTATAGTCAAAACGCTAATCCAGCAATTTCTTGGTTTGCTCATGGAAATACAAAGAAAAAATGGGTTAGAGCAGCGTAGCTCTAACCCATTGATTTTATGGCGCGCCCGGCAGGATTCGAACCCACGACCCCTTGGTTCGTAGCCAAGTACTCTATCCAACTGAGCTACGGGCGCTGAAGCTGATCATTTGCGCGGAAGATTGGCGATTCGCGTCGCCATATTTCCATTTCCGTTCCATTTACGTGCGTGAACTGATTTATTATACCAGAGCGGTATACCCTCAGGTCAAAGCTATTTTTTACTGACCCCGAGTTTGATGAGTCGCAAACCCATTCGGGGTTGGCTCCTGAAACGCTCGGGGCTTATATAAACTAAATACAGCAGCCATCAAGCGATAGCCGATAACAAATACGCCAGTAATCTCATTTAACAGTATGTTGTGCCTGATCACGCTCGTGCTAAAGTATCGGAACGAACGCTGCCTGACCCCAAGGTTTTTGAACCGCTACGAATAAAAGGATATCTTTATGCAATTCATCATCTCTGGAAGTCACGGAACCGACGATCCGACAATGGCAACCCTGCCTTTCATGGCTGCAAAAGCCGCACGGGAGCAAGGGCATGACGTAATTCTATTTCTGTGGAATGAAGCCGTGACGCTTGCGCGCCCTGGGATAGGCGATCACATAACGGGCGTAAATTTGCCGCCGTTAAAAGATATTTTAGTGGCCATACAAACGGCAGGTATCCCCATCTGGGTGTGCGGTGCTTGTGCTGTTGCGCGAAAGATTGGTGAGCCCGATCTTGTATCCGGCGCGCTGATCAAAAACATGGGAGACTATATCAAGGCGGTGGCCGAGCGTGATAAGTGTATCGCTTTCTGATGTTATACACCCGGTGGCAACGCAACCCATCCTGACAAAACTAAGACTCAGGAATGAGCACCGCCGCACCAGTTAACTTCCCTTCACGCAGCCTCGTTAATGCTGTATTCGCCTGGCTGAGCGGCAACAATTCCGTAGTTACCCTGATTGGAACTTCTGGCGCCAGCGCTAGAAATTCTTCGGCATCTCGACGGGTGAGATTGGCGACTGAGACCAAACGCTTTTCACGCCATAGAATATCGTAGGGAAAACTGGGGATGTCGCTCATATGGATACCCCCACATACGACAATTCCACCCGGACGAACCGCTCGCAATGCGGCAGGCACCAGCGCGCCGACCGGTGCAAAAATGATAGCCGCATCGAGCGCTTCGGGCGGCATCATGTCCGAGTTGCCTGTCCACGCAGCGCCCATCCTCCCGGCAAAATCCTGCGCCACAATATCCCCAGAACGTGTGAATGCAAACAATTTCCGTCGCTGATGAGCCAGAATCTGGGCCACGATATGGGCGGCGGCGCCAAATCCATAAATTCCGACCCGTTCCGCATCTTCCGTCATCCTGAGTGCACGGTAACCAATGAGTCCGGCACACATCAGGGGGGCCGCTTCGACATCGCTATAAACGCCGGGTATACGAAAACAATAACGCGCGTCGGCGACAGTGTACTCGGCATACCCGCCATCGATCTGATAACCCGTGAATTTGGCGGTAGTACATAAATTCTCCTGTCCGCTGCGGCAGTACCGGCAATGGCCGCAGGTCCATCCCAGCCAGGGGATGCCGATCCGTTCACCGATAGAAAAATTATGGACATTCGTTCCGCAAGCCACCACTCGACCGATAATTTCATGGCCCGGAATAATGGGGAGCTTTGGATCGGGCAGTTCGCCGTCAACCACATGTAAATCAGTGCGGCAAACAGCGCAGGCTGCAATCTTGACCAGCAGCTCATCAGAGCCTGGTTGTGGGCGAGGCATGCTGCGCATCTGAACCGGTTGACCGGGCCCTTCTAGAACCATTGCATGCATGGAAACGTTTAGCGTAGACATGTCAGCATCAGGGTATCGATTGATGAACCTCCATTGAGCCGCGCCATTACCGAACCAACTGAGCCTCGCCGGTTGGTGGTAAAAGTACAAGCATGCAGCCGATAAAACCTGCGCTGGAATAGTTACTCAGCACCGCGGCACAATTACTCATACTATTCTTCCCTCTAATGTCGGGAGCGAGGATACAACGTGGCACTCCATTTTTTAGACTAGCAGCAAAAAAGATGGTAAACAAGAATAAAGCAGTTGCAGATACTACCGCGACGATTGAATTGTATATACAGGTGAGGTGACGATCCAACTCATGGGACAATCATTAGAAATATGTACATATCACGCCATCTGAAAGCGCGTTAGATAATAAAACTAGAGGGCGGAGGGTAACAGATGAGCGCTCGCGGCAAACGAAGCAAATTGGGCGTTTTCCACCCAAGTGCATATATGTCTCAAGCGAGCGAAGTGAAAATTTTCACTACCGGTAGCTTCAACGGTAGTGATGGCCGCGCTCATTCTAGCGCCCTCGCCCGATAGTATCAGCGACCGGAGAAGCTCTGGCAAACCGTAAAAATTGAGCGCATGCCTATAATGGCGGAGAGAGAGGGATTCGAACCCTCGATAAGCTTTTTGAGCCTATACTCCCTTAGCAGGGGAGCGCCTTCGACCACTCGGCCATCTCTCCACAAAGCACAAAGCAAAAAACGTAAAGCCACACTAGGATAGCGGTTTACAACTCTACGGTCAAACGCCGGGGCGTGTATTTGACGCCATGAATTGCATACCCGGTTGCTCGAACGGTTATGGCGCCTGATCCAGTTCAAACACCTTATGCAGCACGCGTACGGCGAGCTCCATGTATTTCTCATCCACCACCACCGAGATTTTTATTTCAGAGGTGGAAATCATCTGGATATTGATTCCTTCTTCCGCCAGGGCTCGAAACATTCTGCTGGCGATACCGACATGCGAGCGCATTCCGACACCCACTGCCGATACCTTGGCTATTCTTTCGCCGCCGACGACACCACGCGCGCCGATATGGGCCTGAACCTGGTTCTCCAGGATATTCATGGTTCTGGCAAATTCGTTGCGGTTTATCGTAAACGAAAAATCCGTCAGGCCGTCGTGGCCGACGTTCTGGATGATCATATCCACATCGATATTGGCATCCGCGACCGGGCCGAGAATCTGATAAGCAATTCCGGGGCGGTCCGGCACACCCAGCACGGTAATCTTGGCTTCATCCCGATTAAATGCGATACCGGAAATAATCGCATGCTCCATGTTCTTTTCTTCCTCGAGAGTAATCAGTGTGCCCTCCCCTTCTTCCTCGAAGCTGGACAACACCCGTAAATTAACCTTGTATTTACCTGCGAATTCGACGGCACGAATTTGCAATACCTTCGAGCCCAGGCTCGCCATTTCAAGCATTTCCTCGAAAGTAATGGTCTTGAGCCTGCGAGCTTCAGGCACGATGCGCGGATCGGTGGTATAAACGCCATCCACATCGGTATAAATCTGGCATTCATCGGCCTCAAGTGCTGCCGCTAGTGCAACCGCCGTCGTATCGGACCCGCCGCGGCCCAAAGTGGTGATACTGCCGGCTTCATCCACGCCCTGAAACCCGGCCACCGCCACCACATACCCTGCATCGAGATCCCTGCGTATTTTATCCTCATCGATTTTCAATATCCGCGCTTTAGTATGGGCGTTGTCGGTAAGTATTCTCACCTGTGTCCCGGTATAGCTCTTTGCTTTGATGCCCATATCCATCAGCGCCATCGAAAGCAGCGCGACAGAAACCTGCTCTCCGGTCGACACCATGACATCCAGTTCACGCGGATCGGGATGCGACTGGAATTCCCTGGCTAAAGCAATAAGACGATTGGTTTCCCCGCTCATTGCTGAAACCACAACCACGACCTGGTGGCCACGGGATTGAAACTTCGCTATGCGCCGCGCGACGTTCTTGATGCGCTCAGTGCTGCCGACCGATGTACCGCCATATTTTTGAATAATAAGTGTCACGATTACCCGGCTTCTATGTTTGGAATAACGAACCTTGCCGCAAGCAAAACCGGATTATATGCCGGATCAATTTACAGCCGGTGATGACAAGAGTTTGCCTCAGAGAATATAGTTTTTTATTTCGTGGATTTTACCTCATTACCGGAAAGAAAACTTGGAACAATTCCAGATAGGCGGAAGCAAGCGCCAATTTCTTCCGTTCAGTCGTGGGAACTCGCAACGCGATCGCCGTTTACGACGGTGACTCCGTTCATTTACGCTATGCAGGTCAGTTGGAATTTGCACCGCTACTTATGGTGAGCCCGACAGCAATTCCCTAATGAAGACAGGGGATTAGCCATTCGCTCCATCGTATCCCCTTCCTTTCGCACCTCTCATCTCCGCGAAGCGCCATACGCTTGCGCCGAGAGTAACCCAAGGCTCCCCAAACATGCCAAAATGATAAGTATGAAGGTCCGACAAAGCCTGGCAAGGAGAAAAACCGACGCACTTAATACTTGCATAGAATAAAAAAACGAATTAAATTTATGTATGTGCAATAATTCTATAACATAACCTCAACAATAACCTTTTACCATAACCTGTGAGAGCCGACCCATGAAACTCTTCGAAGAAATATCCAATCCTCGTGAAATCCGCCGCAAATTGGGTCTTAACCAGCATGACTTCTGGAGCAAAGTCGGTGTCACTCAAAGTGGAGGCTCCCGTTACGAAAGCGGGCGGAATATGCCCCGGCCGGTAAGAGAGCTCGTGCGACTCGTACATATGGAGCATATCGATCTCACCAAAATCAAAAAGGATGATCTGGCCGTGGCTGCGTTGCTGAAAAGCCAGAATCCCGATTTGTACAAGAGTCTGAAGAAAGCAGCCAAGGCAAAGTAACGGTCAATATACTCGTCAAGGTACAGCCATCACGGTCCGGTTTGGTTAATATCATTGAATATCGATGTGAGAATCGGGAAGGCGAGAATTGGAATTCACGGATTCAGCTTGACAGCGAGTCCGAGGGCGCGGATTTTCGTCGAAAATGACTCCATCCACGCCTGACCGATGTTTGTGAGCCTCGGTGCTTCCGGCTGCAGGGACGGGCGTGCAAGCCCATATAGCAATACCCCTTTGAGCAGCCCTCCTCCTTGCAGGAATTTCTCTATAAATGTTAGATAGGCGTCCGATTCCAGCTGAGTCGGCGGCAAGCCATCGATTTGAAACACGCAGGTTTGCAGCCAGGTAGGGCATAAAGACGCAGCCAGCTCCAGGTTTTCACGAACCTGCTTCAGGCTCATACTGGTATTGTTGATGGAGCGCCTCCCCTCCCGGGTAACACTATCCAGCTTGAACCAGACCTCGCCGTTGAGCGCTGCCATGCGGCGCAAGCCCGCCTGTACGCCAGGCCGCTCGATCAGGCTGCCATTGGTGATCAACACCAGCTTAAGCGCCTCGGGCAGGTCGTAATCGGCTTTCACGCGTCCGATCAGTTCCACCGCCTGTTCAAACTCCCGGGCACTGGTGGGTTCGCCATTGCCGGAAAATGCGATGTCGTTGATGCGCCGCGCTTCCGGCGGTACTTGTGCCTGCATGAAGTTGCCATGCAGGATTTCATGCAGGAACGTGCGCAATTCCGCCTCGAGCTTGGCCAGATCAATTACCGGCGCCGTTCCGCGTTTGAGTTCAGGAACCTGGCAATAAATGCAGCGCCAGTTGCATGCATTGTTGGGATTGAGATTGATGCCTATCGAAACGCCTCCGGCGCGCCGCGACACCACGGGATAGACGTAGGTCATCCCCGCGACATCGCGGCTGTGGTCCTCGACATGCAATCGTTTGGAAGTTCGCTGCAATGTTACAATTCCGATAATCCTAAATCCGGTAGTTGGACGGAGAGAAGTGTACTGTTTTTGGGGTGCAGGGCAAGGCGCAACGACGCGGAATGCGGCAGCGCAGGGCGGAGCAGTGCCTTCCGCAGGAAGGTGCGACCCCGAAGCGGGATGCGGGCGCCCCCTTGGTGTGGAACGCGATCGCGGCATCATCCCCTGCGCTGCCCGATCCCCGCTGTGCGGGGCCCCTCGGGCGACGCTCCGGGGCGCCGTTCCATTCCAAGAAGTTGCAACGCAGCCATGTGCCCCAGAAACTGTGCAATTCTCCCCGTAGCGCCCTCACCCGGAAGGTGAGCGTCAAATAATATGAAATATTGTCATTAATCACAGCACTAACCTATTAAATGAGCGGTCAACTACCGGATTTAGGATAATGTTAATTACACGCAGGCTGGAATTCGATGCCGGCCATCGCATACCTTCCCATAATAGCAAATGCCGTCACTTGCACGGGCATCGCTACGCTATTGAAATTACCCTGTCCGGGGACATTATCACTGAGGCGGGCGTCGCCGAACAAGGGATGGTAATGGATTATTCCGAGGTAAAGCGCATTGCCAACACCGTGCTGGTGGACAAATGGGATCATGCATTCCTGGTATATTCCGAAGACGTAAAGTTATTGCAATTTCTTCAATCGCTGGAAGATCATAAAACAGTCGTGCTGGATACGCCACCCACGGCGGAAAATCTCGTGCTCACCGCATTCCGGATACTGGATGCGGCTTATCAGGATACCTATGGCAACCACCTGAGACTGGAGCAGGTGCGCTTGTTTGAAACGCCCAATTGCTGGGCAGATGCCACGCGAGCCCAGGTATTGAAGATGCGCTGAATAAGTCTTGCGGCCTCGACATTTGCTTTATGCCATCTTTTTGTTACCATGCAAAATGAAAAATTCTGCAAACAAGTCTTTTTACCGTGAGCCTTCTTCCATGCTAAATCAGCCCGTTCCCGATTTTGAGCTTCCTTCCACCAGCAATAAGGTATTCCGCCTGTCCGAGGTGTCCGGAAAAAACCTCGTAATTTATTTTTATCCGAAAGACAACACGCCAGGATGCACCACAGAGGGTCAGCAGTTCCGCGACGCTTATGGCGAATTTGAAAAACTGGGCTGCGATATTGTAGGTATCTCGCGAGACAGTATCAAGTCGCATGAAAATTTCAAGGCGAAGATGGAATTCCCTTTCGAATTGCTGAGCGACAGCGACGAAATCGCTTGCAAGCTGTTCGACGTCATCAAGATGAAAAATATGTACGGCAAACAGGTTCGTGGCATAGAGCGGAGCACATTCGTCATCGATGCAAACGGGATCCTGCGGGCGGAATGGCGGAAAGTCAAAATTGATGGCCATGTCGAGGAAGTACTGGAATTCGTGAAGAACCTGGGCAGAGAAAGTCATGAGTCCTAGAAAACCGGCTTCATCTACAGTTTCTCCCGTTACCAAAATCACCCGTTTGCGAACCAACCCCAAGTTGTTCGTACTCGACAGCAATGTGCTGATGCATGATCCCACCAGCCTGTTCCGTTTCCAGGAACACGATATTTATATCCCCATGGTAATCCTTGAGGAGCTCGACAATAACAAGAAAGGAATGTCGGAGGTGGCGCGTAACGCGCGCCAGACCAGTCGTTTTCTGGATGAGATCGTCAGCAGTGCGGTAACCGATATTGATCAAGGTATTTCATTGCAGCCGCACGGCAGCAAGAGCGCAACCGGACGACTGTTCCTCCAGACGCAGGCGATCACTAGCGTTTTGCCCATGCGGTTGGCCAGCGGCAGCGCCGATAACCAGATCATCGGCGTCGTGAAATTTTTGCACGAAACCTATCCGGATCGTAGCGTTGCGCTGGTGTCCAAAGACATCAACATGCGTATCAAGGCGCGGGCGCTGGGGTTGGCGGCAGAGGATTACTTCAACGACAAGGTCCTGGAAGACACCGATCTCCTCTTTTCCGGGATACAGGAATTACCCACGGATTTCTGGGACAAACACGGCAAGGAAATGGAATCGTGGCAGCAATCCGGCCATACGTTTTACCGCGTCAAAGGCCCGCTATGCGCCAGCTTTATCGTCAATCAGTTCGTTTATCTGGAGCATGACAAACCGTTCTATGCCAAAGTCACCGAGCACAGCGGCAAAACCGCCGTTCTGCAGACGCTCAAGGACTACACCCACCAGAAAAATAACACGTGGGGGATCACCGCACGCAATCGTGAGCAAAATTTTGCGCTCAATTTGCTGATGAACCCGGAAGTGGATTTTGTCACGCTACTGGGGCAGGCGGGGACGGGCAAGACTTTGCTTACACTCGCCGCGGGCCTGATGCAGACGCTCGAGCACAAGGTTTATTCTGAAATTATCATGACGCGCGTCACGGTGCCGGTAGGTGAGGATATCGGCTTTCTGCCGGGAACCGAAGAAGAAAAGATGACGCCGTGGATGGGCGCGCTGGAAGATAACTTGGATGTCCTCAACAAAACGGACAGCAGCACGGGAGAATGGGGCCGCGCCGCCACGCTCGATCTGATCCGCTCACGCATCAAGATCAAGTCGCTCAACTTCATGCGTGGGCGAACCTTCATCAATAAGTTTCTGATAATTGATGAGGCGCAGAATCTTACGCCCAAGCAGATGAAAACGCTCATCACCCGCGCCGGGCCGGCGACCAAAGTGGTATGCCTGGGCAATATTGCCCAGATAGATACACCTTATTTGTCCGAAGGAAGCTCGGGATTGACTTATGTGGTGGATCGATTCAAGGGATGGAGCCACAGCGGCCACGTAACGCTACAGCGCGGTGAACGTTCCAGGTTGGCCGATTATGCGACTGAGGTCTTGTAACTGGCAAGCATGTATAGCTTGGCTTGATTAAGGCTCGGAATAAGCCAGCCTGTACCTCTGTGTCCCCTCGGATTACCGATGCAGTTTCTGAATGAAATCCAGGCGTGCCCGCAGACGTTATTCAGCGGCTCTCAATAGTGCCCGGATTTGGCGCAGCTCTCAAACCGGGTATATTCCCCAAGGAAGGTGAGATCGACTTTGCCGATCGGGCCGTTCCGTTGCTTGCCTATGATGATTTCAGCGATTCCCTTGTCTTGCGTATCCGGGTTATAGACTTCATCCCGATAGATAAAAAGAATCAGGTCCGCATCCTGTTCAATGGCCCCGGATTCGCGCAGGTCGGACATGATGGGGCGCTTGTTCGGGCGCTGCTCAAGGCTGCGGTTCAATTGCGACAGCGCGACGACAGGTACTTGCAATTCTTTTGCCAATGCCTTCAGCGAACGGGAAATCTCGGAAATTTCAGTGGCCCGATTCTCGCCTTGACCGGCTGAGGACATCAGCTGCAAATAATCGACCACGATTAATCCCAGTTCACCATGCTGGCGATGAAGCCGGCGCGCCCGCGCTCTAACCTCCAGCGCATTCAGTGCCGCGCTTTCATCGATGAAAAGTGGCGCCTCGCTCAGCTTGCCCAGCGCATGCGTCAGCTTGGACCAATCCTCATCCTGCAAGCGGCCGGTGCGAACCTTGTGCTGATCCAGGCGTCCTACCGAGCCCAGCATGCGCATTGCCAGCTGCGCTCCCCCCATTTCCATACTGAATACGGCGACGGGTTTTTCCAGTACCAGCGAAACATGCTCGGCAATGTTGAGCGAAAAGGCGGTTTTGCCCATGGAGGGTCTACCCGCGACAATAACCAGGTCACCCGGTTGAAAGCCGGAAGTCTTCTGATCGAGGTCATGGAATCCGGTAGCGATTCCGGTCACATCGCTGGGATTATCCTGATTGTAAAGTGTCTCGATACGCTCCACGACCTGCTTGAGGAGCGGTTGAATATCGATAAAACCCTGCTTTCCCCGCGCCCCTGCCTCGGCAATCTCGAACACCTTGGCTTCAGCTTCATCCAGCAGGGTCGCAGCGGAGCGCCCTGCGGGACTATACGCGGAGTCCGAGATCTCCGAGCCGACCTGAGCCAGTCTGCGCATCACTGCCCGTTCGCGCACGATTTCCGCATAACGCCGAATATTGGCTGCGGAGGGCGTATTTTGAACGATCACACCTACATAGGCCAATCCACCTACGTTTTGCAGCTCAGCTGATATTTCAAGCGACTCGGCGACGGTCACCACGTCCGCGGGTTTGCTATGCTCCACCAGTTTGCAAATGTGGCGATAAATGAGCCGATGGTCCTGCCGGTAAAAATCTTCTTCAGTGATGACGTCAGCCACCTTATCCCAGGCATAATTATCAAGCATCAACCCGCCCAGTACAGACTGCTCCGCCTCAACCGAATGTGGCGGCATTTTGTAGGATTCAAGCAACTGATCGTTGGTGGCTGCGGTGCGGAATTGAGCCATGGGATCCGGGTGGCGTTACGGGGAAGGGGAAGATTTTACCATCCGTACGATATGGATATACGGAAAAACGAGAAAAGGGCTATAAACAGCCCTTGGGATACCTCTGAAGGAATCCGCTGTCGAGTCCCTGGTTGTCAACGCTGAGTTGGCAACCAGGACTTGAAATCAAAGGATCATTCAGGGGTATTCAGAACCATCCTGCAGGAGTACCCTGGCGCGGATGGGCGTACTTTCAGGAAGTAGTTTCGCCCAAAACGGAGACAACAATATTTGCCAGTACTTCACTATGCAATGCAATCGTGACGGGATGGTCTCCCACCTGCTTCAATGAACCTTGCGGCATGCGTATCATTGCCCGTTCAATCTCGAAGCCCTGGGCTTTCAATGCCTCCTCGATATCAGCATTGGTAACTGAACCGAACAGTTTGCCGTCAACGCCGGCCTTCTGGCTAATCTGCACCATTAATCCGTCCAGTTTTTCCGCACGCGCCTGAGCAGCAGCTAGGACGTCCGCGTGGGTTTTTTCCAATTCCGCGCGCTTCACCTCGAACTCGGCAATGGCTGCCTGCGTCGCCCGCTTTGCCTTGCCTTGCGGAATAAGGAAATTCCGTGCATACCCGTTTTTGACTTTGACAACGTCACCCAACTGGCCGAGATTGAGAATCTTTTCCATCAGTATGATCTGCATATCGTCGCTCCTCAGTGCAAATCGGTGTAAGGAAGCAACGCGAGAAAGCGCGCGCGCTCAATAGCAATACTTAGCTGGCGCTGATAACGCGACTTGGTACCGGTAATGCGGGCCGGAATGATCCTGCCGTTTTCATTGATGAAATCTTTCAATAACTCGACATCCTTATAATCCACGGTTTTAATGCCTTCCGCGGTAAACCGGCAGAATTTCCTGCGCTTGAACAACGGGCGGTTGGCCTTTTTGTCCTTGTCCTTGTCTTTACCATCTTTACGTCTTGAAATAAAACGAGCCATGATTTTTCCTGTCTTGAAATGAGGGCCTGAATAATTTAAATAAGGTCAACTTTGTTCACATGCAGCACCAGCTGCAAGCTCATCCGGCTTTTTTTTGCCAGAAAACCCGCGAGTTTCACTAGCGTATCGGGCGCTATGCCCGCAATGGCTTCAGCCATCTGTGCTAGCGCCACTGCCGAAATTTCGCACTCCACCTGGCGCGGCTTATCTGCTTCGATCTGGCGGGAGACGTGGCTAATCTTGAATTCCGTCACCGCCACCCCCGCCGGTGTGTAACGCAAACTACCGATTTCGATAATCTTTCCGCAAATTACAGTCTGGTTGCAGTTCAATTATTGCCGGGCCTACGTCGCGAGAGTGGTTTCTTTAAGCTCCTCCGCTGCGGGGGCGGCTGACCTTGGTTTTTCTTCGCGCATCATTGGCGAAGGCGTCGTTACCGGCCCGCCCATTTTAGTGGTGAGATGCCGCAATATCGCGTCGTTGAATTTAAATGAATGATCCAGTTCGTCCAGTGTTTCCTGATCACATTCAATGTTCATCAGCACGTAATGCGCCTTGTGAACCTTCTGGATCAGGTAGGTGAGCTGGCGGCGCCCCCAATCTTCCAGGCGGTGAACCTGTCCGTTTCTCGCAGTAACGATTCCGCGGTAACGCTCGATCATCGCGGGAACCTGCTCGCTCTGGTCAGGATGGACGATAAAAACGATCTCGTAATGTCGCATGCAATCTCCTCATGGATAGAGCCTCCCGCGATGCGAACACGGTGAGGCAAGGGTTGAAAAACCGGGTACTATACTGAACCGGGAAAGAAATATCAATTGGCAAAGGCATTTAAACAGGCATCAATGAAGCTCGGATAGTCTCACGCAGGCGCGGCAGCGGCTTTTATAGCGGGCCGCCCGGCGGCTTCCTGCGCAGCGCGCTGCCGGCGAGTCTCGAAGAAGCATATGCCGGCGCTGACAGAAACGTTGAGGCTTTCCACGCTGCCCAGCATGGGGATGGCAACAAGGCGATCACAGACCTCGCGCGTCAGCCGGCGCATACCTTTCCCTTCCGCGCCAAGCACCCAGGCAACAGGCCCCTCCAGCTTCACAGAGTTGAGATCGATGTCCGAATCGGCCGTTGCGCCGATTATCGATATACCGCGCTGTTTCAGCTCCCGCAACGTGCGAGCCAGATTAGTCACGGAAACATACGGCACGGCATCGGCTGCACCACTCGCTACCTTATGCACCGTGGCGGTGAGCCCGACGGCACGGTCCTTCGGCGCGATCACGGCATGAACGCCAAAGGCATCCGCCACCCGCAGGCAGGCGCCCAGATTGTGCGGGTCCTGTATGCCGTCCAGCACCAGAAGCAACGCAGGTTCAGTCAGCGTGTCCAGCACATCGTCTATATCCACATAACTGCGAGAGGCGTCTATATTCGCCGCCACGCCCTGATGGCGCGCACCACCGGCCATCGCCGCAAGCCTGGTGTTATCACATGAGATCAACCGGACCTCCTGGGTTTCGGCAAGCTTCGCCAAGTCACGCGCGCGCTGGTCCCGGCGCTCGGCATCGAGAAAAATTTCCTTGATGCTGGCAGGATTTTGCCGCAGCCGGCTGGTAATAGCGTGGAAGCCGAATATAAGGCGTATATGGGACATCTATAAATAGGTCAATTGAGTAAGTGGATGGGTCAGGAATGTAGCGACTCCGGCTGATCGGAGCCCAATCTATCCTGCGCTCCGGGTTAACGCTGAGTTAACTCTGATCTCCCGTATCGCGCGAACTGGCTCCGGCCAGGACAAAATCGATCTTGCTCGACTCCAGGTCGACTCGCACCAGCTTGACGCTGAGCCGGTCGCCGAGGCGATAACGCTTGCCGCTGCGCTCACCCAGCAACATGTGCTTGCCGGCATCGAAATGGAAATAGTCGCTGGGCAATTCCGAAATATGCACAAGCCCTTCCACATAAATACCATCCAGCGCCACGAAAAGGCCAAAGCCGGTTACGCCGCTGATCACGCCTTCAAAGCGCTCGCCTATTCTATCCTGCATGTAATAGCATTTAAGCCACAACTCTACATCGCGACTGGCATCGTCTGCACGGCGCTCTGTCTGTGAGCAATGCACACCCAGTTCATGCCAATCGCCGGGAGAATACGTTCCGCCATTCAATACTGTCTTGATTGCACGATGCACCAGCAGATCGGGATAGCGCCGGATAGGTGAAGTGAAATGGGTATATGACTCGTATGCAAGCCCGAAATGGCCAATGTTGTCCGGGCTGTAAACCGCCTGGCGCAAGGATCGCAACATCACTGTCTGCAAGAGCTGTGCATCCGGCCTATCCTTGATCTTGGTCAGCGTCCTGGCGTAATTTTTAGCGCTCGGCTCGTCGCCGCCGCTTAGCTGCACACCGAATTCCTTGAGGAAATCACGCAGGGCAAGCAGTTTTTCCGGGGTAGGGCCTTCGTGGATACGATAGAGCGTGGGTTGCTTATGTTTCTGCAAGAAATCCGAGGCACATACGTTCGCCGCCAGCATACATTCTTCGATCAACCGATGGGCATCGTTACGCTTCACGGGAAGAATGCATTCGATTTTTCCCTGATCGTTGAAAATCATCTGGGTTTCAATCGTTTCAAAATCGATCGCGCCGCGCTTGCCTCGTGCCTTGAACAATACCTTGAATAGTTTGTAGAGCAACTGAATGTGCGGGAGAAGGCTCTTGTATTGCTGGGCATCCTCACCCTTGGGATTTTCCAGCATCGCCGCTACCTTGGTATAGGTCAACCGTGCCTGCGAAAACATTACCGCAGGATAAAAACGATACTCCTGAAAATCGCCCGCTGCATCAATGCTCATCTCGCATACCATGCACAAACGCTCCACCTGCGGGTTAAGCGAACATAGACCGTTTGAAAGCACTTCCGGCAACATCGGAATAACGCGGCGCGGGAAATAAACCGAGTTGCCTCGATTCAAAGCCTCGCGATCGAGCGCATCCGTGGGACAAACGTAGTGGCTGACATCCGCAATGGCTACATATAGCTTGTAACTTTTCCCGTCGCGCTCGCAATACACCGCGTCGTCAAAATCGCGTGCGGTTTCCCCATCTATCGTCACCAGCGGTAAATGACGAATATCCTCCCTACCGGCCAGATCCGCTTCCAGCACGCTATCGGGGAATCTGACTGAACGCGCTTCCACTTCTGGTGGAAACTGATGGGGCAAATCGTGTTTCCGGAGAGCAATTTCGATCTCCATGCCGGGGGCGGTATACTCACCCAGAATCTCGACGATGCGGCCGATGGGCTGCGCGTTCTTGCTGGGCTGCTGGATGATTTCGACCATCACCACCTGGCCCGCCCTGGCGTTCATGGATTCTTCCGGCGGGATCAGAATATCCTGGCTGATGCGCCTGTTCTCCGCCTCCACGAACAAAATTCCGTGATCGGCGTGCAAGCGGCCAACCAGTTGAGTGACGGCACGCTCCAGCACCTCCACAATAGTGCCTTCCCTGCGTCCACGCCTATCCACCCCAATTTCGCGCACCATCACACGATCGCCATGCAGCGCCTTGTGCATTTCCTTGGCGCTCAAAAACAGATCCGGACTACGATCGTCGGGTACCAGGAAGCCGAAACCATCCGCATGCCCCTGGATCCTCCCCTTGATAAGATCGAGCTTGTCCACCACGCAGATATCGCCCTTCCGGTTACGCATAATCTGACCCTCGCGTAACATCGCGGAAACACGGCGACTGAAAATTTCGTTTTCTTCTTCCGTAATTTCCAGCAGGCTCTGCAATGCTTTCTCATTCACGGGAACGCCATGCTCTTCCAGAATCTGGAGCATGAATTCGCGGCTCGGCAGCGGATGACCGTATTGAAGCTTCTCGCGTTCGAGATGAGGATCAAGATCGCGGAGTTTGCGTTTCTTCTTAATTGACAAAGCAATGGTTTCCTATAAAATTGCGACCTCTGCCCCGCACCCTGTATCGTAAGTCCCACTCCGGACAGGATGCGAGCATTGCCCAGATGGCGGAATTGGTAGACGCACTAGGTTCAGGTCCTAGCGGTGGCAACACTGTGGAGGTTCGAGTCCTCTTCTGGGCACCAGGTTATATTCTTCAAGACCCTCTCTCCAGCGTGTTCATTGCCTATCAGGCATGTTACGCCTATCACTTCACTTGATTCAACTATTGCGGTATTGGTATTCAATCCACTCCATTTGCCGCCTGCTCCGTCATTTTTCCGTCAGGAATTTCATTGCGGCGTATATCAGGAAACAGGGCAAAGGGCGGTACGTTGAAATAGACAAGGAAGACATTCGGAAGCACGCTACTTCTGACTCAAAAACAGAAACGCTAAATAAACGGCGATGCCGAGGTCTTGATTATAGCAGCGAGTATCGCCACTTCTCGAACAAGCGCTGAACTTGCCGGAACTGTGTCGTCTGACGAAATCATTGCAAGCGGTGAATCGCCACTCGCAAACACCAGCAGTGTGACAGAAATGCATCAGTCTTGAAATAGTTCTCTTGTATGTATCCTGTATCGGCCCTGTATTTCTTATGATAAGCGGGTTGATCAGGCTTCTATCAGCCGAACTGTGCCGGATCAAGTAATTTCTAGCTGTAAAATCTTACAGCTATCCATGAACGCCAATCCATTGTCTCATAGCGTACTTACTTGCCATTCAATAGATGGCCGAATCATGGCTCTTTAACAGAAGAAAATCTATGCCATCCAGGGCTTTAACCGGACTTCAATCTCTAAAGCCAGCGAATGGAGCCTGTCGGAATATTCATAGCCGGACTTAGCGCGAAATTGCAATTGGTGATGACATAACCCGATTTTGCCGCCGCGCGCCGCAAAGCACCATTCCTCGAGTTCCTTGTCCTGAATATTCCGTCCACTATTTCATATCGTCAAAGGACAGCCGCAATGCCACTAAAAACCAGATCCTGCGTCTTTCTTATGACGATTGCAAAACAGGCCTAATTTTTGCCGTAGGAAACCCTGCGAGAGAAAACGGAAAAGGGCAATCTTATTCCTTTCAATTCACATTGGAATAAAGTGAAGCAGATTTTCGTCGTTAACTATATAGCGGCTCACTCGAAATCAGTGTCTATCGCACATGGCAAAAATTTTTCCATCCTTTATGAGCGATATGCATATGCATGGCTTATTTCCCCCACACTCATCGATAAGCGACGCCCCCGAAGCGGACCGATTTGCGCAGGAAGCACATTCCGGCCCTTGCTTTCCAACCTTTGGCAAAAGCTTCTTCATCATGAAATCGGCAGCCAGAAAGACGAGCAAACGGGACTCGAGCGGGCTGACCTGGCTTCTCCTGTCAGTTGACCAGCGAAGAAATCCCATAAGTAATGGATTGCGAGTGACGTTACTTCTGGGCCCTTCCAAATGAACGACGTCGTGGCCGCTTTCAACGAATATTTCGAAATTATCCATGTCGATTCTCCGGAATTGCTACGTGAGGTATTTCGCCTGCGCTATCAAGTGTTATGCATTGAGCAGCGTCTTCCCGGTTTTGACGTGTCCTGTTATCCGGAAGGGTACGAACGCGACAGCTATGATGACCATTCATCTCATATTCTTCTACAGCACCGTTCCTCTGGTGATTATGTAGGAACAGCACGTCTGATATTGCCTGATCCGGTGAATGTGGAAAAACCATTTCCCATCGAGCAGCATACCCGATTTGATCCGGCACTTATTGATGTCGATGCGTTACCGCGACGTAATACAGCCGAAATATCGCGCCTGCTTATCGTGCGACGGCTTCGCCAACGCAGAGGTGACAGCGAGAAAAAACCTCAAAGAGAGCTTGTTGAAGGGAATAAACGGCGCTTTCCTCATCCCATCCTGGCGCTTGTTGTTGGCATCATACAAATGTCCGCTCAACACAATATCACACACTGTCTTTCGGTAATGGATCCTTCATTGAACAGATTGTTAGCTCCCTATGGACTGCAGTTTGATGCCATCGGACCATTAACAGACTATCACGGCCCACGTCGACCCTACATCATTGACTTGATCAAAATGCTGGAAACCATTTATGTAAACAATAGTGAGATATGGGAATTGATCACGAATTACGGCAGCGTCCGGTTAGGGCCTCTAAAGCATACCTGCGAAACATCATCGCTGGAAATGTCAATAGCGAGACTTTAGAGTAGAGACGTAGAGATCACTTAGAAGTCAATCACTTCTATCACAACCCGGTGCGTTTCTCAATTGCGCCCACTCTTTCATTCCGCCAGCTATCTCAACGGTGGGGGCTTCAGCCCGGCCGTGGTGCGCGATGGCATAAATGACAGATAAATAATTTAAACCGTGACAATTAAAAAAAATACCGGTCGCCTTATCCTGTTCTTATATCTGCTGCTCAGCATGCTGTGCACTATAAGCATTGCTCGGGCAACGGATCACTATGAGATCGTGACTCACCCCGGAGTCAGCGAGAAAACGATTTCCAGGAGCACCCTGCGCGCCATCTTCGGAATGCGCCTCCACGAGTGGCCGGACGGCACGGCCATACGGATATTCGTAATGCCAGACGACGCGCCTCTACACGCCACCTTTGCTAAAGAGGCACTGAATGTCTTTCCCTACCAGCTTCGCGCCGCCTGGGATCGATTGGTATTTTCGGGAACCGGTCAAGCCCCCAATACAGTAAGTTCTCCTCAGGAAATGCTTGCCAAGGTCGCCAGCACGCCTGGAGCAATTGGTTATTTAACTAAATCCAGGATGGACGGTAGTGTCAATGTACTCCATATCAAATAGCCGCTCTCACAACCGTTTCCTGATGGCTATCAGGCTCGCTGTCGTGCCGTGCGTGCTGTGGAGCTATGCTGTGCAAGCTGAAAAGTTGCCGCAAAATCTGCAAATACACGGCTTTGCAAGCCAGAGCTGGTTGAAGAGCTCCGGCAACAACAACGTTTTCGGAAAAAGCGCTTCCGATGACGGCAGCTTTGACTTCAGGGAGTTGGGATTGAACGCTTCGATGAGGCCACTACCCAAGCTGCAGTTTTCGGCACAGATGCTGTCGCGCTGGGCGGGCAAAGGCAGCCCCGGCAATATCCGGCTGGATTACGGTTTTCTCGATTACACAATGTTCTCCGGCGAGACCAATCAGCTGGGAATACGCCTGGGCAGGATGAAAAACCCAATCGGCTTCTATAACGATACCCGCGACGTACCCTTCACGCGGCCAAGCATACTGCTGCCACAATCCATTTATTTCGACCGCACGCGCAAGCTGGCATTAGCCGCAGATGGCGCACATCTATACGGCGAACAACGCTCAGATATCGGAAATATTTCATTTCAGCTAGGGGTGGCACGCCCATTAGTCAGAGGTGCGGAAGCAGAGGTAGCCTTGTTGGGTTCGGACAGACCCGGCAGATTCGTGGCGGAAATGTCTTATACCGGCCGTGTCGTTTACGAGCTCGACGAAGGTAGATTTCGCTTAGCATTCAGTGGATCGCAACTCAATATAGGGTATAGCCCGACAGCAAGTGATCCAGTTCAAGCCGGTTCTATCCGCTTTACGCCGCTCGTTTTCTCAGCTCAATACAATGCCGAGCGTTGGAGCCTCACTTCCGAATATGCCCTACGCCATTTCGAATTCAAGAACTTCGGTGTAGCGCCACTCACATTGGATTTCTACGGGGAAAGCTATTACTTTCAAGGTGCATATCGTTTCACTCCTGAATGGGAGGCCGTAATTCGATACGACGTGCTTTATACCGACAGGAACGATCGTAGTGGAAACAAATGGGCTGCGGCTTCCGGACGCCCTGCACATAACCGCTTCGCCAAGGATATAACAGTTGGCCTGCGCTGGAATGTCACACCTGAGTTCATGCTGCGCGCCGAATATCACCGGGTCAACGGTACGGGTTGGCTCTCCACTCTTGACAATCCTGTGCCTGGCGATCTGTCCCAGAACTGGAATCTCTTTTCAATCCTCGGTTCCTATAGGTTCTAGCGATAACTTGATGGAGCATAATTTCCATATGAACAAGGCTCAGCCCGACGGCACGGCACGCTGCGCGCCGCCTGGGTTTCTGAGCCTGAAATGGAAAGTTCTGCTGCTGAGCAGTTTGATATTGGTCTTTATCGTAGTTTCATTCACTGGAATCACTTATTTGAGCCTGATGAGCGATTTTGAGTCTCAAAGACGCGCGCAGCACAAGCGTTATGCCAGTGAAGTTGAAGGTTTGATAGATCAGATCTCGAAAGATCTGCATCAGCTTGCTGAATTGCTTCCTTTCCTGGAAGGAATGGGACCAGACCTGCTGGCGGCCAATGGAAAAAATATCGCCGAAACATTCGATCCATATTGGGCATCATTGCAGCTTAATAAGGGTATCGAACTGATACGTTTTTACGATAACTCCGATCAGTTATTGGCAAGCTGGGGTATTCCGGAATCCGACACTCATGAAGGCGTAATGCTGAATTGGATTCGTGAAGTGAAAGTGCGAGAACAGCCTATCAGCTCTCTGAACTGCCAGAAAGAATGCACCCAGTTCGTGGTGGTACCTCTGCTGGTGGAGGGCAAGAGTGTCGGCGTTGTCATCATCGGTGCGCCTCTGATCGATGCCGTCCTGGGATTCAAGAATGTTTCCGGCGCTGATATCGGCTTGCTTATCAGAGAGCACGACAGTGACAGGAAGGGCGCCGAGATGATAATTCCCGGCTGGAATGTTCGGATTGCCGCACACAGCAAAGAAATGAATACTGCAATTCTCACTAAAGTCGCGGCGCAGTATCCCGACTTCAGCCACCTGGAAAACGGCGTTCAGATTGCTTGGGATAACCAATATCTGCAAATCAAACCGCTTTCCGTGAACAAAATAGATGAGCTCGATAAGGCCCAGTTTATTGTCGTCACTGATATTACCTCCACCATGCATACCATCCAAAGTTCAACACAGCAGAACATAATCATCGGGGTGGTGGGGCTTATGCTTTCCGAGCTGTTATTATTTTTCATTCTCAGCAGGCCATTATCGCGGCTCAAACATATCGCCTTCACTTTGCCACTTCTGGCCCGGAGCAGCTTCAAGAATTTCAGGTCGGAGCTTCATACCGACGGCCAGAAACCATGGCTGAAAGATGAAATTGGCATGCTCGACGAAACAGCTGTGGCCCTATCCTATCAACTGGAGAAACTTGAAGACCAAGTCGCCGATCGGACTCAGATATTGGCGAGGAAAATGAATGAATTAAGCAAGGAACGGGATTTCATCACAAATCTGCTCGACATCGCGCAAGTCATTGTAATGACGCAAAACGCCAGCGGCGAAATTCTCACACTAAATGCTTACGGCGAAACGCTTATCCAATATATGGAAAAGGAGCTGCAGGGAACACCGTTCATCAATCTCCTCACGTCCGATGGAGATATGCGCGATCTTCCCGCCTACCTTGAGGAGGTACGCTCTGACCAAAGAGACCAATTGCGTCATGAAGCCAACGTCCTGTGCAGGGATAAATCGACACGGCATATTCTCTGGTTGCATTCCCGCCTGACTCGACATACCGAGAATGACCCGGCAATGCTCTCGGTAGGGCTCGATATGACCGAGCATAAACGCACAGAAAGCCGACTGGCATGGCTGGCCGACCATGATCCCCTCACCAACTTATATAACCGGCGCCGTTTTCAGGAAGAACTGGAGCAAATGCTGAATCTGGCAGCACGCTATGAACATTCGGGCGCGCTGCTATTCTTTGACCTGGATCAGTTCAAGTATATAAACGATACGAGCGGACACCAGGCGGGCGATGCTTTGCTGAAAATGATCGCGCACATGTTGCATGGCAGCGTACGCAGCGTAGACATACTCGGGCGTCTGGGCGGCGATGAGTTTGCAGTGATACTGCCTCAAACCACGGCAGAGGGAGCAATAGAAGTCGCAAAAAATGTTCTTGTTTGCCTGAATCAGGGAAAGATCACCATAAACGGCCGAAGCCATAAGGCGTCGGCCAGCGTTGGTATTGCAGTTTTTCCCGAGCATGGAAATAACGTCCACGACCTATTGGCGGCGGCGGATCTCGCCATGTATCAGGCCAAAGAAGCGGGACGAGGCGGTTGGCATCTGTTTTCAAACGAGGAAAAGACCCGGGAGCGCATGCATACCCTCGTATATTGGAAAGAAAAGATCGAGTATGCGCTTTTGAATGAACGATTCTTGTTCTATTTCCAGCCCATCATGCATATCGCGAACAAGACCGTTGACCATTACGAAGTGCTGCTACGCATGCTTGACGATAATGGAACCGTGCTTGCTCCTCAATATTTTATACCGGCAGCAGAGCAAACCGGCCTTATCCATGCCATCGATCATATGGTTTTACGGAAATCCATTGCTCAAGCGGCGGAAATTCAACACAACGGGCTGCGTGTCCGTTTTTCGATAAACCTTTCAGCTCATGCATTTCATGATCCCGAATTGCTATCGATCCTGGAGGAAGCTTTCACTCAATATGACGCGGATCCTTCAAACTTCATGTTTGAGATAACCGAGACGGCGGCGTTAGAAGATTTGTCCGCAGCGCGAGAGCTCATGGAAACGATTAGAAAACTCGGCTGCAGCTTTACACTGGATGATTTCGGCGTCGGCTTCTCTTCGTTCTATTACATACGGCAGCTTCCCATCGATGTGGTGAAAATCGACGGTTCGTTTATACGCAATCTGGCGGATAGCCCCGACGACCAGATACTGGTAAAAGCGCTATGCGATGTGGCACGGGGATTCGGGAAGAAAACAACGGCCGAGTTCGTGGAGAACGCAGCGACTTTGTCCCTTCTGGAGAAAATGCATATAGATTACGCGCAAGGCTTTTTCATAGGAACGCCGATCCCCGCGCATGATTCACCGTTCAAGGAATTTTTATAGGCGTAGCTTGCATTCTTTCGTGTTCAGCCTCGCTTCGAGAAATACAACGCTGGAGCAACGGCAAAGGATCAAGCAGTGGCCGGTTCAGGGCACATGCAGAGCATTACGAGCGCCGGATCCGATAGACAGGATTATTGCTGGATCGTGGGGCGATGAAGAGAAACAGCTGACCCGCGTAACCCATCTCAAGCTTCTTCAGGGTCGGGGTTTTCCGTCAATTCCGGTTTTAACTCGGCGTTGGTTGAACTGGCTTCTTCAAAATCGATTTTACCGGGAATTTTTGGCGTTTCGCACGTTACATCCGCATTTTGCGCGCGATGGCGCAAGGCGTGATCCATCAGCACCAGTGCCAGCATTGCCTCCGCGATGGGTGTGGCACGAATACCTACACAGGGATCGTGCCTGCCATGAGTTTCCACCAGGGCCGGATTCCCGGCCTTATCCACCGAGCGTCGTCCCAGGCGGATGCTGGAGGTCGGTTTGACGGCGATATTCACAACGATTTCCTGGCCGGTAGAAATCCCGCCCACTATACCACCCGAATTGTTGCTCAAGAATCCGCCGGGAGTAATCTCGTCAGAGTGTTCGGTTCCCCTCTGGGCCACGGCGGCAAACCCGGCGCCGATTTCGACACCTTTTACCGCATTGATGCTCATCATGGCGTAAGCGATTTCCGCATCCAGGCGATCATATACTGGCTCTCCCCAGCCTACCGGCACACCTTCCGCCACGACACAGATCTTCGCACCGACGGAGTCGCCGGATTTGCGCAGCTTATCCATGAATTCTTCCAGGCTGGGTACCCGATCGGGATCAGCGGCAAAAAATGGATTTTGCCCAACCTCATCCCATCGTTTGAACGGAATTTCCAGGGGGCCCAACTGCGCCATGAATCCGCGTATTACCGTGCCATATCTCGTGTACAGCCATTTCCTTGCAATCGCCCCTGCCGCAACCCTTACCGCAGTTTCGCGGGCAGAGGCGCGTCCACCGCCTCGGTAATCGCGTATCCCGTATTTTTGCCAATAAACGTAGTCCGCATGCCCTGGCCGAAAGGTATCCATGATTTTGCTGTAATCCTTGCTGCGCTGGTCCTCGTTTCGAATCAGCAACGCAATCGGGGTACCCGTGGTCTTGCCCTCGAACACCCCGGAGAGAATCTCGACTGTGTCCGATTCCCGCCGCTGGGTCACGTGGCGTGAGGTACCAGGCTTGCGCCGGTCCAGATCCTGCTGGATATGCTCGGCGGATAACTCCATCCCTGGCGGGCAGCCGTCGACGACGCAACCTATCGCGGGACCATGCGATTCGCCAAAAGAAGTAACGCAAAAAAGCTTGCCAAGGGTATTGCCGGACATTTTATTTTCTCGCCAGATCGACGCTTCGAGTTTAACATATCCCTCGTATTTCGCCATTTTCACCCGCATAATTCGATCATGGAAAAACCTGATCCCGACAAGATAACAGGCCCTGGTGGTTTGACCTTGCGCCAGATTCATACACAGGTAAAGCTAAGCACAACTCGTGATCAACGGGAAATCGCTCAGGATAAATCCGCGCAATCGCTCACCCGGTGGCAACGATTTATCCGCTATGCCTGGACCAGGAAAAGAGGAAAAACATGAGGGCCGTGCTGATGAGTGCGCCAGGTGCACCGGATGTGCTGATATCGGCCGATATACCCATACCCACACTCACCGATACATCCAGCGTGCTGGTAAAATTGCACGCTGCGGGCGTAAACCCGATAGACGCCAAGGTGCGCAAGCTCAACATTTATTACCCGGATAAACTGCCTTCGATTCTGGGCGGCGATGGTGCAGGAGTGGTAGAAGCGGTAGGTAGCTCAGTCAGTCGCGTGCGCCCGGGGGATGAAGTGTTTTTTTTTCACAACGGCCTGGGCGGCGCACCGGGAACCTATGCCGAATACACGGTTGTGCAGGAAGATTATCTCGCATTGAAACCGGAGAATCTGACCATGCTGGAGGCTGCCGCGGTACCGGTGGCACTGATTACGGCATGGGAAGCATTGATAGACCGCGGCGATCTGAGGGAAGACCAGTCAGCGCTGATTCATGCGGGTGCAGGCGGCGTCGGCCATATTGCGATACAGCTAGCTCACCTTTGTAACGCACGTGTTGCCACTACCATTTCGAGTCCGCAGAAGGCCGAGTTTGTGCGATCGCTAGGTGCCGATCTGGCGATAGACTATACCCGGCAGGATTTTGGTGAAGTGGCGTTAAACTGGACGGCTGGGCTGGGCGTGGGATTGGTATTGGATACGGTGGGTGGCGAAACTTTTTGCAAATCGTTCGCCGCAGCCCGCGTGTACGGCAGCGTAGTAACACTGCTCTCGACTACTTGCGACATCGCGCACACCAATATCGCACGGCTACGCAACCTGAGCATCGGTTACGTACAGATAACCACCCCGCTTTACTTCGGCTTGCACCTGGCACGTGTCGCGCAGACGCGCATACTCGAGCGCGGCGCAAAACTGATTGAGCAAGGCCTGCTCAAGGTTCATATTGATCAGGTGCTACCGCTGGACCAGGCAGCTGAAGCACACCGGCGCATTGAAGCGGGGCATACCCACGGCAAGATAGTACTGCAGATTGTTTGAACAACCAGCAGATTCAGCCAGAGATGCATTGACCTAGCTATGAACGCGCTCCGGGAGTTTACTGGAGAACCTGTTCAGGGATTTCCGAGCATCTCGACCCCCCATGCCACCCCAAAGCCGGTGACGTCGCTTCCTACAGCGCCCAATCCACTTTTGCTATTGCTGGCGGATAGATCCATGTGCAGCCAGGGTACATCGTCCACGAACCGGTTGAGGAAGCGGGCGGCGAGAATATGATCGGCCTCTCCCTCCAACGAGCACTGCTTGATATCGGCAATTTTGCTTTCCAGTTCCGCATCGTAGTCGGCATCCATCGGAAATGCCCAGATTCGCTCGCCCGTCGCTTTTCCGGCGGTTAATGCTTTCTGTACCAGATCCTCCCGATTACTGAAAACGCCACTATAATGCGATCCGAGTGCGACGTGCATGCTCCCGGTCAGTGTCGCAAAATCGATCATCACATCAGGCTTCTGTCTTGCCGCCAGAGTCAGCGTGTCCGCCAGGACCAGCCGTCCTTCTGCATCGGTATGGATAATCTCGACAGTGGTGCCATTCAGGGTCGTTATGACGTCGTTCTGTTTGTAGGCATGCGGGCTGATGTGATTTTGAGCAATGGCGAGCCAGCAATCGATATTCACCAACAGATTGGCGCGAGTTGCAGCCAATAAAATCCCCAACGCAACTGCCGAACCATTCATATCCTCATGCATGCCGTGCATGTGGCGGGCAGGCTTCAGATTATGGCCACCGGTATCAAAGCAGATGCCTTTTCCTACCAGCGCCACGGTTTTGTTCGCCTTCTTCACGCGTCGTTGCAAATGCACGATGGCGGCATCTTCGGGATCGCTACCCTGCGCCACGGCAACAAACGCCCCGGCACCCATTTTACGCAGCGCCTTGACATCGAATTCCTGATACTTCCAGCCTTCGGTGCCAGCGAGCTTCTTGACATGCCTGCGATAGAGCTCCGGCGTTAATTCGTTGGGTGGCAGTATCGTAAGTTCACGCGTAAGCAGATTACCTTCCGCTTTGGCGGCTAATAGCGCAAAATTATCCGCTTCCTTATATCCGTGCACGACAATTCTGGCGAGCGGCCGCCGCCGCGTGTTTTTTTTGTCCGTTTTCCGGGAGGGCAGCACCGGGCCATTAATCCAGGCCGCATATATCGCCAGGTGCGCGAAAGCGCGCCTTTGGCCATCATCGCCATAGACCGCAATATTTATTTCCGCAGGGGTTTCCTCCAGCAATAATTGCACGGCTTTGCGTATGGATGTTTGCTGCTCGAATACAGATTTGCTCAAATCCACCGCCACCCAAACGCATAAAGAACCGCTCTCGATATTGGCCGCCACTGGATTACCCGTGATCTCCCCCAACTGTATTTTTCGACGTGATAATAAAGTTTCCAGTACGTTTTTCCCCAAAAAATCAGGCTTATTCCGAAGCTTATCCGATGGGGCGGACTGCGCCAGTACGACCAGAATATGCGTTGCCTTGGTAGACGAGCTTATGGATGAAGCGTTTTGTGTCAATGATGCAAGCATTGGCTGTCCTCGAAATAAGTTATAAGCGATACTAGCAGCAGCCTGTCGGACTCAAAGGAAATCGGCTGCAAAAGCGTCTGGCGGGTTCATATTTCGCTGCTTTTTCGACCAATAGAATAACTATTGGTCTTCAAAATCCCCAAAATCTGCCCTCACCCAGTCACTTTTTCGCTGCGATTCTTCAAGTCCGACAGGCTGCTAGGTATGAATGCTATTATAATACAGGGAATTCTCTTGAATTCTCTATGCAGGTTCCGTTGATCCGGACTTTCTCCTATCATTCCCACCGTTCTATCGTTCGCCCGTAATGCGCCAATATCTTGAACTCATGCAGCACGTGCTCGAGCACGGACACAAGAAATCGGACCGCACGGGTACGGGCACGCTTTCCGTATTTGGTCACCAGATGCGCTTTGCGTTATCGGAAGGCTTTCCGCTGGTGACGACCAAGAAATGTCATTTGAAGTCCATCATTTATGAACTGTTGTGGTTTTTGCGCGGCGATACGAACATCCGGTACCTCAACGACAACGGCGTTTCCATCTGGAACGAGTGGGCTGACGAGAATGGCGATCTGGGCCCGATATACGGCCGCCAGTGGCGATCCTGGCCGATCGAGGGCGGAGGCCATATCGATCAGCTTACGCAGGTGATCGAGCAGATCAGGCGTACCCCTGATTCGCGGCGCATGCTTGTTTCTTCCTGGAACGTGGGTGAACTGCCTGAGATGAGATTGGCGCCGTGCCATGCCTTGTTTCAGTTCTACGTGGCTGACGGCATGCTCTCCTGCCAGCTTTATCAGCGTAGCGCGGATATCTTCCTCGGTGTGCCATTCAATATTGCGTCGTACGCTCTGCTGACCTTGATGGTAGCGCAAGTCTGCAATCTAAAACCCGGTGATTTCGTGCACACCTTGGGGGATGCGCACCTTTACCTCAACCATTTGACACAAGCCCGGGAACAATTAAACCGGAAGCCGAGGCTTCTGCCCGTAATGAAATTGAATACGGCGGTCAATAGCATTCTTGATTTCAGGTATGAGGATTTTATGCTGGAAGGTTATGACCCTTATCCGGCCATCAGGGCGCCAGTCGCGGTATGAGCGTTCGACTCTCCGCTTTGGTGGCAATGGCACAGAACCGAGTCATCGGCAAGAACAACGAAATGCCGTGGCGGTTGCCGCCCGATCTGAAGCGCTTCAAGACGCTTACCATGGGGCATCCCATTATCATGGGGCGCAAAACCTATGAATCCATCGGCAAACCTCTGCCTGGGCGCACCTGTATCATTGTTACAAGCCAAACCGGGTACGAAATTCAGGGCGCTATCGTGGTGCATTCAATAGCTGAAGCGTTGAGAGCCTGCCACGATGACAAAGGAAACGAAGATAAGCCTGTAACGACAGGTGATACGGAAATCTTTGTTATCGGCGGGGCCAAAATATTCCAGCAAATGTTGCCGCTGTGCGACCGATTGTATATTACAGAAATTCAGAGGGATTTCGATGGCGACGTGCTATTTCCTGAATTCAATCACGAAGAATGGAAGGAAACGTCTCGGGAGAAATACCGCTGGGATGACAACGGCCTGGAATACCATTTTGTGGTATTTGACCGAAAAACAGGCAAGGGAACTTTGCCCGGCGGTTATGACTGGATGATGCTGAAACAATGACGGGACCACTCGTTGGGTCCCGTCATTGTTTACCCGACAATCAGTAGTTAGAGAACAACCACATCCGGTAGTGGAAAACCATTGAAATTGCTGGCGTAGGCAGTCGTGTAAGCACCGGCGTTGGGAATATAGATGAAATCCCCTTCCTGGATATCTTCCGGCAGCATTTCATCACGCATCAGAATATCCACCGAGTCACAGGTCGGCCCGGCGACACACCATGGAATGTCGTGCCCGCTGCGGTCAGAAAGAATTTCATAGCGTAGACCTTCGGTGACTTCGATCACGCCGCCAAACATACCCGCGTCCCAGTACATCCAGCGCTTACCATTGCGGGTGGCTGTGCCTACCACGCGGCAAACAAAATAAGCTGCATCGGATACCAGATAACGCCCCGGCTCGGCCATGATACGAATTTCCTTCGGCAGATCCGCGATGGCTGCATTCACCACGTCACCTATTATCTCTATTGACGGGATGGGCTTGATATGACGAACGGGATAGCCGCCGCCGATATTGAGCAGACGGGGCGATAAGCCAACCCGGCGCATGTCCGCAAAAACCTTTTTGGCCCGCTCGATGCCCACTCGCCAATTCTGCGGATTACGGCATTGTGAACCGACATGGAAAGTCACGCCCGCAAGATCGGCCTTGAGTTTTACCGCTTCATTGATGATGCCCTTGATCTCGGCGGCGTGCGTACCGAATTTGCCGGCCAGTGGCCAATCGCTGCCGATGTTCGGCGTGTCTATGCGCAGATACATCTTCGCGTCAGGCTTGACGCTCACAATCTTGCGTAGTTCCTCGACACTATCCAGCACATACCATTCCACACCTTTTGATGCCGCATATTCCAGATAGGCGCGCGACTTCATCGGATTACTGTAATAAATTTCCGCAGCGGGAACACCCAGGCTGAGCAGAAGATCCAGTTCCGAGATAGAGGCGATTTCAAACCCGACGCCTTCCTCGATCAGGGCGCTGAGTACGCGCGGATCCGGATTCGCCTTCACCGCATAGTGCGGCTGCACCTGTGGCATGGCAGTTTTGAATCGGCGGGCTTTAGTGCGGACAATATGGCTGTCAACCAGCAGAAACGGCTTGCTGTAGCCTTTTTTCAAGGCTGCCTGGACATGTTCAAAATCCAGTCTGACTTCGGGATGGGTGTCGAATATTTCTTCGGCGTCTACTTTGCGCCGTAGGGCCGTGGTACGCATTTGCATGAGAGTCTTCCTTCTTTAAAGACGCTACGTGACGGGAGTATGAATATTTACCAGGTCAGCCGGGACGAAGTAGTTTGCTTTGCTTTTCATGATGACCTCCTATTCCTGATTACACATTCGTAAAAAAGCGGATTATAAACTTCATTCCGCTGGAATCAAGCGTTTTTTTCGGCTCGAAAAAAAATCATATACCCATCGGGAATGGTCGCAAAAGAACCACCTTGGCAACTCGTCATAATTGACGGCGCCAGGAGAGAATTCACACGCCACATCAGGGTTAAATATTTATTTATAACAAAGACTTGCGATTTTTATGGGACACATCGGGCATAAAGCGGGTTGATCGACCCCTGCTGCATTTATTGCAGGTATCGGACAATTGGCCGAGGTGCGGCCATTGCTGCAAAAAATCAGATTTTCGGTAGCGTCACACCATGCTGCCCCTGATATTTTCCACCCCGATCTTTATACGAAACCTCGCATACTTCATCGGACTCGAAGAAGATCACCTGAGCCACTCCCTCATTCGCATAAATCTTTGCGGGAAGCGGTGTCGTGTTGGAAAATTCCAGTGTGACATAACCTTCCCACTCCGGCTCAAATGGGGTGACGTTGACAATAATGCCGCAACGCGCATAAGTGGATTTGCCGAGGCAGATGGTAAGCACATTGCGCGGGATGCGGAAATACTCAACGGTGCGCGCGAGTGCAAAGGAATTGGGCGGGATAAGGCAAACGTCGCCCTTCACGTCGACAAAAGAATTCGAATCAAAATTCTTGGGGTCGACAATAACGGAGTTTATATTGGTAAACAGCTTGAATTCATCCGAGCAACGGATATCGTAGCCGTAACTTGATGTCCCGTATGAAACGATCCGATGGCCATTGGCGTGCTTGACCTGATTGGGCTCGAAGGGCTCGATCATGCGGTGTTCCGCCGCCATGCGGCGAATCCACTTATCCGACTTTATGGTCATTTTTAAAAAGAAGAAGAGAATGCCGGGAGAATGTCAGTCGGGAATGGGATGAGCGTACGCAGACGCGCGCCCTCATCCATTTCGTTGGTTTTCCTGGGTAATCAGGTATCCTCGATTACGATCTTCGCAAACAGCGCTGAATGATCCAGCGATAATTCATCGACCTTGACTGCGATGCGGCGCGCAATGCTGCGATAAGTCCCCGCTATTTTCCCGCCCGGATCCGCGACAACCGTCGGGGTACCGGAGTCGGTATGTTCGCGGATTTTTATGTCGAGCGGCAAGGACCCAAGAAATTCGACCTCATAATCCTTGCACATTTTCTCCCCACCACCGGCGCCGAAAATATGCTCCTCGTGACCGCATTTTGAACAGATGTGAGTACTCATATTCTCGACAATTCCGATAATGGGAATACCCACTTTCTGGAACATCTTCAGTCCTTTGCGTGCATCGAGCAACGCAATATCCTGAGGGGTGGTAACGATGACAGCGCCCGTAACCGGTACTTTCTGCGCAAGCGTCAACTGGATGTCGCCGGTTCCCGGCGGCATGTCCACGATAAGATAATCCACATCTTTCCACCGGGTATCGTTCAACAACTGTTGCAACGCTTGCGTAACCATCGGTCCGCGCCACACCATCGGCGTTTCAACGTCAATCAAAAAACCGATTGATATGGCCTGAATGCCATGTGCCTTCATCGGTTCCATGGTCTTGCCGTCGAGGGATTCGGGACGGCCGGCAATACCCAGCATCTGGGGCTGCGAAGGGCCGTAAATGTCGGCGTCGAGGATGCCGACGGAAGCGCCCTCCGCGGCAAGCGCCAGTGCCAGATTGACCGCCGTGGCAGACTTGCCCACCCCACCCTTTCCGGACGCTACCGCGATGATATTCTTGACCCCCGGAATGAGCTTTACGCCACGCTGCACGCTATGAGCTACGATCTTGCTCGTGACGTCGACATGCACGTTACCAATACCGGGAATACTTTTGAGCTTGTCAACCGTCTGCTTGCGTATACTTTCCACCACGCTTTTTGCCGGGTAACCCAGCACGATATCAAGCGAGACGTTATCGCCCTCTATTTTGATATTACGTGCTTCATTGCCGGTTACGTAATCCTTACCCGTGCTGAGGTCGATAATTTCCCTGAGGACAGACTGTATTTGCTGTTCCGTGATAGGCACGTCTGCATACTCCTTTATCTGCGGCACAAATGATGACTTCGAATATTAACAAATATCCAGGTCGAGAGTCTGCCGAGATGAAGATAAAGCGTCCACCCGTCATGCAGAACCGACCGGAACCAATTCTTATGGCTTGAAGAAAACAGGGCTCACTCCGCCCTGGTCAATAAACAACTGTTTCCTTCAGTTCAACAGGTTGCCGGGCTTACAGTTTGTTACAATCACGTTTGGTGCAATCTCTATAGGCAATTGATGAACAAGCGAAAAATTCTGGTTACTTCAGCGCTACCCTATGCTAACGGCAGCATCCATCTCGGGCATCTGGTGGAATACATTCAGACCGACATCTGGGTCCGTTTCCAGAAAATGCAAGGCCACGAGGTACATTACGTGTGTGCCGACGACACTCACGGCACGCCGATCATGCTGCGCGCCGAACAGGAAGGCATTACGCCCAAGCAGCTGATAGACCGCGTATGGCAAGAGCATAAGGCCGATTTTGATGGCTTTCATGTTGATTTTGACAATTATTACACCACGGATGCGCCCGAGAACCAGGCATTTTGCGAGGATATCTATCGTCAGCTCGAAGCAAAGGATCTGATCGTCAAGCGCTCCGTCGAGCAGTTTTATGATCCGGTGAAGCGGATGTTTTTACCGGACCGGTATATCAAGGGAGAATGCCCGAATTGCCATGCCAAGGAGCAATACGGCGATTCGTGCGAGGCATGCGGGGCCACATATTCGCCAACCGATTTGATCGATCCTTACTCCGCCGTTTCGGGAGCAAAACCGGAACGCCGCGCTTCCAAACATCACTTCTTCAAGCTTTCGGATCCCCGTTGCAAGGCTTTCCTCAATGGTTGGGTTTTTGAATCATTTTCGAGCCAGTCCGGCGCCAACCCCGAAATGAAGCCACGACTCCAACCCGAAGCTGCCAACAAGATGAATGAATGGCTTTCAGCGGGCTTGACGGACTGGGATATTTCCCGCGATGCGCCCTATTTCGGCTTTCCGATACCCGGTACCGCCGGCAAGAAATTCTTCTATGTCTGGCTGGATGCACCCGTCGGCTACTTCGGCAGCTTCGAAAATTACTTCAAACAGAAGCAAAAATCTCAAGCCGAGATCGATGAATTTCTTCGGCCCGGCGGCAACACCGAAATGGTGCATTTTATCGGTAAGGATATTCTCTACTTTCACGCGCTGTTTTGGCCCGCGATGCTGGAATTCTCGGGTTATCGCACGCCTACCCAGATTTATGCTCATGGATTCCTTACCGTCAACGGGCAAAAAATGTCGAAGTCGCGTGGGACGTTCATTACTGCGGACAGCTATCTGAAACAGGGCTTGAATCCAGAATGGCTACGCTATTATTACGCTGCCAAGCTCAACGACAGCATGGAAGATATCGATCTCAATTTCGATGATTTCATCGCGCGGGTCAACAGCGACCTGGTAGGCAAATACATCAATATAGCCAGTAGATGCGCCGGATTTATCACCAAGAAATTCGATGGGAGGCTTACACACACTATCTCCGAAGCGAACCGAAAATGGTTCAATCAGTTTCTTTTCTGCCAGCTTGGCGAAGGGGATACGTTCCTGGGGCGTCATATCTCCATTGCGAATTTTTATGATCGCAGGGAATTCGGCAAAGCCATAAAGGAAATAATGCTGGCAGCGGACGTTGCCAATCAATACGTGGATCGAACGAAGCCATGGCTTCTGGCAAAAAATGATGAAAACGACCGAGAATTGCATGAGGTGTGCAGTGTTGCGTTGAACATGTTCCGCATTCTCACCGTTTACCTGAAACCGGTCCTGCCGAAACTTGCCGCACAAGCGGAGCAATTTCTGGGGATAAACCCTCTCATCTGGAAGGATGCAAATTCGCAGAACAGACTGTTAGCGGACGGGCACCGGATCAACGACTACAAACATCTGATGACTCGCCTCGACGCCAAACAGATCGAAATGCTTATCGATGCCAATAAAGAAAGCCTGAAGCCAACAGTACAGCCACAAACCACACAAACTGTGCAAGCGGTGGAAAAAAGCCCAGTCGCTCCCTCCATCCCTGCAACGAATGGAACGGGTATCAAAAGCACCGCAGCGGCATCGATTACAATTGATGATTTCGGCAAGATCGACCTCAGGGTGGCGAAAATCATCAATGCCGAACACGTAGAAGGCGCGGATAAACTATTGAAGCTCACGCTGGATATCGGAGCAGAACAGCGTACCGTCTTCGCAGGGATAAAATCCGCCTACGATCCTGAACAGCTCACAGGCCGCCTGACTGTCATGGTAGCCAACCTTGCGCCACGCAAGATGAAATTCGGCATATCCGAAGGGATGGTGCTGGCCGCGGGTGATGGCGATGGGCCTTATCTTCTCTCTCCCGATGAAGGCGCACGGCCGGGAATGAAAATAAAATAGCGCTGCAGCTGGCGATAAAGAAAAAGATCAAGCGTCGAGATTGAAGGTCATACGCTCGAGCGGAATCATAGGGCGCGCATGATACCCGAGCGCGTCCCTTATGCCATATGATCTTTAGTAACGACGTGACGAACATCGCTTCACTCCGGCTGATTCACAAAAATCCCAAAAATTCGGCCCACTGACCCAATCCGCTGATTCATTCCCAAGCGGGATCGCACTCCCCTGCTTCTAGCAGCCTCTCGGACTTAAAGGAAATCGGCTGCAAAAGCGTCTGGCCGGTCCATATCCTCACCCAGTCACTTTTTCGCTGCGATTCTTCAAGTCCGAGAGGCTGCCAGGACATCCCAAACCCATAAAGTCACTCTTGGCCACGGCTATTCCCGGTAATACCCATTTGAAATTTTTGAGTAAAGCATAGCGCTAGAACGCATGTCGCCAGCAAGTGCGGCAATATGCCACATGCGACAATATGCCACATTCCTAATTTCATAAATTTGTTTTACATTTCCCATCAGCACGCATATGAGCGTTTTGCGGTAGCGCTCCGGGAGGCTGGGATCAGCCCGGCATATGGCGCTTCTCGGCCTCGCCGCCGTAAGCTGTTTTTCTGGCACCGCGAAAAGTACATTCCAATTGATGACGATGACATACTATGAGTCATTACAGGATATGGTAATGACATTAGCTGGCTGCGGCTTTTGACGCAGCCATTCAAGAAAAAGAATAAAAATGAGAATGAGAAAGATTGCATCGACCATAACATTCATAACAATAAGTTTTTCAGGGTTTACGATGGCACAGACTACGACGCAATCCTCAACTACCGCGCTGACTCCCGTCGTTGTGACGTCCAATCCAATCATTGATCGCGTGCGCATCGATCCGTTTTCAAGCACATCCGCGGTGGTCACCGAAAGCCAGCTTCGCGATCAGAATGCGTTCGATCTCGCGGCCGCGCTGCGCCGCACCCCAGGGGTGCAAATATCACGGTACAACCCGGTGGGTGCTTTTGGTGGCGATCAAGGCGGCGCGGTCTTTATACGCGGAATGGGTGTCAGCCGGCCCGGCAGTGAAATCAAGACTTACATTGACGGCGTTCCATTTTACATGGGCGTCTGGAACCATCCATTGCTCGATCTGTTGCCGGTCAATGGCATGCAATCCATTACCGTCTACAAAAGCCCCCAACCTCAAA
Organism: Nitrosospira briensis C-128; assembly: GCF_000619905.2. Lineage (NCBI taxonomy): Bacteria > Pseudomonadati > Pseudomonadota > Betaproteobacteria > Nitrosomonadales > Nitrosomonadaceae > Nitrosospira > Nitrosospira briensis. Next base: position 2,755,589 of record NZ_CP012371.1, on the reverse strand, counting down.
TCAACGGTAATAACTTTGCGTCGATCAATCTGGAAACCAAGCGCGCAACCGAGGATGGCATACAGGCAGGCGCAAGGATTTCCGGAGGCTATTTCAATACCTTTATCGAGCAAGCGGATCTGGTTGGCCGCAAAGGTGATGTGGATTTCATGCTGGCGCAAGGTCACGCCCAGTCGGATGGCCAGCGACTCAATGCGAGCGGCGAACTGAATAATGTGATGGGCCGCATCGGCATGCGGCTGGGTGCAAACTGGTCGGTTGGCACAAGCTTTCTTTTTGTCACCAACACCGCGCGCGATCCAGGCGATAACCGGTTGCCGAGACCCGCCGTGGCACCGCAATACAACACCCAGGCAGGATTGGTCTCCGCTTTTATATCGCATCGTCACAATGACTGGCGCGGTGACTTACGTTTTTATTACAGCAAGGGAGAAGGTAACTGGCTGCATCAGTCCGGCCTGGATGGAGATACGCTCACCAATTTCGAAACGATAGGCGTGCGCTGGAAGGAGCAATTCTCTCTATGGAAGGGCAGCGCCATTGTTGCCGGACTGGACAGCGACTGGATTTCGGGCAATGCGCGATTCAATAGAGTAGCCCCGGCGCCGCAGGATAGTTTTAATGCACCCGCTTTCCGCGTCACGTCCCCTTACATGGCGTTGAGCCAAACGATAGAGCTGGGTAAAGGCTGGTCGCTTGTGCCGGCGGTTGGCATCCGGGTCTATGACCACAATATGTTCCGGACAAAGACGTCGCCACATGCGGGTCTCTCTCTGATATCAGACTGGATCACCCTCTTCGGCAATGTATCGCGCGGCATCAATTATCCGGGATTGGAGGCCCCCGTACTTTCCTCCGTGATACCCGCACTGGGGCAAAGCTGGAGACAGCTTGCCGCGGAAGAGCTCGATCACGCCGAAGTCGGCTTCAAGCTGAATCCTTTCGAAACAACACAGATTGATGTCAGCGTATTTGCCGATCAGGTAAAAAACCGCTACATCTTCGGCTTCCCGCCCAACGTTCCGCCACCGCCGCAGTTTCTGAATCTGGGTACCTATACCATACGCGGCACTGAAGTTGCGATTCGACAAAACATTACGGCCAACTGGACGGTTTTTGGTGGAATGACATTGCTTGATCCCAGCATCGATAATTTGCCGTATACGCCAAAGAGAGCCGTCACGGCCGGCTTGAATGGGCAAATGGGGCCCATTCGCCTGACAGTCGACACCCAGTACCAATCAAGCGTACTGGCGCTCAATCGGCCGCGTGCGGCGGGAGCTGTCAACAGCGAGAGCGTTCATTCATTTGCGATCATGAATGCCCGCGTCTCTTACCAGTTGCCGCAGCTTGGCAAAAGAGGCGAAATTTTCGTGGCTATGGAAAATCTTCTGGATGCCCGTTACGCCTATCGTCCAGGGTATCCGATGCCGGGGCGCTGGGGGCAGATCGGCTTTTCCGCAAGCTTCTGAATGGCAAGAGTAATGGATTCCTGTTGAACCTGTCGAATGTTGGTGATGAGCTTCGTGAATTAAACGTGGAGGTTTTTATGCAATTACTACCATTAGTACACCCTTCGGAAGAATTAACCAGAGATGAAGTTTCACGGTACAGCCGCCATCTGCTGATCCCAGATGTCGGCGTGGAAGGACAAAAACGCCTCAAGAACAGTAAAGTTTTAGTGATAGGTGCCGGTGGTTTAGGGTCACCCGTGCTGCTGTATCTCGCGGCAGCCGGCGTCGGAACACTGGGAATCATCGACTTCGATGTCGTCGACGAATCCAATTTGCAAAGGCAAATCATTCATGGGCAATCGGATATCGGCAGGCTCAAGTCCAGGAGTGCGAAAGACTCGGTTAACGAGTTAAACCCCCATATTCATGTCCAGCTCCATAACGAACGCCTTGAAGTGACAAATGCCGTTGAGATAATTTCAGGGTACGACCTGGTTGTAGATGGGACGGATAATTTTTCTACCCGGTATCTTGTCAACGATGCCTGCGTGCTTGCGAAAAAACCATATGTATGGGGATCCATTTTTCGATTCGAAGGACAGGCCTCCGTCTTCTGGGAGGATGCGCCGGATGGAGTGGGCTTGAACTATCGTGATCTGTACCCCGAGCCACCCCCATCGGAGATGGCGCCCTCATGTGCCGAAGGTGGCGTGTTAGGCATTCTCTGTGCCTCGATCGGCGCGATCATGGCGACAGAAGCCATTAAATTGATCACCGGCTTAGGCGAAACCCTGCTTGGAAGACTCGCTGTCTATGACGCCCTGGACATGACATACAGGTTTATTCCCTTGCAGCGCGCACCTGCGAGAACGCCTATAACCGGATTAATGGATTACCAGGAATTTTGCGGAGTGAAGCCGGTAGCCACGGAAAACATGACGAACCCCTTCATAATCAGTCCGCTGGAACTCAAGAAGATGCAGGACAGCGGTAAGGATATGCGGCTCATCGATGTTCGTGGAATCGAAGAATGGAACATTGTCCGCATAAAAGGCGCCAACCACATTCCCAAAAATAAAATCATGACCGAAGAGGTTTTATCTCAGCTCAACAAAGAGGATTTCATCGTAGTGCATTGCAAAATGGGCATCCGTTCGAGAGATGTTCTCGTGGAGATGAAAAAGCAAGGCTTCACCAACGTCAAAAGCCTGGACGGTGGAATTCTAGCGTGGATCAGGGACGTCGATCAGTCGTTGCCCAGTTATTAGCCGAGCGGCCAGCAGAGGGGCTGACCGCTACCCCAGGCTGGTATCCAAACCATAAACAAAACAAATCGTTATTGGTTTTAGACCGGATTTCGGGCCCAAGCCTGGAATAACCAATCCTCGTGTTTTCCCGCTGCCTGAATAAACAATGTCATGGAGGTTAAAAAAATATGCTGACCATACACACCAAACTCGTTGAGGCAATGATTGCTCAAGCACATAAAGATCACCCCATCGAGACCTGTGGAATCATCGCTGGTCCCCAGGGATGCAATCTTCCATTGCGCCTGATCCCGATGCGTAACGCGGCTCGGTCGGCGGTATTTTTCAAGTTCGACCCCAATCAGCAATTGCAGGTCTGGAGAGAAATGGAGGCGCGGGACGAAGAACCTATCGTTATCTATCACTCCCACACTGATACGCAGGCCTATCCAAGCCGAACCGACGTCAAGTTTGCAGCCGAACTTCGGTCCCATTACGTCATCATTCCAACAAATCCCATTTACGGGGACGAAATTCGCAGTTTCCGGATTTGTGACGGCATGGTGACCGAGGAGCGGGTCAGAATGCTGGATTCATATAAATCGGAATGGGAACTGGCAATGGTGGCTTGAGCAACCTGCCTGGCAGCCTGCCTGGAATAACCAATCCTCGTGTTTTCCCGCTGCCTGAATAAACAATGTCATGGAGGTTAAAAAAATATGCTGACCATACACACCAAACTCGTTGAGGCAATGATTGCTCAAGCACATAAAGATCACCCCATCGAGACCTGTGGAATCATCGCTGGTCCCCAGGGATGCAATCTTCCATTGCGCCTGATCCCGATGCGTAACGCGGCTCGGTCGGCGGTATTTTTCAAGTTCGACCCCAATCAGCAATTGCAGGTCTGGAGAGAAATGGAGGCGCGGGACGAAGAACCTATCGTTATCTATCACTCCCACACTGATACGCAGGCCTATCCAAGCCGAACCGACGTCAAGTTTGCAGCCGAACTTCGGTCCCATTACGTCATCATTCCAACAAATCCCATTTACGGGGACGAAATTCGCAGTTTCCGGATTTGTGACGGCATGGTGACCGAGGAGCGGGTCAGAATGCTGGATTCATATAAATCGGAATGGGAACTGGCAATGGTGGCTTGAGCAACCTGCCTGGCAGCCTGTCGGACTTGAAAGAATCGCAACGAAAAAGCGGCGAAATATAAACCGCCCAGACGCTTTTGCAGCCGATTTACTTTAAGTCCGACAGGCTGCCAAGTTCCGCAATACGCTTTAATTTCAATGCTGAAAGGCAACATCCAGCCGCACCACATCCAATTGCCGTTTCTTCAAAATCATAAAATCAGAAAAAGGAAAAAGCATGCAAATCACCGTAAATATCCCAACCATATTAAGGCCACTTACCGACAATCAAAAACGTCTCACAATTACCGGTTTCAGCGTACTCGAAGTTATCGAACATATGGAGCAGCGGTATCCCGGCGTCAAAGAGAAACTGATCGCCGGAGGAAAGGCACACCGCTTCATCAATATATACGTGAACGACGATGACATTCGTTTTGCCAACGGCCTTTCAACCAGCCTGAGCGACGGCGACTCGTTAACCATTTTGCCTGCGGTTGCCGGTGGGTGCTGAACCGGCCTTGCTCCACACATGAGGAATGAGTATGAATCGCCCATTAACCAGTTGTGCAATAACGGGCCCGCTAAAAAGCGCTGCCCCGGATTTTGCCGAGATAGCGTCCTCACTTCTTTACCAGTCCGGTGCGCTGGGCATGAAAATCGAGACAACCGAAAATTGCTCGAACAATGCAGCGCTTTCTTTTGAATTCAAGACTCCGCATACCACACCCATAACATGTAATGTAACCAGATGGGGTGATAGCTCCAAACAAGCTTCTGTGACAGAAAATATAATGCAGGCAGCTTGCGGATTGATGTCCGTCCATGGGCGGGCCAGCGGTGGATCCCAACCGCTGGGGTTGAATTACATTTCCACCCTGACCGCCGCTTTGGCGCTTCAGGGCGGGATTAGCGCTTCCATTGGCCAACTACGCGGCCTTTCGGTATCGAACAGTGACGTCTCGATGGCGTCCGCAGCCCTGTTAAGCATGGGGCAATATATCGCGGGTGCAACGGCTTCAGAGTCTCACGAGAGCCCAAGGCCAAGCCATGTCCCACAGTCGGCCTGTCTCCCTTTCATTTCGCTGGATGGCGTCATCTTTGAACTTGAAACACTTGACGCCGGGCCTTGGCAAAAATTCTGGTCCGAGATCGGTGTAAGTTCAACAGTCGCCGGCAAAGGATGGACTGCTTTTTTGCTGCGATATGCCAAAGCCATTTCCCCTCTGCCTGATGAGTTATTCAACGCTATATCAAACATTACGTATCACCGCATCTCCCAGATATGTGCCAGAACCGGTATGGCTATTTGTCCCGTGCGATCCATAAATGACAGAGCCCAGGACGAAGACAGCCGGCATGTATGGCTTCAAGGCCCGTGGGAGTTCCTTTTCGAGACGCGTCTCAAGAACGGATGGGACGGATGGTCAAGTCGTTCCACGGGTAATTTACCGTTAAGCGGGCTCACCGTCATCGAATCGTGCCGGCGGATCCAGGGCCCTCTTGCCGGGCACCTGCTGGCGCTGCTGGGCGCGGAGGTCATCCGGATAGAGCCACCGGGCGGAGACCCTCTGCGAGGCATGCCACCAATGGCAGGTGATTGTTCAGCACGATTCGATGCGCTCAACCGTTTTAAAACTATTCGAGAAGTCGATATCAAATCCCTGGCGGGACAAACAGAAGTCAAGGAACTGGTGCAACGTGCCGACGTCTTTCTGCATAACTGGGCACCTGGCAAAGCGGTACTGTTAAATCTCGACCATGAAGATCTGGCTGCAACCAATCCATCCCTGATTTACGCCTATGCCGGCGGTTGGGCAACGGACAGCGCGACACATTCTCCCTCCAGCCAGATGCCCGGCACAGACTTCATGGCGCAAGCCTACTCCGGGATTGCCAAAAAGATCGCGGAAACCTCCGATACGCGTGGCGGGTCCTTATTTACGATACTCGATGTGCTCGGAGGCGTTGTTGCAGCACAAGGGATCACTATCGCGCTGCTCAATCGATGTATGAATAATATGAGCGCGAAGGTCACGTCATCGTTAATGAGCGCGGCAACGCTTCTGTGTGCGGATGATTTTCAGCGCCTATATGCGTTGCCGAACTCCGGTCCAGCTTCAAAAAGCATTATTGACGCCATCTATGCCACTAAACGGGGGGAAATTGCGGTTGAATGTCGCGATTTAAAGACTGCGGTGCGATTAGCCGAAGCCCTGGGTGCCGCTATCGTTATTGAAGAAGACAATTTTCAGGATTGCTTGAGCGACTGGTTCCTTTCAAGAACGGCGGATGAGTGGGCAGGTATCCTTGAACATGCAGGCGTCCCCTCAGCCGTTGTCATTGAAGACCTTGCAGACCTGCAAACCATGGCACATCTGCAGTCGACCCTGACCCCCGGTGCTTATACGAAAGTCAACTCCCCCTGGAGCTTCAAATGAACCATTCCGGGATCACGGATCTGGTTCCTGCCGAGGTTCGCAGCCTGTGGGCCCGGAATGGAACCTATCCCAATAAATCGTTGTACGAGTTGTTCCGCGAGCATGTGAGGCAGCATCCCGACACCCCGGCGGTGATGTCCCTCGACCACACCATCACATACGAAGGGTTATCGAACAAGGTGCTTCGCCTTGCTGCAAGTTTCAAGGCGCTCGGAATCGTTCCCGGAGATGTCGTTGCGTACCAGCTCCACAACACCTGGCATAGCTGTGCCATCGATCTCGCCGCTGCCGCGCTGGGTGCGATCGTAGCGCCCTTCCCGCTCGGTCGCGGTCGCCTCGATATCCAGTCTTTGCTGAGAAGGTGTGATGCACGTGTAATTATTATCGAAGGGCAATATGCCAAGATCGACCTGTGCGAACTTATCGAATCGCTGCGCCCCACCCTGCTGTCACTTCGTATTCTCATCGTTGACGGTAAAGTCACCCGGGAAGGCTGGCACACGCTGGATGATCTATTTCTAGCCGAGCCCATTGAAACTGATAAGTTGCCGACGATTTCCCCCGATTCGCCCGTTCGCTTCCTGATCTCATCCGGGACGGAATCCGAGCCAAAATGGATTGCTTATTCTCACAACGCGCTGGCTGGTGGACGAGGACGCTTTCTACAACACATACATCCTGACGGCAGTTCTTTCAGAGGCCTTTACCTGATGCCGCTAGGCACGGCATTTGGTTCAACCGCGACATTCGGTATTTTATCCTGGCTTGGCGGATCCGTTGTCGTCATGCGGCAATTCGATGTCGCGGCTGCCATTCAAACTATTGCGGAACTGAAGCCTACCTATATATTTGGGGTTCCGACAATGTTTCAGCGCATCGCCGCCGACCCGGCATTATCGAAAACCGATACTTCCAGCCTGATCGCCATCATCAGCGGTGGCGCGAAAATCGATTCCGCCTCGATTCGCCGCTGTACCGAGGCGTTTGGATGTGGTTTTATCAGCCTATACGGTTCAGCGGACGGCGTTAATTGCCACACCACGCTTGATGACGATCTGGAAACCGTTTTTTTCAAGGCGGGCCGGCCTCAACCCGACGTTTGTTCCATCCGGATAGTGGATGACCAGAAACAGGAAGTTCCGCAGGGTTGCGTGGGGGAAATCACAGCCAGGGGGCCGATAAGCCCAATGCAATATGTCAATGCTCCCGATCTGGACGCCCTATATCGAGACAAGGATGGATGGGTTTATACCGGAGACCTGGGACTTATTGACGATGACGGGTATCTGGTGCTTTCGGGGCGTAAAAAAGACATCATTATTCGCGGCGGCGTCAATATCAGTCCTGCACAAATCGAAAACATCGCCGTTTCCCATCCGGCTGTCGTGAGCGCTGCCTGTATACCGGTTGCCGATCCGGACCTGGGGCACCGCGTTTGCCTCTGCCTCGCATTGCGGGATGGAGCAGAACGTCCCTCGCTGTCGCAATTCACCCGCTACTTGTGCAACCAGGGTCTGGAGACCGCCAAGCTTCCGGAATACTTGCGCTATTACCGGCAGTTACCGCTCAGCCCAGCGGGAAAGATCGATAAAAAACAGTTGACCGCGGAAATAGAATTTACCCGGCCTATTGCTGACCCGGGCGTTACTCATGGAACGAACCAATGTTGAGCGCACGTGAAAAATCAACTCATACGGAGTCGGCGAGAGCGCTGTCGAGCAAGGTGAGAAAGTTTGTCGATGAAATGATTATCCCGAACGAATCACGATTGGCTCAAGATGGCGAAGGGTCAACCCGGCTGCAATCGGAACTGACTGAAAAGGCAAGGCATGCCGGACTATGGGGTTTATTTTATCCGCTCTCGCATGGTGGAAAAATAGCTTCACTTGAAGACTACCTGATCGTTGCTGAACAGGAGGGACGAACGGAATTCTCCCCGGCAATCTTCGGCAACCACTCCGCGCTTGATGCGCATATGCTCCTGAAATTCGGAACCGATGAAGTCTGCAAGCGCTTCCTCGAACCCATGGCCCTCGGGAAAGCCGTCCCCAGTTACGGCATGACGGAACCGGGGCATGGCGGGTCCTTTCCCGGCCTGATAACGACATACGCATATCTGTCAAACGGGAGCTGGACTATCAATGGCAGAAAATGGTTTGTCAGCAATACGGACCGGGCGACATTCATCACTGTGCTGGCACGTACTGACGGGGAAGACATCGCACTCGGCAAAGCGCTATCGATGATTATCGTCCCGACTGATTCGCCGGGATTCAGGATCGAACGCAGGATCACCATGATGGGCCGCTCTCTGGATCAAGGCGAGATTTCTTTTAGCGACGTACAGGTCCCTGAGCATAATCTGTTGGGAGCCTGCGGCAGCGGTATCGAATTAATGGGGCAGCGGCTGAGCATCGGCAGATTGCTTCGTGCGATGAACTGGGTGGGGCTGGCACAGCGATGTTTCGATTTGATGGGGGCTCGAATCAATTCGGAGCGTGGCAGATCCGCTCGATTACCTGAGAAACAGCTGGTGCGCCAACATATTGTCAACGCGTATCAGGCTATTGCGAGTGCGCGTGAACTGATTCGGGTCGCCGCGAGAGGCGTCGACGCCCAACGTTCAAATAATGTCGAGATCAATGTCGCCAAAATAGCAGCATCACAAGCTTTGTGCATCGCATCGGACTCGGCGGTACAGATTCACGGTGCTGAAGGCATCAGTGATCTGACCCCGCTTTCCGGTATTTATAGAATCGCACGCACGTCACGCATTCTTGACGGTACAGACGAGTCGCTTATCAGTTCCGTGGGCCGCCGACTCATCAATTTATATAAAGAAGAGGGCGCATATCATTTTGCCTGATTCAATCTTGGTAAATCCGTCAAATTTCTCCAGCGACTTACTGTGCGGGTGCAGCATGCAGCGTGAGTGTCATTACCCGCTTGTATCAGCATATGGGGGTCGATATCCATTCGGCAGCGCAAGGTGCGAACCATGTCGGTAACGACCCGCGACGCTCGTCATGCAAGCATTGCGGGCATTTGGCTTCGAGTAGTCCTGGTGTTCGCGATGACCTTGCCAATGCTGATTTTATATGCCATCAGCACGCTTGGGCCCCTCATTGGCCATGACTTGCGCTTTGAGCCCGCATTACTGGGTTATCTGGTAATGAGCTCATTTGGCCTGGCAGCAATTTTGTCGCTATGGGCGGGAATTTTCGTAGACCGTATTGGTTCACGTTATGCATTGATAGCGCTTTTCTTCACCATCGCATCGGCTTTTACGCTGATGGCATCGGTTGAAAATTTTTATGGCTTGGTCGCGGCCGCCGCTGTTTGCGGCATCGCCCAGGCCCTTGCAAATCCGGTCACGAATTTATTGATCGCGCAGCAGGTTCCGCCGGAAAAAAGAGCACAGGTCGTAGGACTCAAGCAATCCGGCGTTCAGGTCGCGGCCCTTTTCGCCGGCCTGGTGCTTCCCGGCATCGCAATCCAGTATGGCTGGCGTGTCGCATTAGGCATGATTGTGCCGGCGGCAATATTGTTCGGGATAACGGCACCTTTCGTCACCCCTAAAATACATGCAAGGACGGGCAGGAGATTCATGTTTTTGCCACCGAATTCGCTGCTGCTGCGGCTGATGGGCATTCAGTTCTGCGTGGGCATATCGCTCTCCGCCTTCGTCACATTCTTGCCTACCTTCGCTACCCAGCAAGGCATGCCGCTATCCATGGCCGGCACCTTGATCGCCGTTTTCGGTGTAATGGGAATAATCTCGCGCATGGTATTGACTCCGATGGGCGCAAAACTTGCAGACGAGTCGCTACTTTTACTCGTACTGATCGCTATTGCGGCTTGCGCGGTGATGGCGACGATGCAAGCGGGGCCGGCAAAGCTTTGGTGGCTGTGGGTTGGTGCAGCGGGCATGGGGCTCACCGCGGTAGGCACTAACGCGATCGCAATGAGCATGCTGATCAGAGATCCAGCTTTTGGTCCTGTAAGTGCCGCGTCTGGCCTCGTTTCGGCTGCTTTCTTCGGCGGTTTCGCGCTGGGCCCGCCGCTTTACGGTGCCTTGTCCAATTATTCCACCGGCTTGCCGCTTGGCTGGAGCATGCAGGTTAGCTCCCTTTTACTCGCATGCGCCCTATCTTTGGTATTGGCGTCCGCCCGTCGCCGCAAAGTACAGGCACCCACTTGCTGATCCTTCATCAACCGGAATCCGGTAGTACCGATATGGCTTACGAACCGCTATTAAGCCGTAAAGAATTGATAAATGCGCTTGAATTGATGATGCACCGTATGGAGATCATTGACTCTCACGTTATGGGCGGCTTTCCCCTTTATTCACCGGGACATACTGATCGCTGGATTGTCTCCCCGGGGGGTTCCTGGACCGGAGGATTCTGGGGGGCATGGTGGTGGTTGCGATCGCGACTAACCGGATCAACCGCGGATCAACGCAAAGCATCGGATATCTGTCAGCGCTTATCCTCGAAAATCAGCGTCGATTCCGTTAATCGAAGCCTGATTTTTTGGTATGGCGCATCCCTGGGAGCGCTCTGGTTTGACGATACCAATGCACACAAGCTTACAGGAGAAGCCATCGCCGCACTTGCGGCTTCCTATGATCCGGAAATAAATTGCATACCCCTTGGTACCGGTATGGGCGGCGGAAAAGACGGAAACAAACTCATTACGACGGATACCTTTGCTTCCTTAACGCAGCTTCTCGGCCACAGTGATCGTGATGATTACGCACACATCTCGCAATGTCATGCAAATACGATATTGACGGCATGTCATGCAGATGATGGCGTATTTCATTCCGTCGCACATTTTGAACAAGAGCGTTTTTGTCCCTCCGATCGAGCAGGCATGTGGTCTCGTGGTCAGGCTTGGGCCATGTTGGGATTGAGCCGGGCGGCGGCGCGATGGGGAGAACCTTACTTGACCCATGCCCAGTCTGCCTGTGAATATTGGAAGCGTTCTCGTCTGGAACCTCTGCCTCCAAACCGGCTCGACAATCCCTTGGGTCTTTCCGATCCATCGTCTACCGTGATCGCGTCTCTGGCAATGCTGTCGCTGGCTGATATCGTACCGGATGGCACTTCATGGCGCATTCATGCCCATCAGCAGATCGCTGCAATCGTTCGCAGCCGATATTTCACGGGTCTTGACGAAAGTAAAACAATTTCACGCAGGACCGCGCCGGGAAAATTCTGGGGCTGCTGTTACAAAACCAATGAAGGAAAGGATGCGCTGGTCGAGTCGGCCTGGGGCAGCTTTTTTCTCATGGCGGCACTCTGCGTGCTTATTGGCGCCATCGAACCGAACCACTGTTAAAGGATCTGAAATGGGATATGAAATGATGAAATACATGCGCTTCCGCTTGATCAGCCACATGATGTCCTGTTTATTGCTGATCCTGACAATCTCTGTTTCGTCTGGAGCCGTCGCCGAGAAAACGGAGCACGAATCTGTTCTGCTGCACGCAGCAAGAGTTTTCGATGGCTATAACATCAGAACCAACACGTCGGTATTAGTGATAAATGGGCGAGTTGCACGAATTGATACGCGTGAATCACTTGAGTCCAGTCATGTGAGGGTCATCGATCTGGGCGATTCAACGATACTACCCGGCTTTATCGAACTGCATGCGCATCTTTCATTTCAAAATATTCCGGCCGATACTGTCCTGAAGCATGGCATTACGACCATCCGGGACGTCGGCGGGCCCCTACATAAGCCATATGGCGGAGATGGCGCTTTACGTGTACTCACCTCCGGACCAATAATTACCGCACCGAACGGCTACCCTATCCCGATGTTGGGAGATACCAACATCGCAACAGCGGTTTCAACGGAAGAAGAAGCACGCGCAACCGTCCGCGATCTTATCAGGGGGGGCGCTGTCGTGATCAAAATCGCGCTGGAACCCGGCGGTGAAGCGGGCGCTCCGTGGTCCTCCGGTCACGGCCATTCCAGTCACGGCCATGATTCCAGTCATGGTCATCATGATCCAGCGGTTATCGAACATGCAGAGGCCCGGCATCCACATGCGCATGATTCTTCCCATGCAAAACATGCATGGCCACTGCTACCGGAAAATATCGTCAGAGCGATCGTGGATGAAGCACATAAAAACAATCGTCAAGTGACGGCACATATTGCTGAGGTAACAGGCGCGCAAATTGCAATCAATGCAGGTGTTGACGAGTGGGCTCACATGCCATGTAACGTTATTCCCGAATCGCTGCTAAAGCAGGCAGTGGCGCAGAATGTAAAAATAGTCGGTACGCTGGATACGCTATCGAAATGTTCCGGGATTGCAGGTAATGCCCGCAACTGGGCAGCGCTTGGAGGAGAACTTTTATACGGCGCCGAGGTTGCGCATCCGGATATTCCGAGGGGTATCGATGCGCAAGAGCTTATGTACATGATGCAAATGGCGAAGCTGGGCGTAATGGACGTGTTGCGCGCTGCGACTTCGAAAGCAGGCCAGCATCTGGGTTTACCGCTGCTGGGTACACTGCAAAAGGATGCGCCCGCGGATATCATTGCAGTCCGGGGAGATCCTGCTCATAACCTGAAAATCTTGGAATATCCTGATCTCGTTATGTCCGGCGGTCAAATTGTAGTAAATAACTTCAAGAAGCCGCGTGTTTCGCCATGATCGTCATCAATTTTTTCTGATGCCCGATTCCTGATCCCCATCGAGCTTAAGTGGTCCTTCGCCGGAAAAACGGTCCAGATAAAGATAGATCACCGGCGTAATGAAAAGCGTGATTACCTGCGAAAACAGCAAGCCTCCTACCACGGCAAGTCCCAGAGGTTGACGCAACTCCGCACCCGCACCCAAACCAAGCGCGATAGGAAGCGCGCCCATCAGTGCTGCCAGCGTAGTCATCATTATCGGCCGGAAGCGCAGCAGACACGCGGTCCGGATCGCCTCATACGGCTTCAGGCCGTCGTTGCGCTGGGCATCGAGCGCAAAATCGATCATCATGATCGCGTTCTTCTTGACGATGCCGATCAGCATCAGGATACCGATCATGGCGATAATCGACAGTTCCATATTGAACAGCCACAACATCCCCAGCGCACCGACGGCAGCGGAAGGCAAGCCGGACAGGATCGTGAGCGGATGGATATAGCTCTCATATAGCACACCAAGCAACACGTAGATTACCAGCAATGCAGCGACAATCAGGACCACCTGGCTCGTTTGGGAAGACTGGAACGCCGCAGCGTCTCCCGCATAACTGGTGAGAATGCTGGCTGGCAGATTCAGCTCGTGTTTGAACTGGTCGATATGGGCGGAAGCGTCGCCCAGGGATGCGCCGGGAGCCAGGTTAAACGATATCGTCATCGCTTCGAGCTGACCCGCATGATTGATTGCAATCGGCCCCACTTCACGCTCGACTGTCGCAACGCTTGATAATGGCACCAGCATGTCATTTTTGGCGCGAAGATAGATTTTGCCGAAAGCGCTCTCGTCGAGCTGATGCTCAGCGGCAACCTGCAAGATAACCTGATAGCTATCGCTGGAGGTATAGATTGTCGAGACCTGGCGTTCACCGAAGGCGCTATAAAGGGCGGAACGGATATCGGCCATTTGCACGCCCAGCAGATTGACCTTGTCGCGATTGATATTGACCCTGGCTTCCAGGCCCTTCAGTTGCGCATCGCTGGTCACATCCCGGAAGATGGCATCCTCGCTCATGCGTGCAATAAGACTATCGGCTGCGGCGCGCAGTTCCTCGGCTCGAACGCTACGCATGACGTATTGATAGCGGCTCTTGCTCATGCGGCCGCCGAGCCTGAGATTCTGGATGGGGTTGATAAATACGTTTACGCCCGGGATCGCGCGCACATCCCGCCGCAGCTCTTCCGTTATTTTTTCAATGGACGAGCGTTCGCTGCGCGGCTTGAGCGTCATGTACAGCCGCGCGCTATTGCTTTCGCTGGCGTAAATAATCAGCGTATCGACCGCGGGATGGGCGCTGATCACCTCGCCGGTACGTTGCAACAACTTGGTCATGGCGGGGAAGGAAATATCCTCGACAGCATCCACTGTGATCAGCGCCTGACCAATATCCTCATTAGGGAAAAAACCCTTGGGCAAGACCATGAATAATACGCCGGTGGCGAAGAAGGTGCCAAATGCAATGCCCAGCACCGTGCGCCGGTATATCAACGCCAAATCGAGCAGACGCTCATAGGTCGCCAGAACTTGATTGAATCCACGATCGAACCATTCAGTCCATCTCAGGCTGAAACTTTCGGCTTCGTGCCGGGCAAGGTAGCGGCTGGTCATCACTGGCACTAACGTAAGCGATACGACAGCCGACATCAGAACAGCGATTCCCACAACAGCGGCAAACTCATGAAAAAGCAGACCAATCACGCCGGGCATGAAGAAAATAGGAATAAAGACGGCAACCAGCGAGAGTGAAATGGAAATGATGGTAAAGCTGACTTCCTTTGAACCCTGCAAAGCTGCCTGCACAGGCGAAAGGCCCTTCTCGATGTGGCGAACGATATTCTCGAGCATCACGATGGCATCGTCCACCACTAACCCGACCGCAAGGGTGATCGCCAACAGGGAAATGTTGTCCAGGCTGTAATCGAGCACGCGCATCATCGCTACGGTTCCCAGCAGGGAAATCGGGAGTGACAACGCAGGGATCAGGGTGGCGGAAGCCTTGCGCAGAAACAGGAAAATCACCAGCAAGACCAGGAAAATAGTGATTGCCAGCGTAACCTGAACATCATGTATGGAATCGCGAATAGAAACCGAGCGATCGGTGGTAAGCTTAAGCTGAACGGACGACGGCATCTGGGCAACCAATCGGGGTATTGCTGCCTTGACGGCATCGACAGTCGCCACGGTATTAGCGCCCGGCTGGCGCTGCACCGAAAGCGTAATTGCGCGCTCTCCGTTAATCCAGCTTGCTGTCTTGAGCGATTGGACGCTGTCTTCAACCTCCGCGACTTCCGAAAGCCTCACGGGATTTCCATTGGGTGACGTCGCAACAATCAGTCTCGCAAATGCAGCCGCATCGCTGAGCTGGCGATTGGCCTGGATGGTGAGCGCCTGGCGCGGCCCCTCCAGTGTACCAATCGGAGAATTGGCGTTGGCGGTTTGCAGTGCGGCAGCAATGTCATCAAGCGTCAAATTGCGTACCGCCAGGGCTTCGGGGTTCGCGAGCACGCGCACAGCATATTTTTTCTGGCCGTTGATTTGCACCTGTGCGACACCGGCGAGCGTCGACAACGTTGGAGAGATAAGGTCCTCAGCAAAGCTGTTCAGCTCCGGCAATGACATGGAAGGCGACGTCAGGGCCAAAAAAATGACAGGTGAATCAGCCGGATTGATCTTGCGGTAGGACGGCGGGGCGGTCATTTCAACTGGAAGCGATCGCTGGGCACGCAGTAGCGCTGCCTGCACGTCTATGGATGCACTGTCGATATCACGGTTCTGGTCGAACTCCAGTGTGATCGTGGTATTGCCCAGCGTACTCGTCGAACTGATTACCGAAAGGTCGGAGATCGTGGCAAATTGACGCTCGAGCGGAGCCGCCACCGACGAGGCCATTGTCTCCGGGCTCGCCCCAGGCAGCACTGCGCTGACGGAGATGGTGGGTGAGTCGTAACTCGGCAGTGCGGCGATGGATAAGCCACCGTAGGCGATAATGCCGGCCACGACCGCGGACGCTGACAACAGCACCGTCATTATCGGACGGCGAATACATAATTCGGAGAGATTCATTACTTACTTATGCGCCCGCTTTAACGGCCGGCCAGATAAGCTCCTATACGCTGACTTGCTCATCTGGCCTGTGGAACGGTTGACACCATGGCCGACCTCCTGGCCGCGGCCTCAGCTACCAGACCGCCCGGCCTGAGATTCTGTGCGCCTTCCACGACAATGCTGGTGCCGGGAGCGATGCCTTCCCCTTCTATTACCGCGAGCCCATCCTGGACTAGCGCCACGCTGATTGGAATGGAATTCACCTTGCTATCGCCGCCGACCACATAAATGAATTTTCCTTCCGGTCCATTCTGCACCGCCTGGACCGGAACCGTCAGTGCGTGCTCCAATGTGCGCGGAGAGAGCGCCACCGTGACGAACATGCCGGGCCACAGATGTTTGTCCGCATTGGGGAATTCCGCCTTGAGGGCAATTGTGCCGCTTGCCGTATCCACGGCGTTATCAATAAATATGAGCCGTCCCGTTCTTGTCTGCGTCCCCGCGGGATCAAGTTTCACAGTCACAGGTACTTCAACTTTTGCGCGCGCTTGTTGCAGGGGAACAAGCTCCCGCTCCGGCAAAGTAAAATTGACATTGATCGGATCGATCTGCGTGATGCTCACTAACGCATCGGTCGGCTGCACCAGACTTCCCTGGTAAACAGAGATAGCTCCGGTCCGCCCGGCAATGGGCGCAGTGATCACGCTGAAACCGCGCGCAACGAGATTAGCCTGCACGGTGGCCTGATCAATCGCAAGCTGGCCGCGCATCGCATCAGCCTGATTCTCTGCCACGTCGAGCGCAGCCTGCGAAATGAAGTTTTGCCGATACAGCTCACGCTGGCGTTCAAGGTTGCGCTCGGCATTTCTCAGGTCAGCCCTGGTTTTTGCGAGTTGTCCCTCGGTCTTGCTGAGATTGGCATCCTCGGTACGTGCATCAAGCGAAAATAGCGTCTCACCCTTTTGCACGAATTGTCCTTCCTTGATATGCACTGCCTTAATGACCGCGCTAAGCTGAGGCCGAACCACAACCGTTTGCTGCGCGGATACCGTGCCGTTTGCGGTAAGTCTCACCGGTACATCGCTTTGCGCAACCACTGCGGTCACTACAGTCGTCACCTCCGCCGGCTTGCTCTTCGCTTCAGTCGCAGCACCGTGGTTACGCCAGACCCAGGAACTGGCGATCAATGTCGCCAGCACAAGGCCGGATATCATCACTTTCCGGCGGGACCTGGCCGGTCTTGCAGGCTTTGTTCGAGCAATAGTTTCCATCGGCGATGTCTCACTTACCTGCAATTGAACCAGCAGCAAAAAGCGAAGCAGTATGCCATAGTCCCATTATTGTTTCCCTATGCCAATCATGCGCCCTGCTACATTCCCTCAATCCACGACCCTCCCCCCAGCCAGGCGTATCCGCCACGCACAACGGCTTGAAATAGCTTCGTCATGCGTCACGAGAACCAAAGTGGTGCCACGCTCGCGGTTCAGCTCAAACATGAGCTCGATGATTTGCGCCCCTGTGGTGGAATCGAGGTTACCGGTCGGCTCATCAGCCA
Source organism: Nitrosospira briensis C-128 (assembly GCF_000619905.2). Lineage (NCBI taxonomy): Bacteria > Pseudomonadati > Pseudomonadota > Betaproteobacteria > Nitrosomonadales > Nitrosomonadaceae > Nitrosospira > Nitrosospira briensis. The sequence goes on along the minus strand of NZ_CP012371.1, from coordinate 2,737,993 downwards.
GCAACAATTGCGGTTGCGTCACGAAGGCGCGTGCAATAGCGACACGCTGTTGCTCACCGCCGGACAGTTGCCGGGGGTAGTGCGTCAGACGCATTCCGAGGCCGACTCGTTCAAGCAGCTTCAGCGCGGCAGCCTCTGCATTGCCTGTACCGATCAGTTCCAGCGGCAGCATCACGTTTTCAACTGCGGTCAAGGCAGGTAGTAACTGGAATGACTGGAATACGAACCCCAGCATGCGCCCACGCAGCGCCGCTCGCGCATCTTCATCCAATAAAAAAATATCTTCTCCGTAAAGATGAACCTTACCGCTGGAGGGCGTATCTAATCCTGCGAGCAGCCCCAGTAGTGTCGACTTACCCGAGCCTGACGCCCCCACCACAGCAACCGAGTCACCTGCATTTATCTCCAGATGGATATTCTCCAGAATGGTAAGCTGTTCACTGCCCGTACTTACTTGCTTGGTCAACCCGATTGCCTGCACAATAGGCCGCACAATAAAATTATCTGTCATGAAAAATTTCCTGGTTATTCTGTATATCCTGTCAAGTATCGGAGTTACTGGCTCAGGCGCGGCAGCACCGCCGGAGCCTGCGACCACAGCCGGAACCACTACTATCATGGTATTTGGGGACAGCTTGTCTGCTGGCTATGGCCTGCCGCACAATGCGGGATGGGTCAGTCTGCTGAAGAGGCAGCTGCAAACAAAATCGCAGGCAACGCTGATCAACAATAGCATCAGTGGCGAAACGGCGGCAGGAGGACGAAATCGGATCGTGCAAGCGATCAAGACCCATCGACCGGACATCGTAGTCATCGAACTTGGTGGCAATGATGGGTTGCGAGGGGCGCCTATCGAATCCATCCGTGATGATCTCGAAGCCATCATTGAAGCGTGTTTGCGAAATAAAACCGCGGTACTGCTGGCCGGGATGCAATTGCCGCCTAATTATGGCATAGCCTATACGCAAAAGTTTCAGGATATATACCCGCAACTGGCTAAACGCCATGGGCTCAAACTGGTGCCTTTCCTGCTGGATGGATTTGGCGACAAACGGGAATTTTTTCAGGCAGACGGGATACATCCAAGTGCCCAGGCGCAAGAAAAAATTGTGGATAATGTGTGGAAAATTTTAAGAACGATGATCAAATCCCCCGAAGCCGTTGCTTATGAAGAACCTGGAACTTCACGCTGATCAGCTACTCGGGTTACCAGCAATTATACTTTCAATAATCCAAATCCGCATCATGCTATTCCGGGTATTGCAACCGTTTGACCAATTTTAATGTAGTTTTCCTCTCTCCCCGGCTCGCACCATGAATAATGGAAACTATCGGCATATTTTACTCGCAGTGGATTTTTCGGAGCACGGAAACCATGTCGCGCGGAAAGCAGGCCATCTAGCAGCACTGTTCCACGCCAAATTGAGCATGATTCATGTGCTGGATGATATACCCATGCCCGATACAGCGTATGGAACCGAAATCGCCCTGGATGAATATTCAACATATGAATTGCTGGAGGCGGAAAAATTCAAGCTGAAGCAGGTCGGTAACCAGCTGAATGTGGATCCTGCCCGTCGATGGATGGTTTGGGGCGTGCCTGGACAGGAGATTGTACGGATTGCCGAGCGGGAGCATATCGATCTAATCGTCGTGGGGTCGCATGGCCGTCATGGCCTTGCCTTATTGCTGGGATCAACAGCAAGCAGTGTGCTGCATCATGCCGGATGCGACGTCCTGGCAATTCGTTTGCAGGACGAAGCTGCGCATGAACGCCCATCGGAGGATGTGGCGTTTAACCCGTTAGGCTAACAGCCTGTCGGATTTAAAGGAAATATCCAGGACTGCCCGCCTGCCGCCTATGCCTGGTATTACCAGAATCTCCACCAGGGTTCAGCGCTTTTTCCAGTTGAATCCTCGAAGAATCGGCTATCGGGGAAATTTTTTTTCATCACGCGATGCGCATCGTCACGCAAATCGGTCATGCCCAGCGCATCGTACGATTTCATCATGATGAATAACGCTTCTTCCGTGGCCGGAGTCTGCGGGTATTCCTTCAGCGCATATTGAGCACGGTTGGCAGCGGCAACGTAACCGCCCCGCTTGATGTAATAACGTGCCACCTGGACTTCATTCAAAGCCACTACATTAACCAGATGCTTCATTCGCTGCACCGCATCGGCCGCGTATTTGCTTTTGGGATAGCGGGACACTAATTCCTTGAAATTTTCAAATGATTCGCGTGACGCTTTCGGATCACGCTCGCTCATATCCTGATTGAGAATTTTTTCCGACACGATGCCCATCAATCCGAGATCGTCGTTGAAATTCGACAGGCCCTTGAGGTAATACGCATAATCGACATTGGTATGATTGGGGTGAAGCTTGATAAAGCGGTCGGCAGCCGCAATAGCCGTGGCCGGTTCGCCATCTTTATAATAGGCATACGCGACTTCAAGCTGCGCCTGCTGCGCAAAGCGGCCGTAGGGATAACGTGCCTCCAGCGCTTCGAATAGCTTGATGGCGCCTCCATAATTCCCTTCGTTCAATTCCGACTTTGCTTCAGAGTAGTACTTGCTTGCGGACCAATTCTTGGAGTCCTTCACCTCTTTGGACAACAGCCCGCATGCGGATAGCAGCAACACCAGAAATAAAGCTACACTACGTGACATGATGAGTTATTTGGAAACCAAAAATGGATTTGGCCATTATAGCGCAAAGCCCATACGGTCTGAATCGACTGAAACCACGATCGAGCTGATAATCCCCCGGCATTTTGCCGGAGCGCGGCTTGACCAGGTTCTGGCGCAATTGCTGCCTGATTGGTCTCGCAACCGCCTGCAGGCATGGATACGGGAAAAACGTATCAGCGTTGATGGTAGAGATGCTATTCCCAGACAAAAAGTGTGGAGTGGAGAAAAGATCGAGGTCAAGCCAGCGCATTGCTTCATCGAAACCAGCCACGCAGCCGAGGCTATCTTGCTGGATATCGCCTATGAGGATGACGAACTGATTGTCATCAACAAGCCAGCCGGGCTGGTAGTTCACCCCGGCAGCGGCAATTGGCAGGGAACCATGCTGAACGCGCTGTTGCATCACGCCGCGCAACTGGCCGCAATACCCCGCGCCGGCATTGTTCACCGGTTGGATAAGGATACCAGCGGCCTGCTGGTCGTGGCGAAAACGCTTGAAGCCCAGACCAGTCTGGTGCGGCAACTGCAAAAGCATACTGTAACGCGCAATTACCTGGCGCTGGTGCTGGGCCAGGTGTCGGTGGGGGGATGGGTCGATGCCCCGGTAGGACGGCATCCGGTACAGCGGACGAAAATGGCTGTGATTGCGAGCGGCAAAGAAGCGCGCACCCATTACCGCGTACAGGAAAAATTCGACGAAAGCACTTTGCTCCAGTGCAGCCTGGAAACCGGACGCACCCACCAGATTCGCGTGCATATGCACTCCATCGGTCACCCACTTATGGGAGACCCCGTATATGGCGGCAAGCCCAAAAAAAGCATTCTCGAGGCCATGCGGCTGATTGGTTTTTCGAGGCAGGCACTGCATGCGCAAAAACTGGAACTCACCCATCCACAAAGTGGCATGAGGATGGGCTGGGACGCGCCATTGCCCGAGGACATGAGCAGCCTCCTGCTGAGGCTGCGGCAACACCAATGATCAATTCATGAGCGGTATGAGCGATTGGATCACCCCTGGCTGGCCCGCGCCGAGCAATGTCAAAGCACTGTTCACCACGCGTAATGGCGGGGGCAGCAGTGCACCTTATGCCAGCCTCAACCTGGGCGATCATGTTGGCGATGATCCATTAATCGTCAAACAAAACCGTGCCCTGCTACGCCGGTTTTTGCCAGGCGAACCCGGATGGCTCAAACAGGTGCACGGCACAGAATCGATAGACTTTGATGAGCATGATTGCACATCCTCATGTGAGAGCGATGGAGCGTTCAGCCGGCGCCCGGGAGTTGTCTGCGCGGTACTCGTGGCAGATTGTCTGCCGGTACTATTGTGCGACCGCGCGGGCACCACGGTTGCCGTAATTCATGCAGGGTGGCGCGGAATGGCCGAGGGAATTATCGAACGCACAGTATCGGCGATAGGTACGTTGAACAGTCCGCTCATGGCCTGGCTCGGCCCGGCAATCGGACCCGATCATTTCGAGGTCGGTGAAGAGGTACGCAAGGCCTTTATCGAACGTGATGAAACATCCGCTTTCGCCTTCATTTCCCGCAATAATGGCAAATGGTTAGCCGATCTTTTCCTGCTGGCGCGACAGCGACTAACGGACGCCGGCGTGGCGGAAATTTACGGTGGCGGAGAATGCACTTTCAGCGACCCGGCGAGATTTTTTTCTTATCGTCGCGATGGCAAGACCGGGCGCATGGCGGGACTGATCTGGCTGGAGCAGTAGGTCAGCGTTGGAGCACCAAGGAAGCGCGGCTGAAGCGGCATTATGAATATGCCATCGCAGGTTCGTTGCAGCCCTACCGCGCTAACGCCTGAATTCACGTCTTGCAAAAGCGTATAATCCCGCATTTTTCACGAATCGCAGTAAATGTCCATTCTTGCCTGGATCATAGTCACCAGCCTTTTCGGCGGTATGTTGAGCGTGCTGTTCGCCGCCGCGCTGACGCTTAATACCCGCGCCTCGTGGGTACAAATGCTGGTCTCATACGCTATCGGCGCGCTGCTGGGGGCCGCTTTTCTCAATGCGCTGCCGGAGGCGCTCGAGCTTTCAAAAAATCCGGCGCAGATGACCGGCACAGTGCTGTTCGGTATCCTGTTATTCTTCATTCTGGAAAAACTGGTATTGTGGCGCCACTGCCACGCGGAGGAATGCGAGGCCCATGATCGTCTGCCCGGCGCTGCCATCGTTGCAGCACCGAGCCCTGATCAGCATGATCATGGCCGTAGCGGTATGATGATCATGCTGGGCGATACGTTTCACAATTTTGTCGACGGCATACTCATTGCCGCGGCATTTATGGCGGATGTGCAATTGGGCATTGTTACATCCATTGCCATCATTGCCCACGAAATCCCGCAGGAAGCCGGTGATTTTCTGATTCTGCTCAATTCGGGCTATACTCGCCGGCAGGCACTTCTCTTTAATCTTTTTTCCAGCGCCGCCACTTTGCTCGGGGGATTGTCGACCTATTTCATGTTGCAAGACATGAACCACTTCATCCCCTCGCTGCTGGGACTGGCTTCGGCCAGCATGATTTATGTGGCAATGTCGGACTTGATTCCCGGGTTGCATAAGCGCCCGGAAATCGGCGCGACTGTCCAGCAGGTCGCACTCATCACGCTGGGTATCAGCTCCATTTGGCTGGCTGGCAGCCTCTTCACTCACCCAGCATAATTTGTAAATACTTGGAAAGTCTTGATGCCGACCTTCCGGCGTGGACATAATTCTTCCGACTGTTTTTCCTGTTTATCTTGAATTTCATTTATTCTTAGAAATCCCTCACATGGCAGCTCTCAAGCAACCTCCCCCCAAAATCGGCTTTGTCTCGCTTGGTTGTCCCAAGGCGCTGGTGGATTCCGAGCAAATTCTTACTCAACTACGCGCGGAAGGCTATGAAACTTCCTCTACGTATGAGGACGCCGATCTGGTGGTCGTCAATACCTGCGGCTTCATCGACAGCGCAGTAGAAGAATCGCTGGATGCCATCGGCGAGGCGCTGGCGGAAAATGGCAAAGTTATCGTCACCGGCTGCCTCGGCGCCAAAGGCGGCGGCGAGGTGGTAAAACAAGCCCATCCACAGGTGCTGGCGGTTACCGGTCCCCATGCTCTGCCGGAAGTCATGGCAGCGGTACACATGCATCTGCCGCAACCGCACGATCCTTACACCAGCCTGATTCCCCCGCAGGGAATAAAGCTCACGCCCAGGCACTATGCGTATGTCAAGATATCGGAAGGTTGCAATCATCGCTGCACTTTCTGCATCATTCCTTCCATGCGCGGCGACCTGGTCAGTCGCCCCATCAACCAGGTCATGCAGGAAGCGGAGAATCTGGTCAATGCAGGCGTAAAGGAATTACTGATAATTTCGCAGGACACCAGCGCTTATGGCGTGGATGTGAAATACCGCACCGGCTTCTGGCAAGGCAGGCCGCTGAAGACCCGCATGACCGAACTGGTTCGCGCATTGGGCGAATTTGGCGTTTGGGTACGGTTGCATTACGTGTACCCCTACACGCACGTCGATGAAGTGATCCCTCTGATGGCCGAGGGGAGAATCCTTCCCTACCTCGACGTACCGTTTCAGCACGCCAGCCCGCGCATTTTAAAGGCCATGAAACGTCCTGCCAGTGCTGAAAACAACCTGGAGCGTGTCAGGCAGTGGCGTGAGGTATGCCCGGATATCACACTGCGCAGCACCTTCATTGTCGGCTTTCCCGGTGAGACTGAAGAGGAGTTCGAACAGCTTCTGGCGTTTCTCGAAGAAGCGCAACTGGATCGCGTCGGCTGCTTTGCCTACTCTCCGGTGGAGGGTGCTGTGGCGAACGCGCTACCCGGCCATATTCCGGAAGAGATAAAAGAAGAACGGCGCGCCCGCTTCATGGCGGTACAGGAAAATATCAGCACCGCGCGCCTTGCCCAAAAGATCGGAAAACATATGACCGTGCTGGTAGATGAGGTGCAAAAAAATAAGGCCGTCGCCCGGAGCACTGCCGATGCACCTGAAATCGATGGCGTGGTTTACATCGATAACGCGAAAAATGTGAAGCCCGGTGAATTTATGGAGGTTGAGATCATCGGCTCCGATGAGCATGATTTACGGGCGAAAGCAGTAGATACATAATTCTGAATCCGTCAGTTGACTGCTCGTTTTTTCAGCTCATTTGTTAACTGAACGCTACAACCGAAAAGGATTTTCCGTACCTCTTTCGTACCTCGCAAGCTTCGCGTTCTTGAATTCGGGTTAATCGGTTTTTTGCGTGTTAAAAAACCTGACAAAACTTGGCCATCATTGGCCGGGTTCGAATCTTATACGTTACCGGAGATGAATTTTGAGAAATATTCTTGCCATTACGCTGATCCTTATCGCCTCTACTGCAACGGGAAATGAGGTCGATACGCGCCGAATCCTTCCGCTTACCGAGCATCAACGAGACCACGTGCTCACGGAAATGCGCGCCCTGCTAGCGGGAACGCAGAATATCCTGGATGCGCTTTCCAAAGAGGATATGACCGCGGTGGCGCGAGAGGCACGCTCGCTTGGTATCGGTATGGCGCATAAAGGCGAGGATCATCTCAAGGCTGTATTGCCGAAGGAATTCATGCAGATGGGTATGTCGGTCCACAAGGCCTTCGATCAAATCTCTGCTGACGCAGAGTCCATGCAAGATCCCAAGCATACCCTATGGCAAATGAGTAAAGCGATGCAAACGTGCAATGCGTGCCACGCCAGTTATCAGATTCGCCTGAAGGGGCATTCGACGGGGCAGGAAACGCAATCCTCCCATCATCAGCATTAATGAAGACTGCTTAGTCAAAGGGGTTTCGGACTGTTGAGTATCTCGCTCCCAAAGCGAGGCCTGACACGGAAAACAATATTTCCGCCATGCTATCCACTTCAGGACAGTGATGAGGCAAAAAAATAATCAGAGTCAGAGTACGATTTCATTACTAAAATTCACTCCAAACCCTGATTATGCGATTGTTATTATTGTTGAATTATTGTTATTGTTGTTAACTGCCCCTTTTCACTTCTTTACTGCTGCGCTGCTAAAAAGTCCAGCCAGATTGACTGGCCTCGTCAGAGTCCGGCAAACCTTCGCATTACCTACCGACTTGATCTCTCGCTCTATCTAAGCATTTTTCATGCCAGATGCTATAGCCAAAATAAAACAGAGGGTTATACACACAATCCGAACAGTGTAAATATTAGTGTAAGAATTTTCGGCATCTATCGCGTTGGCGTCGTATCGTGGTAATGTGACTGGACGTCATGATGAGCACTGGCGAATGGGCTGAAAACCTCGAATATTTTACTGACGCTAACTCGCACAGTTCCGCACAGTTCAGATAACGGATTCATGCAGACGAACGATTCGCTTTGCTTTTACAAAGGGCTAGAATAGAAAACAATAAGCAGGGCTGCGCAAGCCCGATATTCTATCATTAGCATTGTCCAAGGACAGTCACCATGCCGGAGAATGAGGGCAGCAATTCATCGATAGTATTGCGCCGCGTAACCGGTGAGGATGGCGCGCCGCGTTTAATGCTCACGGGGAACTGCACTCTGACGGCCCTTGGAAAATGGCTGCAGCCGCTATCCGCCGAACTTGACAATGAAGCAGCCGATCCGGAGCTACGCTGGGACCTCACCGGAGTCCGGCAAATGGATGACGCAGGTGCGGTTCTGCTGTGGCGAGCCTGGGGCAATCGACGCCCTCGGCATTTGCGGTTGCGGCGCGAGCATGAAAGACTTTTTGATCGACTGGAAAAAATACCCGCCCCGCCCGCGCCTGTGCCGCGCGATTTACTGTGGCCGATCACAGTCCTCGGAAATGCAGTTTTTCTGCTGTGGGAGCATTTGACCGGCCTCATCATTCTATCCGGCCGATTATTGCTGGACGCGATTTACCTCACCCGCCATCCTGCACGGATCCCCTGGCGTGAAATATCCGCGAACCTGTATCGCACCGGCGCCCAGGCGTTGGGTATCACCGCGCTGGTAGGATTTCTCATCGGTATCGTGCTGAGCTATCTTTCTTCCAAACAATTGCAGATGTTTGGCGCGGACATATTCATCATCAATATTCTTGGCATCAGCATCGTTCGCGAGCTCGGCCCGGTGCTGGCCGCAATATTGGTCGCAGGACGCTCCGGTTCATCCATGACCGCGCAACTGGGTGTCATGAGGGTTACCGAGGAGCTTGATGCGCTGACTGTGATGGGTATACCTCACAGTCTGCGCCTGGTGCTGCCCAAAGTCATGGCACTGGGTATCGCGATGCCACTCGTAGTGTTATGGACGAGCGCCATCGCTTTGATAGGGGGAATGGTGGCTGCCGAGATTCAGCTAGGGCTTGGCTATCAGTTTTTCTTAAGCAAGCTTCCTGATGTGGTGGCCATTGCCAATTTGTGGCTGGGGCTGGGCAAAGGCGTTGTGTGCGGCATGGCGATCGCGCTGATCTCCTGTCATTTCGGCCTGAGAATCAAATCCAATACGGAAAGCCTCGGCGAAGGAACGACGAATTCAGTCGTCACGTCGATTACCGTTGTTATTATTATCGATGCGATTTTTGCTGTCGTTTTTTCCAATGTTGGAATAGGGTAAGGCGATAATTGATGACGAATGGAAACTACGTTATCGCGGTTGAAGGACTGTATACCCGTTTCGGCACGCATGTAGTGCATGAAAACATTAACCTGTGCGTACGTCGCGGCGAGGTCCTTACACTGGTTGGCGGCTCCGGCAGCGGCAAAACCGCTTTGATACGACAGATGCTGGGCCTGGAAACACCCGCGCAAGGTACAGTCAGGATTTTTGGCGAGCCCGTGCATGGTCGACGGCACGAACAGCTGCAATATATGCGCAACCGCTGCGGGGTATTGTTTCAGAAAGGCGCCTTATTCAGCGCATTATCGGTATATGACAATATTGCATTGCCCATGCGCGAGCTGCGGACACTTGACGAGGACATGATACGTAACCTGGTTATGCTCAAACTTAAAATGGTGGAAATCGACACAAAACATGCGATCAGAATGCCTGCCGAGCTTTCCGGCGGCATGATCAAACGCATCGCGCTGGCACGGGCCATGGCACTGGATCCCGAATTGCTGTTTCTGGACGAGCCTACCGCGGGACTTGACCCTGAGCTGAGCGATGGTTTCGTCAAGCTGATCCAGACGTTGCGTACCGAATTGACGCTGACCATCGTCATGGCAACGCATGATGTGGAAACGCTGGTTGCCCTTTCCGACCGCGTGGCGGCCCTGGATGAACAGCGCATGGTAGCGCTTGGAACGCTTCGGGAAGTAGTCAATACGAGACACCCATTTATTACAAAATTTTTCTGCGGTGAGCGTGGCAAGAAGATACTGGAAAATAATCGCAATAATTTATAGGGGATTATTATGGAAAACCGTGCCCATGCCCTTGTGGCGGGTTTATTCGTAATTTTTCTGGGTGCAGCCATAGCCGCCGTGGCCATGTGGTTAAGTGGCGACACACTGACGCGTGATAAATACTTGCTGGTATCGGCGTTTCCCATTACCGGGCTCAACTCCCAGGCAACGGTACGTTACCGTGGATTGACTGTGGGCAAAGTGGAGGATATCCGTCTGGACCCAAAAGATTCCCATACCATTCTTATCCGTATTGCCGTGGACAAGGATCTCCCGCTGACCAAAAACGCATACGCGCAGCTTGGCTATCAGGGACTGACAGGCCTTGCGTTTGTGCAATTGAATGACGAAGGCGGCGAAGCGGAGAGGCTGAAAACCGATTCGGACAATCTGGCACAGATTCCCTTTCGCCCCTCCGAGCTGGATAGCATAACCACTTCCGCGCAACGTCTGCTCAGCAATGCCAACGGGCTGGTAGAGCGTCTGAATCTCGTTTTTGACGATCAGAACCGGGCGCGGTTTACACGCATACTGGAAAATACAGAGGGGGCGACCGGCCAGATGCGCCACCTCATCACGCAACTGGAACCCGGAGTCAGGAAATTGCCGGGGTTGGCCGCCGATGCAAGCTCCGTACTGAATCATACTGACCAACTGGTAATCGGGCTTAACCAGATCACAACCAAATTGAATCAGCAGGGGGGGGCTATCGACAGCCTTTCTCAAACGGCCGGCGAGCTTACCGGCACCATGCATAAACTGCATGGCGTGGCTGAAGGAATCACGCGTAACTCCCGCAACGTGGATCGCGTTCTTCTGCAACTGGAAGAGCAACCCGGGAGTCTTCTGTTTGGCAGATCGCCGCCACCTCCCGGTCCGGGAGAAGATGGTTTCGTATCTCCTGGGGGAAATTAAAATGAAAAAAATCCTGGTTCTGGCAATAGTAACGCTCACCGGATGCGTCGCACCTCGGACGCAAGCACCCACGGCGATATATGATTTCGGCTTGCAACAGTTTACGATTCCAGCCAATAATGCCGACGCATCGAGCAATGTACGGCTACAGGCAAGTCTGCTGGTGGCGGAAGCGGCAGCGCCAGCCTGGCTGGACAGCACAGCGATTCATTATCGTCTGGCATATCATGATCCAGCGCAAGCTTATGTCTACGCCAGCAACCGTTGGGCTTCCCCTCCCGCAACATTGCTCACCCAGTGGATCAGGAGTCGAATTGCCGGGATCAGCGATGGCGGAGTGATGAGCACCGCCGATAACGTGCAGACGGATTATATTTTGCGCGTGGAACTCGAAGAATTTACCCAGGTATTCGACACCGCCGACCAAAGCCGGGCGGTGGTAAAATTGCGCGCCAGCCTCATCAACCGTGATACGCGTTCGCTGGCGGCGCAACGTAGTTTCCATATCGAGCAGGTGGCACTCACACTCAATGCCGCAGGCGCAGTGCGGGCGTTAACGGAAGCGAGCGATAAGCTGATCGGGGATCTACTTGGCTGGCTTGTCAAGGAACTGCCGGAGGAAAAGAATATCGTGACGTCCTGAAAACCTGGACGTCGAAAAAGCTTGGCGGATTTGAAACGCAGAAGATTTTTTTAAAATAATTTTCGGTAATCTTCTACAAGGCTGAATTATTTCAGCGACCCAAACACTCGCTGGAGTAACTTACTGCCCTGGCCCATCGGGTCGTTGCGGATGGCGCGTTCCTCCTCGGCCATCATCAGATAGAGCCCGTCCAGCGTTTTTTGTGTAACGTAGTTTTCAATATTCGCGTCCTTTTCCCCAATCAAACCCAATTTCGCGCCCTTTCCCGCGAATTCATTGTATTTCTTGATCAATCCTACCTGATCCGTTGCATTTTTTACGATCGGCAAAAATTTTTGAGACAACGCGTCTGAAGTCGTTGTACGAAAATACTGTGTTGCCGCGTCGTCGCCACCAGTCAATATGGCTCTGGCATCTTTCACGGACATCTTTTGCACCGCGTCCATCAGCAGCGGCCTGGCTTCGGCTGCTGCTGTCTCCGCCGCATGATTCATTGTCACGATCAAGCCGTCGGCATATTTACTCATGCCCAGAGTGCGCATGATGCCCTCCACTTTCTGCAGCGCCCCGGGCAGCGGTATTTTAACCTTGGGGTTATTGAGAAACCCATCCGCTACCCCGAGCTTGTCCACTGCCACATCCGCACCCTGAGTGAGTGCTTGCTTCAGCGCACCCGTCGTATCTTCATCGGAAACGGGACCGCTTCCCGTAGCACAGGCGGGAATAAAAACGACAAGCCAGATAATAAATACAGTGATGGTACGCATTTGGGCAACTCCTGTTGGGTGCGCGCTACTTGCTGGCCGTAAAGTATCCTGGTCGTTTACAAAAAAACACCGTGGAATTATCGATTATCGGTTATCGGTTATCGGATACCGGCTTCATGCGCCTGCTGGTCGGCATGGTAGCTGGAGCGTACCATGGGGCCGCACGCCGCATTGCTGAAACCCATTTCAAGGGCGGCGCGTTCCAATTCCTTGAATCCTTCCGGCGGCACGTAGCGTAATACAGGTAAATGTCCAATGCTGGGTTGCAGATATTGGCCGATGGTGAGCATCTCGACATCGTGTTCGCGTAAATTGCGCATTACCTCAAGAATCTCGTCGTCGGTTTCCCCCAAACCCAGCATCAAGCCGGATTTTGTCGGAATATCCGGAAAATTCACCTTGAAGTCTTTCAGTAATTTGAGCGAATGTGCGTAATCGGCGCCCGGGCGGCACTGCCGATAGAGCCGCGGAACAGTTTCCAGATTATGATTCAACACGTCCGGAGGACAGGCAAACAATTTTTCCAGGGCAACTTCCAACCGACCGCGAAAGTCCGGTACGAGGATTTCTATTTTTGTCCGCGGCGAATGGGCCCTGACCTCACGTATGCAATCTACAAAATGCTGAGCGCCACCATCACGCAGATCATCGCGATCGACGCTGGTGATGACGACGTATTTCAGCTTCATGGCGGCGATGGATTGCGCCAGGTGTAGAGGCTCCTGCGCATCCGGTGCCAGCGGCTTACCGTGCGCCACATCGCAGAACGGGCAACGGCGAGTACAGAGGTCACCCAGGATCATGAATGTCGCAGTGCCTTTGCCGAAACACTCGCCGATGTTGGGGCAGGAAGCTTCTTCGCATACGGTATGCAGTTTCTGTTCCCGCAGGATACGTTTAACCTCGTAGAACTCCTGACTATTGGACGAACGTACCCGTATCCATGAGGGTTTACGCAACACCTCGTCGGCGGATTGCGGCAGAATTTTGACGGGATTACGCGCGGTCTTGGCCGCACCTTTCTGGCGAGTTTCGGTTGTCATGGGTAAAACGAATTATTCCTCTTGGTGGGGTATATAAAAAACGCACATCCGGCGGATATCCACTGCAGGTTTCCGATATGCGTTCCGCCTCCGGATTCCGGCGCTATCAATTACTTTCTTGCGTGTAATCAAATGCTGCACGAACATTTTCCGCATCTATCGTCACGCATTGGCTTGTGCCTGAAATATCGAATTCTCCATCCCTGCGAGTCTGGCCTGTAATTTTTCGGCGAGCTTCCCGCACAGGATTTCCAATCCATCGGTTACGCCAAGGTCTCTGGTTTGAGTTACCCGTAATCCCGAATAACCGCACGGATTGATCGCCGCAAATGGAACCAGGTCCATGTCGACGTTGAGAGATAGTCCGTGATAACAACAACCATTTTTTATTTTCAGCCCCAACGCTGCGATTTTTGCGCCATCCACATACACGCCGGGCGCATCCGCGCACCCTACTGCGTCTATGCGATAGTCCCATAGCAAGTCCACCACCGCACTTTCGATTTTCCTGACCAGTTCGCGCACGCCAAGTTTGAGGCGACGCATATCCAGCAGCAGGTAGGCGACAATTTGACCAGGACCATGGTAGGTGATCTGGCCGCCGCGATCTGTCCGAATGACGAGAATACCGTCGTTATGCAGCAGGTGTTCCGGCTTACCTGCCACACCCTGAGTGTAAATCGGCGGGTGTTGCAGCAACCAGATTTCATCAGGCGTATTTTTCGTGCGAGAACCGGTAAAGTCCTTCATCGCTTGCCAGGTGGAAAGGTAATCCGTCAGGCCGGCATATCTGATTTTAATGTTTGAGCTTCCCGGTTCAAGCCGTGGGGGAAGCATGCTCGAAAAAGTATTCGGGGTTTCCAGAACGCGCGGCCTCGTTAAAGTACCATTAATACCGACGGATGATCGCACAGTTCCCGATATAGCGCATCCAGTTGTTCGCGGGAAACGGCACGTATCGTGCAGGTGAGGCTCAGATAGGTATTTTTCTTGCTGATCCTGACCTCCAGATTCGCCTCATCATAATCGGGCGCGTGGCATTTTACGATCATCAGTACTGCCTGAGTAAACTCCTGCCGGCCATGTTCCAGCGATGCCGCGCCGGATAGGGAACCCGGCAAAGACCCGACGCGCCCTATGATTTTAATGGGAAAATCACAAGGGTATTCGATTAGCGTGGTTTGCTCGGACGCGCTCATAGGTTGCGGCTTTCTAGCCGGGATGTTTCATAAATTTGCGTGATGATTGCGCAGGATTTTGTTTTGTAGGGGAATTTTGTGAAAGAGTGGCGTAGTTATTCATACGCCCGACTGAACGAAATTTTCATACGAAATAAAAGACCAGCGAGGGCGCGCGTCAATTTATGAAACATCCGGGCTAGATGTTGGAAGATTGCCTCGCATCACATTGTGCTTATAGCGCTGGTAGAGCCGGTACAGTAATGCGAACATCGCGCCCGGTTTTCCCTCGCCCACCGGTTTACCGTCGAGGCGGGTGATCGGCATGATTTCTTTAGTCGAGGAGGTAAGCAAAAGTTCCTGGGCGGTACGTACTTCATATTCAGAAATTGCTCGCACTTCATACGGAATTTTTTCGGCCGCCACCAGCTCAAGTACGACGTCATAAGTAATGCCCGGCAGCATGAGATGATTTTTCGGCGGAGCCAGCAGAACACCATTTTTTGCCACAAAGATGTTGCTGGCCGCCCCCTCCGTCATAAAGCCTTCCCGCAACAGCACTGTTTCCATTGCACCCGCATCCACCGCCATTTGGCGCAGCAACACGTTGGGTAACAGTGAAATCGCCTTGATGTCACAACGTAACCATCGGTTGTCATTGGCTGTGATAGCGGCAACGCCGGCAGCGAGCAATTCCGCCGGTGGCGCCAGCAATGGATTACTCATGATGAACACGGTGGGCGCCACCCCTTTTGGAAAAGCATGATCCCGCCTCGCGACACCGCGCGTAACATGCAAGTAGAGATATTGATCGTCATGTTCATTGCCAGCGATGATTTGCTCCAGCAAGCTGCTCCATTCGCTGTCCGAATGCGGGTTTTGCAGCCGAATCCCATCAAGGCTGTGCTGCAAGCGGAGCAGATGCTCGGCCAGGCGAAAAGCTTTGCGAGAATAGACAGGAATTACTTCATATACACCGTCGCCAAAAATGAAGCCCCTGTCCAGCACAGGAACACGGGCTTCCTCGATAGGCATGAAATCACCGTTCAGATAAATCATGATGAGCCTTGTTCGTAAAATCTGCTGCGGAGCGCACTCGTCCAACGCTAATTAAAGATCAACCGCATACTATCCCAGGCGCGGCCAAAAATATTCGCGGAATTCACCGTTTCCAACGCCACCAGCGGATGTTCAGCTACGGGTTTGCCATCGAGCGTAAATTTCGCCCTGCCCACTTTTTGTCCTGCAGTGATGGGAGCAACCAGAGGCTGTTTATATTCCACCCTGGCTTTCAGCTTATCGGCCTGATATCTGGGGAGCGTGAAATAAACATCATACCCGAAACCTGTCCTGAGTTTGTCCTGCGCACCTTTCCACAACTGGATGGCAATCACTTCCTTCTCCTTCGGATACAGCCGGACGGTATCGTAGAACTGGAAGCCATGATTCAACATACGCTGGCTTTCCATGGCGCGCGCACTATCGGAGGCCGTTCCCATCACTACCGAAATCAGCCGCCGCTCGCCACGCCTGGCTGACGTAATAAGGCAATAGCCCGCAGCTTCAGTATGTCCGGTTTTCAGTCCGTCCACGTTGGGATCAAGCCACAGCAGACGATTACGATTAGCTTGAGTGATTTTGTTGTACGTATATTCACGCAGGGAATAAAGCGGATAGTATTCAGGAAAATCCCTGATCATGGCAGCCGCCAGCAGGGAGAGATCATAAGCCGTGCTGTAATGCTCGGAATGCGGCAAACCGGTTGAATTGGCGAACCGGGTATTTTTCATGCCCAAACGGCTCGCCTCCTTGTTCATTATCTGTACGAAGGCACTCTCTGAGCCCGAGACAGCTTCGGCCAACGCTATGCAGGCATCGTTGCCGGATTGAACGATCACGCCGCGCATTAATTCATCAACCGTTACCGTCCTGCTGGGTTCGATAAACATGCGGGAACCCTGCGTGCGCCAGGCTTGCTCCGACACTGCCACGCTCTGCGTCAGAGTGATGCGTTTCTGGTGGAGCGCGGAGAAAACCACATAGGCTGTCATCAGCTTTGTAAGCGACGCGGGCTCGACACGTTCGTGAACATTCTGACCGAACAAAGTCTGCCCGCTTTGAAAATCGGTGAGAATATAGGATTTGGCAGCCACCGATAAGGCCTGCGGGGCCGTGGAAAGCTGAGCTTGCTGTGCCGTAGCAGGTAAGGCCAACACGCACAGCAATAGAGGAAGTAAACGTCTCATTGATAGCGGCAAAAAACGCTATTATATCCCAGCCACATCGATCGCGTTACCGGGGTACGGATTGCTGGCAATTTCGCGGCATCCGACTCTATCGTCGGCCGCCGCAAATGCTAAAACCGTCGTTCCAACCCAATTTATATTGGGTATCGACTGCAAACCGGCTTTTGTTCTTGAATCCGAAACGCGTTTTTTTTGCAGTCTCGCAGCCATCGATATAGCCGTCCTTGAAAGCTGGCGAGTAACCCGTGAGGTTATAGACGGGCCGCGTGGTCGCAGGCATGGGTCCCGGCGGGCGCTCGCCCTGTCCCGTGGCCGCACAGCCTGCGAATGCGGTAACCAGAAAAACCGCCACGATCAAACGCATCGTCCGCTCCCCTTTAATTGACAGAGATAGGATCATCCCTCCCAGGCTAAAGATAGCATCAGGGAAACGACAGAATCCTGCATTCCTGCTCGTTCGTATCTCGGGCAGTCTTTGTACCAAGCAACCTGCCGGACTACGCCATGCCAAAACCGACCTGCTTTTGGCGGTTCAGGATACGGTTGTAATCGTCAACGCCTGCGCCCGCCCCCGAAGATACCACCCAAAACGCCTCGAAAGATCTCGCGGCCGACCTGCGAACCCGCAGAGCGAGCTGCGCTTTTGGCAAGCGTATCGAGAATGCCGGGGTGACGGCCCCCGCGCGGACCTGTCTTGCCGAGCAGCATATCGCCCAGCATATCCATCACGCCTCCGCCGGCATCCGTTGAGCCCGTCCTGGCCGGCTGTGGATCTGCCTCACTCTCGGCATGCTGTTTTATGGCTGTACGGCTCCTGATAATCTCGTATGCCGATTCGCGATCCACTATCTGTTCGTAATGACCGAAAATAACCGACGACCTGATGATGGCCGCACGCTCCGCATCGGTAATGGGGCCTATTCTCGATGCCGGCGGCAAAATAAACGCACGCTCAACCATGGTGGGACGGCCCTTCTCGTCCAGAAACGACACCAAAGCTTCGCCGACAGCAAGCTCGGTGATTACCCTTTCGGTATCAAAATCAGGATTGGCACGCATGGTTTGGGCTGCGGACCTGACGGTCTTCTGGTCTCTCGGGGTAAACGCGCGCAATGCATGCTGCACTCGATTGCCAAGCTGGCCTAAAACGCTTTCGGGGATATCCAGCGGACTCTGCGTGATAAAATATACCCCTACTCCCTTGGAGCGTATCAATCTCACCACCTGCTCAATTTTCTCCAGCAATGCCCTGGGCGCTTCGCTAAACAATAAATGGGCCTCGTCGAAGAAAAACACCAGCTTCGGCTTCCCTTCATCGCCAACTTCGGGAAGGTGCTCGAACAGCTCCGATAATATCCACAGTAAAAAAGTGGAATACAACTTGGGCGAGTTCATCAGCTTTTCGGCGGCAAGAATATTGATCGTGCCACGCCCATTGCTGTCGGTTTGTATCAGGTCACTGATGTCGAGCATCGGCTCGCCGAAGAAGTTATCTCCTCCTTGTTGCTCGATCTCCAGCAATGCACGCTGAATAGACCCTATCGAGGCCGCTGAAACGTTGCCATACTGGACGGTGAAATTCTTCGCGTTTGTGCCGATGAATTGCAGCATCGCGCGCAGATCCTTTATGTCAAGCAGTAGCAGTCCGTTGTCATCCGCTATCTTGAACACCATTGTCAGCACGCCCTGCTGCGTGTCGTTCAGGTTCAATAGCCGCCCAAGCAACAACGGCCCCATATCTGAAATCGTTGTACGGACGGGATGGCCTGCTTTTCCGTAGATGTCCCAGAATGTAACCGGGCATGCCTTCCATTGCGGCTCATCAAGTTGGAGATGCGAAAGCCGTTCCCTCAGTTTGGGCGAACCTTCGCCTGGAGCGGAAAGGCCCGCCAGGTCTCCTTTGACATCAGCCATGAATACCGGCACCCCGATTGACGAGAATCGCTCGGCCAACACCTGCAGGGTGACGGTTTTGCCGGTGCCGGTCGCGCCGGTAATCAGCCCATGCCGATTGGCGAAGTTGGGTAGCAGCCCAATCGCATGGTCAGAACGGGCAATTAATAACGGATTCGTCATGAAAACCTCGGAAATTGGCTTAAGAATTGGTTCGGCATTACTTCAATGCATCAGCAATGTTGTTTTTAATACTGCTTCTGCAATCTGGCAATCGGCTCTTTTTTCTTACCCTGCCCAACCGGCAATATCGAGCATCAGAAGCAGCAGAAGCCACAACACCAGGGTACGCCAGACCAGGCCTACCGTACTTTGCAGAAAATCCACATCGGCTTCTTCGCCTACACCCAGTTCGGGACGATAATGTGTACCACCGGCTTCTTCCGACGGATCACCCAGGCAAACCCCAAGGGCACCCGCGCCACTGGCGAGGATGATGCCCTGGTTTTGGTCTACCCATGATGCCGCCTGCGCACGCCAGCAATAAACCGCATCCTCAAAATTACCTGCAATGGCGAAGCTCAACGCAGTCAACCTTGCCGGGAGCCAATCGATTATCTGGAATGCTTTTGCGGCAAAATCCCCAAAAGCATCCGGGCGGTCGCTCCAACGTTCATCCAATAATTCCGCCAGGCGATACAACACCGGGCCCAGCGGTCCCGGCAGGACGGCAAAGCAAACAATAATCCCAAATACATAACGGTGCGAATAGACAAGCCCCCTCTCGATGGTAACCCGCGCGATTTCCTGGCTATCGAGCTTGTCCGCTTTGACTCCATGCAGTTCCTTCAGTAACTTGCGAGCGAGGAGCAAATCCCCATTTTTGAGCGCATCCTTGATTTCGGTGAATGAATAGCTGAACTGGCGAAATCCCATGGTGAGATAAAGCGTAATTACATTCCACGCCCACGCCAGCAAGGGGTTAAGGCCATGCAATAAATAGTAGACCCAACCCCAGAGTATCAGTACCGGCGTCATTGCGGCGATCCAGGCCGCTATGCCGTGGCGGCGCGCACCGGTATTGAAATATTGCTCCAGCCAATCCGCATAGGAGAGAAAGAGCAAAACGAAACGATTGCGATCGCTGCCTGGACGCCACTGGTCCAGCAGGAAAGCGGAGATCAAGGAGAAAAAGGTCATTGCGAAAAAATCATACAGGTTCCTGCTACTCCGTTCTTATCCCGGATATTTCATAAATTTGCGTGATGATTGCGCAGGATTTTGTTTTGTAGGGAAATTTTGTGAAAGAGTAGCGTAGTTATTCATACGCCCGACTGAACGAAATTTTCATACGAAACAAAAGACCAGCAAGGGCGCGCGTTTATGAAACATCCGGGTTATATATCATCGCAACACTGATTTGAGCAACTTGCCCATCTCGGCAGGATTTCGCGTTACTTTAATCCCGCACTCTTCCATGAGGGCGAGCTTTTCCTGTGCTGTGCCCTTACCACCGGAGATGACCGCGCCGGCATGCCCCATGCGCTTGCCTTGCGGCGCGGTAACACCTGCAATAAAGCCCACCAATGGTTTCTTCATATGCTCCTTGGCCCAACGGGCGCAATCTTCCTCATCGGAGCCGCCGATCTCACCCACCATCAAAACCGCATCGGTGTCATCGTCGTCATTGAACAATTTCATTACATCAAGGTGCTTCAGCCCATTCACCGGGTCACCGCCAATGCCGATACAGGTGGACTGGCCCAATCCCTGCTCCATCAGTTGCGCCACAGCTTCATAAGTGAGCGTGCCGGAACGCGATACCACGCCCACGCGTCCTTGCTTATGGATGTAACCCGGCATAATGCCAATCTTGATTTCGCCGGGGGTGATAATGCCCGGACAGTTGGGGCCGATCAGCCGGGTTTTCCGCCCCTTCATCTTGTGGCAGGTACGCAGCATGTCGCGGACCGGAATACCTTCTGTAATGCAGATTACCAGGTCCAGCTCCGCATCCACGGCCTCGTCAATAGCGGCGGCGGCGAATGGCGGTGGCACGTAAATAACGGAAACCGTCGCGCCGGTTGCCTGTTTTGCTTCCCGGACGGTAGCAAAAACTGGAATGCCTTCAAAATCCTCGCCTGCTTTCTTCGGATTCACGCCCGCGACAAAACAATTTTTTCCGTAGGCATAACCCCGGCACATGCGAGTATGAAACTGCCCGGTTTTACCGGTAATACCCTGAGTCATGACACGGGTATGGCGGTCGATGAGGATAGCCATACTACACCCCTTTTGTTGCAAATTCTGTTGCCGGCGCCGTCGACTGTGCGGCCATGACAGCCTTCTCCGCAGCGTCCGCCATATTTCCTGCGGAAATTATCCGCAGTCCGGATTCACTCAGGATTTTTTTGCCCAGATCCACATTGGTTCCTTCGAGGCGCACCACCAGCGGAACGTTCAGCTTCAGCTCCCGCGCCGCCGCCACCACACCTTCCGCGATCACGTCGCACTTCATGATGCCACCAAATATGTTTACGAGTATGGCTTGCAGCTTGGGGTTGCATAACATCAGCTTGAATGCTTCCGCCACCTTTTCGGCAGTAGCACCCCCGCCGACATCCAGAAAGTTGGCCGGATTTCCGCCGTAGAGCTTGATGATATCCATGGTTGCCATCGCCAGACCCGCGCCGTTAACCAGGCAACCGATGTTGCCGTCCAGGGAGATATAGGAGAGACCATGCTGGGATGCCTCAATCTCCGCCGGGTCTTCCTCGTCCAGATCCCGCAGGCCAGCAATATCAGGGTGGCGGAAGAGCGCGTTGTCGTCGAAACTCATTTTCGCGTCGAGCGCGACGATATGATCCTCGGCGGTAAGAATCAACGGGTTGATTTCGACCAATGAGGCGTCCGTGCTGTCATAGGCCTGGTACAAGCTCTGTAAAAGAACCCGTGCTTCTTCCACTGCTGTTTCCGCGATCCCGATCTTGCCGGCAATGTCGCCAGCCTCCTGGGCGGTTAGCCCGATGATCGGATCGATCAACACCTTGTGAATCTTTTCCGGGTTCCTGGCCGCGACCTCCTCGATATCCATTCCCCCTTCGGAACTGGCCATCAGGCACACGCACCGGCTACTTCGATCAACCACCAGGCCGATATAAAACTCTCTTCGGGTATCAATCCCCTGCTCTACCAGAAGACGCCGGACAACCTGGCCGCGCGGGCCGGTCTGATGCGTAACCAGCGTCATACCCAGTATTTTTTCAGCGAACTGCTTTACCTCATCAAGCGACCTGACTACTTTTACGCCCCCCCCCTTGCCACGCCCGCCGGCGTGAATCTGTGCTTTAACCGCCCACACGCCACCACCCAGCTTTCTGGCAGCCTCGACCGCTTCCTCAACACTAACACAACCGATTCCCGGGGGCGTGCTAACGCCAAATTCCCGCAAAATCTGTTTAGCCTGGTATTCATGGATTTTCATGGCCTCTCCAGTAACGCGGAAAACCAAGTATATCCTATTCGTTTAGCGACGTTGCATGAAGAAGGCAGCAGTTTCGAATGAGCTAACACGAATACCGAACTTCTCACAGGGTTATCCCTATCGAATTGTCCGGCTATATGCCAAAATCATCAATCGGCGTGATTGCCGTCTTGCTTAATGGATGAATCCGCTGAATCCTGATCGATATTTACTTCACATAGTATTACCGTGACATTATCTCTTCCCCCTGCAGCAATAGCCGCCGCGATCAGCTCTTTGACCTTGTGCTGGATCGATATCGAGGAAAGCAGGATCTCCTGGATCGCTGAATCCGCGACCATATCCGTTAGCCCATCCGTACATAGCAAAAAAATGTCATGGCTGAATCCCGCACCTTCCAGAATATCGAACGACACCGATGGATCTATCCCAAGCGCTTGCAGGATGATATTTTTCCGCGGGTGATGTTTCGCTTCCTCCGGCATCAGTGTTCCACTGTCCACCAGGCGCTGCACCAAGGAGTGGTCTTTGGTCAACTGCCGCAAGATGCCATCCCTCAGCAAGTAGATCCTGCTGTCTCCGACGTGACCGATAACATACCTGTCCCCATCAAACACCAGAAGATCGCCGGTACATCCCATCCCTTCGTCATCTGGATACTGTGCGGTATGTTCGAATATCCGTTCATTTGAACACCTGAAGACTTTTCGGGCAAGTTCATGGTTTGTTTCACTGAATGAAGAAGCACGGCTGCGAAAAACAGCCTGCGCCGTTTCAATAAAATAACGACTGGCAATCTCACCCGCCGCCGCGCCGCCCATCCCGTCCGAGATTGCAAAAAGCCCGGCTTCAGGCATGACCAGGTAGGCATCCTCATTATTGTTGCGTAACAGTCCGATGTCAGTTGCGCCTGCCGAAATCAGCTTGACCATATCGTATCCAGGTGATCAAAATCCAGGGAATTCACAGGTCCGGGCAAAACATCCGATAGCACATGATCAATTACTCATGCCATTTGACATACCGGACGGATATACAGTTCTGATTAAAGCAGGTATTCTTATCAGGAAGGCAAGCTTCATGGAAGCATCCCACAGTACGGGTACTGCCATAATGTCTAACTTGTCAAAAGAGAAAGCATGCGGGCACTGATTTTTCTGTTGGCGACGGTTTATATATCGAGCTTCAGCTCGATATCGTTTGCCGCCGAACACAATCATGGCGATGCCGTTACTTACACGCCCGATGTTACCTTTACCTTGCGCACCGACATCGCGGACGGCAAACTGGTCTTTATCGGTGAAACCGATGCCATTTCGAGCAAGATCAACCCAGATCTGAAAGTACCCGAAGGCGCGGTTGTCCAGATCAACCTGATCAATGGCGACGGCGCCGTTCACGACATCGCCATTCCCGAGTTCAGTGTGAAGTCCGGCAATATCACGGCAAAAAGCGCAGCCACTACGATAGTATTCCGTGCAACGCGCACCGGCAAGTTTGAATACCTCTGCACGCTGCCTGGCCATAAGGCCGCCGGAATGTTTGGCCAACTCATCGTGGGTACCCCGGAGGAGCAGGCAAAAAGCAATGCAATAGATGTTGCACAGGATCCCCATGCGGTAGGCGAACCTGTCGGTAACCGCGGGCCAAAACACGTGATGCTGGATCTCGAATCCACCGAGATCGAGGGTCGCCTCTCGGATGGCAGCACCTATAAATACTGGACCTTCAACAACAAGGTGCCGGGCCCATTTGTGCGCATAAGGATGGGCGACACAGTTACTGTCAAGCTGCGCAATGCAAAAGACAGCGCCCATATCCATTCGATAGATTTTCACGCGGTTACGGGTCCGGGCGGAGGCGCAACAGTCACCCAGGTTGCGCCTGGTCAGCACAAGAGCTTCACTTTCAAGGCACTGCACCCGGGACTATTCGTTTATCATTGTGCGACTCCCATGGTCGCTCAGCACATCGCAAATGGCATGTATGGAATGATTCTGGTTGAACCGGAAGGCGGTATGCCGGAGGTTGACAGGGAATTCTACGTAATGCAGGGCGAGCTCTACACCGCGCAACGGCATGGCGCCCCAGGCTTGCATGAGTTTTCGCTCGAAAAACTTCTCGCCGAGAATCCGGGTCACCTTATGTTCAATGGAACCATGGATGCGCTCACGAAAACGTACAGAATGAAAGCCAACGTGGGCGAAAACGTGCGAATATACTTCGGCGTGGGTGGTCCCAATCTAACCTCGAGTTTTCACGTCATCGGAGAGGTGTTCGATAAAGTATATGACCATGCCTCGCTGACCAGTCCGCGGCTAACCGACGTACAAACCACGCTTGTCCCGCCTGGCGGCGCCACCATAGTAGAGTTCAAGGTGGATTATCCGGGTCAATACATACTGGTCGACCACGCGCTGTCGCGCATGGAGAAAGGGCTGGCAGGTTTCCTGACGGTCAATGGCAAGCCAAACCCGGCAATATTCAACAGCAGCGAAAAGACCGGCGTTACCTCCGGACGTCAGGAATAATGCCGACGGCGACGGCAGGAACGAAATAGCTTCAAACCGTACTGCTACGCATCGGCTCGAAGCTTCTCACGCCACGCCACTACACAGTCCAAAAAGAGCTGCAGCCAAGAATGGTTTCGATCAGCGAAAGGTTCCTAGAAAACCATGCGTGTGATCGAAGGAGTCAACATATTCCCCTACGATCTCTCCAGCGTCATTGATGCCAAACGCGCGTGTATGCTTTGCTCGCGGAACGTTAAATGTTTCCACGCCGCGCGCTTCCGTAAATATAAATCCCCGGTCGATCCCGTCCTTGGTATAGGTTCCAACGTGCCTGACCTCATCCGGCGCATCGGCATCGTTGATGCCGTAAGCATCGCTTCTGGTAGCGCCTGGGATAACGATGCGCTCGGCGCTCGCAATGTCAGGTCCCGACAAATAAAAAGCGTTGAATTCACCGGTGGCCTCCTGTAGGGTTCCTACCATTCTTCGCGTGTTGTTAATGCCGAAGGTTTGCGTCGACAGGTCGTTGAATACGCTGATGGGACCGCTGGGGCCGGGCGGAAAGGTAAAGCCGTAATTCCTGCCCGCCATGTCCGAGAAGGTGCCGACTATGAGCCCGCCATCGTTAATGCCATAGGCAGTGGGAATCGGGGGATTACCGGGAAAGGATATAACGCCGCCATCCAACAGAAACGCGCGCTGCCCGAATGCGTCGCGAACGGTGCCCACAATCTCGCCGGGGCCGGAATTATTAATGTCGAAAGCTTTAACCTCAATGGCTCCGTCAACGACAAGCGTGACAAAACTGGTTTGAAGATCTCGCTGGAACCCATTGATATTTCCTGCTTTATCGACATAGTACCCAACAATGGAGGCGGACCCCGCCGAGCTGGCGTTGTTTATGCCACGCGGATGAGTGGATACAGCCCCCGGAACGTCAATATCGGTAAAGACAGTGGGTATACTGGAGCAACCGGCAATTCCGCTTACCAATCCGAATCCAGCGATCCAGACGATTAATTTGTTTTTCATCTTCGCCTCCTCTAGAAAGACCCGTTCCTCGAAACGCTGCGGCCCAACGCAAGCTGTCACCAGGTTTGCGCATCGAAATTGCATGGTCAGCTATATTAACGATAGCCAAGATTCTGAAAAATGCAAGGAAGGCTGGAGGTTTCGCTCAGGGGAGGATATATAAAGTATCGCTCAAATACGCCGGTATCAATCCGGTTGCTGGAAACGCCTGATTATCCCCAAACCTCTACCATTTAATTTGACATGGTACGGGGGCGCCGTATTGCGTATCTATGCTCACCATTGCAGAAACTGAAGTCTTCAGCCAGTAACTGTAACTAGTCGCTCCTGAAATACCTTCCAAACCCGCACAAATATTGACGTTTTGGGTATTAAAAAGGCGTGGGATTTGCCAGAATCAGGTTGTTACCCCCTGATTTCTGGTGAATTGAGATGAAGCCAAAGAAGCAAGAACGCAGTGGTTGTGATGATCTTTTCCGGATGCGGCTGGAGCAGATACTGGATCAGCGCCATGCGCTGTACCGGCTGGGTGGGAAGATAGACTGGACGGTAGTGGAAGATCACTTTGGTGCCCTGTATTCAGAGGAAGGCCATCCCGGCATCCCGATCCGGTTGATGGTTGGACTGCACTACCTCAAACACACCTTCAACGAATCGGATGAAACCGTGGTGGCACGTTGGGTAGAGAATCCCTACTGGCAATACCTTTGCGGAGAAGAATACTTTCGTCACGAGATCCCGATCAACCCCAGCCAGATGACACGGTTTCGTGAGCGCATAGGAAAAGAAGGTTGCGAATTCATGCTGGGCCTCACGGTAGTGGCGGGGCTCAACACCAAGACAGTATCCAGGGCATCCGTTGCAATCGTCAACGTCGACACCACGGTTCAGGACAAGGCGATTGCCTTCCCGACCGACGCCAGGCTGTACCACAAGGCCAGAGGTGCATTGGTACGGCTGGCGAAACAGAGGGGAATTGACCTGCGTCAAAGCTACGAGCGGGTATCGAAACGCGCGCTCATGATGAATGGGCGCTATGCCCATGCCCGGCAGATGCGGCGCGCGAAACGGGAACAGAAGCGGCTCAGGACCTACCTGGGGCGGGTGATTCGCGACATCGAGCGCAAGGTGGGGTTGCAACAGACAGAAGCGGGACAGGAACACCCTGGACTCAAGCGGTTATTGGAGATTGCCAAGAGGATTCATGCGCAACAGCGCCACGACAGAAGTGGCCCCAAGAGTTTGAACAAATCCATAAGTGGAAAATCTGCTACCTTTTGATGGTCCCTGCGGGGCTTCGACATGGAGCAGAGAAAATGGCAAAAAGATCGAGACGAACCCATTCAGCGGTGTTCAAAGCCAAAGTGGCACTGGCAGCGCTAGCTGGCGATAAGACGCTGGCTGAACTGGCACAGCGGTTTGAAGTGCATCCCAACCAGATTACCGAGTGGAAACGGCAACTCAGCGAGCGAGCGGCCGACGTATTTGGTGGGACCGCTGTGGCTGAGCCGCCGGTTGATCTGAAGGTATTGCATGCCAAGATTGGGCAGCTGACGCTGGAGAATGATTTTTTAGAAAGTGCGCTCACCAAGCTGGGATTGCTGAGCGCAAAGCGATGATAGACGGCAACCACG
Organism: Nitrosospira briensis C-128; assembly: GCF_000619905.2. NCBI lineage: Bacteria > Pseudomonadati > Pseudomonadota > Betaproteobacteria > Nitrosomonadales > Nitrosomonadaceae > Nitrosospira > Nitrosospira briensis. The sequence continues at coordinate 2,710,546 of NZ_CP012371.1, read as the reverse complement.
CACTTTCAATCAGTCGTCAGGCCCAACTGACCGGCATCAGCCGGGGCAGCGTGTACTATCTACCCAGACCTGTCAGCCCTGCCGATCTGGCGCTCATGTGCCGCATTGACGAATTGCACCTGGAGAATCCCTTCATGAGTGCACGGATGCTGCGTGACCAGCTTAATCGGGCGGAGTACGATGTTGGACGCAAGCACGTCGGCACGTTGATGAAACGCATGGGCATAGAGGCGCTATACAGAAAGCCGGGCACCAGCAAGAAGCACCCTTTATCCTGCTGCGGGGCCTTGCCATCAATCGGGCCAACCAGGTTTGGGCACTGGACACGACCTACATTCCGATGGCCAAAGGCTTCGTCTACCTTACCGCCGTCGTGGATTGGGCCTCACGGCGTGTATTGGCAGCAAAGGTAGCGATCACGCTGGAGGCCTGCCATGCAGTCGATGTGTTGCAAGAAGCATTCAGCCGCCACGGTAGGCCGGAAATTGTGAACACCGACCAAGGCAGGCAGTTCACCACCCATGAATTCTTGCAGGCGGTCAAGGAACAGGGGTGCAAACCCAGCATGGATGGGCGCGGGGCCTGGAGAGATAAAGTGTTCGTCGAGCGCCTGTGGAAATCGGTGAAATACGAGCGGGTGTATTTACATGCCTATGACTCGGTCACCGAAGCCAGATCATCAATTATGCAATACATGGATTGGTACAACCGATCCAGACCACATTCGAGTCTGGGCAAGAAAACACCTGATGAAGCTTATGCCGTGATGCTGCCGACGGTCGAACTGGCAGCGTGAAAATCAGCAGAGATTCCACTTAAAATACTCCGGTCGTTGTTCAAACAATCGGGACCACTTCTGTCTACCTAGCCAGTCACAACCGCCCCGTTCATGAAGTCCTGTTTCCGACACTGCGCGATATTGACCAGGAATACCAACGCAACTTCAAAGGGATGACTACCCATCCCGTGGAACTGTCCGCCTTGCTTGCCGCACGTGAACGGATGGTGCACAAACTACAAAGGCTTGGCTAGAAGGCCAGCCAGCGTATCAATTCCTTATTTTCTGCATACAACACTGGGGTTTGTATGCTCAGGTCAGTTTGCAATCGTCTTATTAATCAATATCTTATAAATAATCCTGACATAATTCGGATCGCCTCGTCTATTTCTACGTAAGGCAGAGATTTCTGTAGACCGATAATCTAAAACGGAGGGAATTATGAAATTGCACCAATTATTTTCATGGAAGTCGCTTCATTCGATATTTAGTACTCCCCCCAGTGAGAATTCCCCTACATCCCCACAAGGGCAGACCAGCAGAGTAGAGCTAAACAGCCCATCCGTAGGGGAGGTGGCTCACTTACCTGCATCTGTCATAGGTGACTATAACACCGCGCAGATTTTAAATACAGAAGCAAATTATGAAAGAAGCGATGGATTAATAAATGCGCCCGAGTTAGTTGCTTTCTTTAACGTGGACTACCACGCCGTCGGCCGTCACGATGGCGCGACGCTTAAGTCGCATGCAGCATTGGAGCTTGGGAGAACTTTAATCATCGCAAAATTTGAGATTACTCTCATGGCACTTATGGAACAAAAAGACGCAAATATATATAAGTTACAAGATCAACTCATAGAAATTGAAGGAGTCGATCCTCGTCTGAGCAATCGACTGAGGTTAGCCCAAGAGCGTATGGGGAAGGACATAATAGACTTGAGGGAGCAATCCGAAAAAGCTGCAAAGGGCACCGGCTGGGTACTGGGATCCCTAAATCGGTATCAAATGGGCTTTCACGATGGGTTACGCGCAACCACTCTTCCAAAATATTAGCTTAAGAAGGAGCCAAATCATGAATTTTGCTACAAGGTATATGTGTTATGTCGTCGGTGAAGAACCGGCAATAGTAAAGTTGTGGCAACCTGCCACCGTTAGGCGCATGAAAGCATTTGCCATTGCCCTCCATATCCCCGTAACAATCTGGGCGGTATCCAGCTACGCAATAGCCTCCATGATATTCGAGTTGGGAATGGTGACCTCTGCATTGATTACACTTTTTTGGGCAGGATTGATTTACCTGGTTGAGCGGCTAATTCTGGTCGCACCTAAGGTCTGGTATGTGAATTTTAGCCGCATATTGATCGGTGTAATAATTGCTACTTTAGGTTCTGGCATGGTTGACTTGGTTATATTCAACAAAGATATAACGCAGCAACTGCTTAGAGATAAAAGAATCGATATAAGTGCTAAATATGAAAGGTTAGCTTCTTCTCAGAAGGAAATTTTGGATAAGGCGAGAATTGGCTGGTTAGACAAGCAAGAAGAAGCCAATTGTGAAGCTAATGGCAAGTGTGGTAGTGGAATCCCCATCCTTGGACCAAGATCCCGTGAACTGTCTCGGCAAGCCGAAGTCTTCCGCCAAGACTATATTGATGCGCAGCATAAGCTCGAAGAAATTTATAAAGATAAGACTCAGGAATTGGCAAATTCTTTAACTTCTACTTTTGAAGAAGAAGGATTGCTTACGCGTTTAAAAGCCTTGCATAGCTACGTATCGAACAATAACGCTGCTCTGATTGTATGGTTACTATGCTTTGCGCTAATCTTATTTTTTGAGCTTATGGTTGTGTTGACCAAATTGTTTTTCGGGGAAACCGTTGATGATCAGATCGAAAAACTTCGTGAGGATGTAATCCGGCATAATGCCGAGCGCCTCAAGGATGCAGAAACATCTCCAACTGCCAATGCCAGAAAGCTCCTTAAAAACATTTACTCAAATAGTGTAAGCTCTACGGTTTAGGAAGGAATATGCAATCTGGGCAAGAAAGGAGCGGACCTGGGAATGATAACTGAAGAAGAAATAATAAGATTAATTCGTAGCGGCGGCAAAGAAACACAAGCAGGATGCAAGGCCCTTTACGACAACCATGCACAACACATGCTTTCTTTTTTTATTAAACGCGGACGCGTTTCTATAGAGGAAGCATGGGACGTGCTTCAAGAGACAGTTGTGAATATTGTTAGAGGCGCAACAAATTTTTCAGGGGAGGAAAAAGCTAAAGCCTGGATTTGGCGGATAGCCCGGAATTGTCTAATTGATCATTTTCGTAAACATTCTCGTTATAAAGACGCGTTGCGTGAACATGAAGAACAGGAGAATTTTTTTTCCGGTTATCAATCGAAGGATGAGTCCCGCGGTAGGGAATCCACCGAAAACGATGCTGCAGATCTGCCTTCCGATGCGGAGAAACTCGACGAAGTAACAAAGAATCTTGACTGTGAGATCGAGCCGCATTGCCGCAATGAAAAAGATCCTTCGCAAAAAACAATGTATGAACGGGATATAGAGAATGTGAGAGATAACGAAAACGATGACCATGAAGTTGAGAAAGGAGCATTCGTGATATCCAACAACCCCAGAGCCGTTGCTGATTGCGTCTGCGCGGGACTTGAGGCGTTTAGCAGGGAGCATCCTCTACGCGTCCATGTTCTCGAAATGAAGATGGATGGGGTGAGTGACAAAGAAATTAGCATCAAAATTGGTCGAACCCTTTCGGCTACCCGGGAATATCTGAGCCAGTGCAGAAAAAAATTCGAACCATTTATAATTCATTGCAAGGGATTATTATCCTCATGACACAACCTCCTAACATACAAGATGAACAGTGGTTTGCTGCGTTAGCAGGCAACCCTGATCCCGCTGCAGATCCAGAGATCAATCGTGAAGCTTTGGCGTTGCGCAAAGCTTTGAAAGCACGTAACGAGCAAATAGCAGCGGAAATTCCCAAAGCTGACGCGGCACATTACGAACAACTCATGTTTCGTTTGCGCCGTGAAGGCTTAATTGAAACAGGTCGATACTCAAATCTCAACAAGCGTTTTGTTCGGTTTGCTGTAGCTGCATCCGTGATGCTGAGCGTAGGCTTGGTATATCTTACTCATCTACATCAAGATCCACTGCAAAATGAGGCAGAAGCCATACGTGGTTTGGGTGATATGCAAATTGTGTTGGCGGTGGATCCGGAAAAACATTTGACACATCTTACTTCCGAATTAGATCGGCTCCGCATCAACTATCAAGTCGAGCGCATAGGGGATGAAATTTCACTCAAGATTGAAGGCATAGACCCAAGGAAAGAAGAGGTGGAAACCTTTCTGAAGAACAATCACATTAAGCCACCGATAGAAATGAGCTTGAATCTGAATATTCGGCCAATGACCAAACCGTAACGAAATAACGATATCCAAACATGGATTGCAACATGAAGTCGAGAAGCTCCGCTTAAACGGATCTTCGAGATATTTTGTATTACAACCATCCGAAGATATTGCGATATTCGGCCTTGTCTTAAGACTATCATTTTAGATTAGCAAACTCTTCATCCAATCACCATGTCGGGACGTCTGCTGGAAGAATCTTCACCACATTGTCTTTTTCACTTTATCCGGCGAAAGAGATTTTATCTATGATTGTGTCTAATTGATAATAAGAAATGAAACATATAGTGCGTGGTCCCATCATCACATTACTTCTAATGATGAGCCTTTCTCCTGCCAGCGCATATTCTGGCGCAAAAGACGACGCTACCCAATTAAACCAACAGGCTTTGGCGTTATACCAGCAAAGTAAGTATGAAGAGGCGCTACCTCTGTATCAGCGCATTCTTGCACTTCAGGAAGAGACTATCGGTCTGGAGCACGCAGAGACCGCGCGAACTCTGAATAGCCTAGCCAAGTTGTATCAAGCCATCGATCAATACGATAGGGCGCTGCCACTATATCAGCGTTCTCTTACAATTCGAGAAAAAATACTTGGCTCAGAACATCCCGACACGGCGACTAGTCTAAATGGCCTAGCAAGCTTGTATGCAACGATTGATCAATACGATAAAGCGTTGCCGTTGTATCAACGAGCTCTAGCGATTCGGGAAAAGGTCTTGGGGCCAGAGCATTCTGATACTGCCCAGAGCCTAAATAACCTAGGGGTGTTATTCCGAACGATCGATCAATACGATAAAGCGTTGCCGTTGTATCAACGAGCTCTAGCAATTCGGGAAAAGGTCTTGGGGCCAGAGCATTCTGATACTGCCCAGAGCCTAAATAACCTCGCGGTGTTATATCAAACCTTGGGAGAAAACGATAAAGCGTTGCCATTGTACCAGCGCGCTCTAGAGATACGAGAAAAGGCTCTCGGACCAGAACATATTGAAACCGCTAGCAGCCTCAACAACTTGGCTGTGTTATATCGATCGATCGATCAATACGATAAAGCGTTGCCATTGTACCAGCGCGCCCTAGCGATCCGGGAAAAGGTGCTAGGCTCAGGGCACACTGCGACAGCCACTAGCTTGAATAGCTTAGCGGCACTATACGGCACCCTTGGCGAATATGATAAGGCCATGCCGTTATATCAACGGGCCTTGGAGGTCCGAGAAAAAGCCCTCGGCCCGGAGCACACCGAGACCGCTACTAGCTTGAATAATCTGGCGGCACTGTATGACACCCTTGGCGAATATGATAAAGCAATGCCGCTATATCAGCGAGCATTGGAGGTCCGAGAAAAAGCCCTCGGCCCGAAGCACATCGAGACCGCTACTAGCTTGAATAATCTGGCGGCACTGTATGACACCCTTGGCGAATATGATAAAGCCATGCCGCTATATCAGCGAGCATTGAAAATCCGGGAAGAAATTCTTGGCTCAGAACATATTGATACAGCCAACAGCATGGATATTTTGGCAGTATTGAATCAAAAGCTGAGTGCATACGATAAAGCGCTACCTTTATATGAGCGCGCTCTTGCAATCCGGGAAAAATTTCTTGGATTAAATCATGTTGATACGGCGGGCAGCCTTAATAATTTGGCTGCGCTTTACAGAATACTTGGCGAATATCATAAGGCGATGCCGTTATATCAGCGCGCATTAGTCATTCGAGAAAAGGCTCTCGGCCCAGAACACACCGACACCGCTAGCAGTCTCAATAACTTGGCAGTCTTATACAACACTCTTGATGAATACGACAGGGCATTGCCACTACTGCAACGCGCCCTTGCTATTCGGGAAAAGGTGCTTGGCCCAGAGCACACTGATACGGCTAGCAGTCTCAATAATCTGGCGGTCTTATACAACACTCTTGATGAATACGATAGGGCATTGCCACTACTTCAGCACGCCCTTGCTATCCGGGAAAAGGTGCTTGGCCCAGAGCACCCCGAGACCGCTGCCAGTTTAAACAATCTGGCGGCACTGTACGATAGCCTTGGCGAATATGATAAAGCTATGCCGTTATATCGCCGTGCTTATTATTCCGCCCAGTCCGCGCGCGTACCTGAAACGTTAAAGTTAGTACAAAGAGATATTGGATACTTTTATGCTAAACATGGCGATTCTGCTGCGGCGATTTTCTATCTAAAAGCAGCGGTTAATACCATGCAAACCATACGAGGCCAGTCCCTAGGGTTAGACATGGTTCTTCAGAAATCTCTATTGAGCAAGAACAAGGAAGTATATAAACAACTGGCCGATCTGTTGATCGTAGCAGGAAGATTAACTGAAGCCCAGGAAGTACTGTCTATACTTAAGGAAGATGAGTATTTTGACTTCATTCAGCGTGATATCAAAGCAGATCCTCGCAGTACGCGCATTAGTTACAATCAGACCGAGAAGTTAATCGCGGAACACATCGAAAAACTTGGAAATGAGAGCGCTATATTGGTTGACCAACTTAATACATTGAATAAAAAAATTGAGCCTGGACTTACATCCCAAATAGAGCAACAACGCAAACGAATCAAGCAACAGCTGGCCGCACAAGCAAAGAACATGGTGTCCTTACATAATGCTGTCCCAAAACAATTGGAAACAGCAAAAAAACAGGTGCGGATGGCGATAGACAAACAAATTCCTAGTCAGCTTCGCGAGTTGCTGACATCGCTGGGAAATGGTGTTGTGTTGCTTCAGTATCTGGTTACTGATACACATATCCGTATAATTCTGACTACACCTCAGATGCAATTTGCAAGAAACACAAAAATTCAAGAAAAAGAACTCAATCGAAAAATAGCAGAGTTCGGGCGAATAATAGAAAATCCTGCTCTCGATCCGCGTCCGCTGGCACAAGCATTGTATCAATTATTGATTGCCCCGATAGCGCAGGATTTGGAGCGAGCCAATGCCCAGATGCTCATGCTATCGCTAGACGATAGCTTGCGTTATCTGCCTATAAGTGCCTTGCATGATGGCAAGGCTTATCTTACCGAGCGTTATCCGGTGGTAATGTATAGTGAGCTTGCGAAGGCGAAACTACGTGATAAGCCTTCGACTCGATGGAGAGCAGCTGGATTCGGCATCACGCAAGCCACTGGCTTATTTAAAATATTGCCGGCAGTTAGGCAGGAGTTGGATGGCATAATCTATGTCGGTGTTAGGAAAACCATAGATGGTGTATTGCCGGGTAAAATATATTTGGATAAAGAATTTACCGAAGCACGCCTACGAAATGTGCTAGAGCAGGATTATCCTATATTACATATTGCCAGCCACTTCGTTTTTATTCCAGGAACGGTATCAAAGTCCTTCTTATTACTCGGTGACGGAAAACAACTCTCATTGGATGAACTACGATCTGGCGGATGGAAATTTGATTCGATAGATATGATGACGCTTTCGGCTTGTGAGACTGGGCTTGGTGGTGCTCAGGACGGAAGTGGGGATGAAATAGAAGGTTTTGGCGCTTTAGCGCAACGGCAGGGTGCCAAAAGTGTACTGGCCACACTTTGGAAAGTGGCTGATCGAAGCACAGCGATTTTTATGCAAGCACTTTATCATTTGCGGCAGGAAAAAGGATTCAATAAGGCCAATGCGCTACGTGAAGCACAATTGACACTGATATATGGCAAGCACCCGCTTCCAACTTTTTCACACATACCCCGAAAAGCAGAGACTAGAGTCAATATTACAAGCGCACCTATATATGTGCCAGATCCTGCAAAACCCTATGCCCACCCTTTCTTTTGGGCACCTTTTATCTTAATGGGTAATTGGTTGTGACGTCCCCCCAATTTTGCTGGGATTCAAAACTAGAATCTGGCCGCTTCTGGCAATCTGACCTGGTTGGATTTAACGTATTCGTTTGGGGTCAGTTTTCCAAGCGAACCGTGGGGCCTGTGATCATTATAGTCGCGCCGCCATGCTTCGATGATACGCTTTGCCTGCTCCAGGGATTCGAATTCGTGAGTATTCAGACATTCATCGCGCAGCCGGCCATTGAATCGTAAGCTTCCCCGTCAAGTAGACAGTTCAGAAGTAGAATTCATCCCTGAGAGCAATCGCTCGCGGAACAGTGCCGGGGGCAGGCTTCCCAGCGCGTCATGGGGGCGTTCTTCGTTATAGCTTTGTAGTCGTCCCTGAAAAACTCCTTTTTCAGCCAGTCAATTGTAAGTTTGGTATTTTGCTTGCCAGCAGTTGATTGAGACTGACCCGAAAACTGGCACACAAAAGCGCCAAGCGGCGCAGGATCTTGCGCAGGTAGAAGTGGCCCCAAGAATCTGAACAAGTCTATAAGTGGAAAATCTGCTACCTTTTGATGGTCCCTGCGGGGCTTTGATATGGAGCAGAGAAATGGCAAAAAGAGCAAGACGGACGCACTCAGCGGCGTTCAAAGCCAAAGTGGCACTGGCAGCGCTGGCTGGTGACAAGACGCTGGCCGAACTGGCACAGCGGTTTGAAGTTCATCCCAACCAGATTACCGAGTGGAAACGGCAACTGAACGAACGGGCGGTCGACGTGTTTGGCGGAGGCGGCACTGCGGCGGAGCCACCGGTTGATTTGAAGGTGTTGCACGCCAAGATTGGGCAACTGACGCTGGAGAATGATTTTTTAGAAGGTGCGCGAACCTCGGTGGGATTGCTGAGCGCAAAGCGATGATAGACGTCCACCACGCACTTCCGATCAGCCGTCGGGCCCGGTTGGCCGGCAACAGCCGGGGCAGCGTGTATTATCTGCCCAAACCAGTCAGCGCCGTGGATCTGGCGCTCATGCGCCGCATTGACGAATTGCACCTGGAACATCCGTTCATGGGCGCGCGCATGCTGCGCGACCAACTCAATCGGGAAGGGCTCGATGTTGGACGCAAGCATGTTGGCACGTTGATGAAGCGTATGGGCATTGAGGCGCTATATAGAAAGAGAAAGCCTGGAACCAGCAAGAGGCACCCCGGCCATGAAATTTATCCTTACCTGTTGCGCAGCCTCGCCATCAACCGGGCCAACCAGGTCTGGGCGCTCGATTCGACCTATATTCCAATGGCCAAAGAATTATCTACCTTACCGCCGTCGTGGATTGGGCCTCGCGCCGGGTATTAGCCGCAAAGGTAGCGATCACGCTGGAAGCCTGCCATGCCGTCGATGTGCTGCAAGAGGCGTTCCATCGCCATGGCAAGCCGGAGATCGTGAATACCGATCAAGGCAGCCAATTCACCGCGCATGAGTTCGTGCAGGCCGTCAGGGAACAGGGCTGTAACCTCAGCATGGACGGGCGCGGAGCCTGGAGGGACAATGTGTTCGTCGAGCGCCTGTGGAAATCGGTGAAATACGAGCGGGTGTATTTACATGCCTATGACTCGATCGCAGAAGCCAGAGCATCAATTATGCAATACATGGATTGGTACAACCGATCCAGGCCACATGCGAGCCTGGGCAAGAAAACGCCTGATGAGGCTTATGCCGTGATGCTGCCGACGGTCGAACTGGCAGCGTGAGAATCAGCAGAGATTCCACTTAAAATATTCAAGGTGTTGTTCAAACAAACGGAACCACTTCTAGGTTCACCAACTGGCAGGATCGTCTGATGGACAGCCTCTGATCCTGCGCCAAACGTGAAACCATATCCCGGCGCTCGGACGGCGCTACAGCTTTTTTAATACCGCCTTGATCGCTTCATTCTCCAGCGCAAGATTCGCATACATGCGCTTGAGCTGGCTGTTCTCCGCTTCCAGCTCTTTCACCCGCACCAACTCGGAAACCTCGAGCCCGCCATACTTAGCTTTCCATTTATAGTAGGTCGCCGAACTGATTCCATGCTTGCGCCAAATCTCGTTGACCGCAACACCACTGTCCGCTTCCTTCAATATCCCAACAATCTGGCTTTCCGTAAATCGCGATTTCTTCATTTGAACCTCCAGGCAAAATCCTGCCAGAAAGTTCTACTTTTTGCTTGTCTACCAAAGGGGGAAGCTTACGGTCCCTGTAATGCGGAATACCGCTGGTCGGTTGTTTGTTGTGGTTGTTTGTTGTGGTTCTTGTCATTTCCCGGGCGCAAAAAGGACCCGGGTGGCGGATGCTTTTGCCTATCGGCTTTTCACCTCTTGCATTTAGTACGTTGTCCACCGTGATGCATGCTGGCAGGCGAATCGTCTTGCCAACCCGGCTGAGTGCCTCGGCCACGCTGTTGCCGGTTAACCGAAATCCCATTTCTAATACCGGGCTCTCACGTCTCCAGTTAACGACGACCGTCAAAACCCCAAATGGTTATCCATTGACCAGTTAATTGCGCACAAACCTCCTGACAGAAGGTTTTACTTTTCGTCTCTTAAATGAGGGTTTTACGCATCTGCCTGCCTCAGAAATCAAATGATTTGATCATCCGTAAATATATTTTGCATATCTAAAAACGATTTCTACTAGTTAACCTGATGAATTCTTTTTTACAACGTTTCTTATATTGAAAGCCATTGCAATTTACACGCTTTCAAATGTTGAAGTAAGAGCGGATGTATTACGAAGCAATTAAATGTCCCCTTGGTGATGAGTTTTTTATTTAATAACCTTTTTAGGAGAAATATATCATGGGCAAGTTATTGGTTTTGCTAGAAATTATAGATTTTGCATATGACCTTTTATCACCCACGGAGACACAAGGACCAGAAGCTGATAACACGCATGCCCCTTCGGAAAATTCTCATGCACAGGCTCCTGAAACGCATCCTGAAGCACATGATTCCCAACCTTCCCATTTGGATAATTCACCCACTGGGCATGAAAGTGCTAGTCCTGATAATGGCGGCTTTGACGGGGGCAGTGATGGTGATTAACGCTCGGGAGGAAAAAACGATTATCGGCAACTCACTAATATAGGAATACAAGGTCTCTCAAACCAATGATGAATTTTTTTAATATTTGTCTTCTGGGAGATCTTGTTCCGCAAAACGCAAATCTCTTGAATATATTAGCTGATGCGGGAAGCTTTCCAAATTAAATATCCAAGTGATAGGTACCCATTTCCAATCGTGGATTCTTAATTAAATAGATTGCTTAACATAATACGAATTCAATAAATTATTTCGGGGAGAATAGATAATGACGGATCAAAAAACAATGAAAAGAATACAAATTTTTAAGGACTGGACCGATACGCTGGCTTTTATGCTTTGGTTTATTCAGACGGGATTAATCATCATTATTTTGATAAAACCTTATTGGGCAGGAATCCATGGACATCCCGCTTTTCAAGCGCTGGAACTTATCGTCAACACGATATATTCTCTGCAATTATCAATTCATATCGGCTGGATAATAGCTCTAGTGGTTCTCGCGATTATTGCAGGGGTATCGATACAATCACATCTTCTTCGGCCACAGAAGACAGAGACTATCGAATTTGTCAGTACACGTCCCTTTTATTCGTACAGTCGTTCTTGGTTTCTATTTCTGTTGACGTTCTCCGCAAGTCTATTTACAAACACTACGAGTTTTGACTATATCCAAAAAGAAAATCTAAGTACCATATCTGCCATATTGGGCATCATCGCATTTGCAGCAGCGGGTAACTGCTTATACTTGCTTATTCCAGGGGCTCGCACTCGAATCCAGCTAATTAGGACGGTGGGCAACAAAGGAAATCGAATCGTCATTTTTAATGGCGTTATATTTCCATCCATTCAGACCTATTTGCCCCAGCATATTTTGGCTGCTCAGATAAAAAGAGATTTTTTCTGGATTTTTACCTTCACTAATAATGTCGATATCGAGCTGAAGGATGGAAAAACATTAGTTTTGGTTGCCCCTGGCTCGCTTCTGGAAACACGATTATTTCCAAACATCATGAATCCCCTCATTGTCGATGGTAAAATCACTAACCAGAGGTAAATAATTGCAAGCTTTCTCAACTGAGAATCCCGTAAGAAATAGAAATCTTCTTGCGGGATTTTGCTATGAAGTCACCCTCTGACTATCAACTGTGAAATCCTGCAAAGTACCAACGCAATACACCTATACCCCATCTATTATTCGCGTGCTAATCTTTTTTTAACCTCGCCATACATAGCTTTCAGATTATCTGTGCGTTGCATGGTAGTGGGATGGCGCATAAGAGGCATGTCAACAAGCTCAACGAGAACATTTGCTGTTTTCCCCCAGGAAGGTGTGGTATCTACTGAGGCAACCTTTTTTAAGTTTGCGACGGGTAAGTCTTCCAAATCTTTCAGAAATACCTGAATTGAATTAGTCAGCTTATTATCGTCCACAAACACACGATCAAGCAGTTTTACTGCGCAAGAGTCGGATTGCAATTCCTGATCCACGTGATGAGCGGTAAACCGATCTTTCCTTACCTTAAGGTAATCAAATATAATTTCAGGATTATATTTCACTCTGGATACTACTTTCCACAGCTCCTTATCCGGAATCGAGTCAATTATCATGCTCTGCAGCTCTTTTGTTTCATGACGCTGTAATACGTGAGCCAATTCGTGCGCGAGTGCGAAATATGCCTTTGGATGACGATTTGGGTCATCGATCAGGCCTTGATCGATGTATAGAAAACCACCAGGCCGGGCAATTGCATTTCCTCCACTATTTTTTAGAATGAACAATTTGAATTCGTAATCGTGCTTTTGATTTACTGTGGAAAGAATTTCCTCCAGCATCTTATCCGCGATGGGATAATATTTCTGGCCGAGCTTATGTTCTCTTGCCAGTATATTGTCTTCCTGCTTATGTAAACGTTCTCCGTACATTATCTCAACTGTCATGGGTAACCAATTTAACTGTTGCGCTGCACGCTGGAGCGATTTAGGAATATTTTTCTTGATTGGTTTAAGAACATCCATTTTGGGCCGTTGCCCTCCCAACAATCCGGTAAGCACATTGACTCCTATATCTTTAACCTCTCCAATAGTTTGGTTCATCACATAACCGTGGAGAACATCAAAATTATCGGTGAGCTTAAACGGCTGCACAACTTGTGTGCAATTCCTATCGAAAACTACTAAGGCATGTGAAGCAATATCTTTTATTTTGAAATTAACTGCATTATCTTCGTCTCTTGTATCTTCATCCTCCTCGTCTAGATTTTCTTGCTGTTTCATTTGATGGCGCATGAGCAGCTCTAGTAAAGCCTCTTCATTCGCATTGGACGCTGAAGCTATAGTTATCAGCATGATCCAAAGGAAATGCCTTGCCGTGGTTGGTGACAATATGCCCATCATTTCCTCTGAATGGTTATAATCAAAATTAGTATAATTTTTGTTTCAATTGTTGAATTTTCAGTTCACGCGCATCGTAATAGCCATCTTCATCGAGAATCGCAGCCTCATAAATGAGCCGCTCATTCTCATTCGTTACCTTATCCGCTATTTTGTCGATCCTAGCTCGGGTTTCCGGATTGTTTAACGCTTCTTGTAGATTCCCTTTCGCTTTTTGTTGGTCCAGGGGCTTGTCGTTTTCTAGTTTCCGACCTCCTGTTTTTTCCCGACTCATGAGCTTATTTAATATAGTAGTTAAAGATTCACAAGGCACCACCAATGGATTACTCATTACCGACTTTGATAAAATCAATAACGTATCCGGTATGCTTGTTTGATGTAGCGCAGTATTGTCGCAGTTTGCATGGACCAGCTTGGTGGTCGCAAATAATACAATTATCCAAAGCCAAGATTCTAATTTCATACCGTTCTCCATCACGCAATTACGTTGCGAATATTTAAAATTATTTTAGATGAGTCCTGAACGCTTGGCTCTTATTTATTTTGACCAGGCCTAAGTTTTTAAGCAGATCTTCGCTGAATTTTTAGAGTGATCGTTTAGGGCAATTCTCACGGGACGGCCACCTGTGCCTCCCTAAAATATCATTTCGAAATTAGATGCTGTCTCTCTCTTTAGTAACTTACCTTGAATGTAGGACTATCCTCCGGCCGTGTCTTGCGGTGATCATAAATCCGAGTCGTGGCAATATTCGCATGTCCCAGCCATTCCTGTACCTTTGCAATATCCGCCTGATGATCGGGTGCATTGGTTGCCGCGGTCGCGCGTAGCGCATGCGCTCCGATCTTGAATCCTAGCGCATTACTGCGCCCGCGGCGAGATGGAGAACCGTATCAAGGGGTGCCAGCTTGATCTGTTCGCCGACCGTACTTCCACCGCGACCATGCGGACCAACCAGTTGCGGCTATGGTTCGCTTCATTGGCCTATGTCATGCTGGACTCGCTGCGCCGCATCGGCCTGCACGGCACCGCACTTGGCCAACGCCACTTGCGCCAGCCTGCGCCTGAAGATCGGTGCGCAAGTGCGCACGAGCGTGCGCCGCATCCGCATTGCCATGGCCAGCAGCCATCCTCATCAACACGAATGGTGCCTGGCTCAGGCGCGCCTGCACCCCGGCTGATCCTGAGCGTCACATCCCGCCCAATGAACGATCGCGCGATGCTGCGAGACACTGCATCGCCCCGAAAGCCCCTCGGCACATCAGACTTGCCGGTACACGTGCGCTTTGCCTCCCTTGCGCCCGAAAATAAGCCTATCGAGTCGCCACCCGCTTTGACCAAGCCTGCAACAAGCCGACTGACAGACCGAATTATTCCATGGAGAACCCAGAGCAATCGGGGTGTGAGAAATGCGGGCTAGTGATTACCGATTGCCGGGGTCTTGCCCTGATATCCCTCTACTGAAGGTCGCTTGATGCCTTTGACCGGATTATGGGTCACGGCATTTTTGTTGCACAAATATTCGAACAATGAGGACAGCGCGGCCAGACGATGCCGGATGGTCGTGCCGCTCAGCTCCCGGTATTTCAAATCATCCCGCCAGGCAATAATATGAGCGCGGGAAATTTCCCGAAACTCATCCGGCCGCTCGATGCCAGTGAACTTCATGAAATCCTCAAACGCATTTCGATAGGTACGTCGTGTCTACGGATTGTCGATGTTGGCAAACCATTCGATCGCCAGCGGAACATCAGTCAGGCGATGGAAGTCTGCGGTGCTCAGCAACCGGCTGGACGGAGGCAGCGAAACTGGAAGATCGGGTGTGCTCAGATGCCCTATTCCATTATTGATAACGTATTTTGTCAATAATAAACTATTGTAAAAAAGTAGTTTTATAGATGGGCTGGGTAAAAGCTTTTTTGAAATAGAGGCGGCCACAATTCAACATCTCCTGATACCAGGGAGATTTGGGGGTCCGGTCTTGTTATCTGCCATAGCTGTGATAGTCTTTCAACATACCTTTTCCGAGCATCGTAGCGAGGCCATATGGCGTTACATAGATTTTGTAGCAGACGGGCGAAATCAGCCGAGACCGTGGGAGAAATTGAAGAACCGGATTTTTCTGGGTTCTGATGAATTTGTGACGGGCCTGCAGCGCACTCTCGATTCAGATGCTTCCCAACAAGAAATACCTGCCGCCCAGCGACCACCGAAACTGTTGACCCAGATCGCCGAGGCACATGGACGAGGCGAAGCGATCTCGATGCTTACGCCAGCGATGGTTACAGTCTGAAGGAAATCTGGGATCCTTTCAGACTACCTTACCCCCGGGTGAGTCGCATTGTGAAACAACAACAATTGACAAGAAACAAGACTTGACCTTTATCTTCGTCTTTGACAATTACAATTGGCGCCGGAACTTCGGATTTGACACATGCAGCCACAGAAGGAGTCACAGGTTTGGCGTAGGTCGAGGAAAAGGCTAAGAAGGCATCTCCACAAGCTAATAACGAGAAAAATGGTAAGACGATACGAAAGGAAAATGACGAAAGATTAAAGGCGCAGGAACCGATGTATCCTCGGCAGGCTAAATCGCTGGCAAAGCAGTATAGAGAGACAGCGGGGATTGCACGCCAGGGCGGCGATCCCAAACCGCTTCTTGAAGCCCGCCACTTATTTCGAAAGCCAGTCTGAATGATCATCCTTCAGTTCGAGTACAGACAGGGCAATTCCAGAGTTCCAGAGAGATTGTGACAAAACATCGCAAGCCATCTTATTTGGATTTTGATAAGGAAAGCTATCCCTGGAAACCAGATATCGATTATCGGAAGGAGTCCGAAAAATATAAGGTGGGCAAAGGCGAGCAGGGTGTGCTGAGCGAGCCCTACAAAAGCGAATTAACTCCCCACTGGCAGTTTAGAACGCCGGAAATAGCAATTACCAGCAGCACGGTTCTTTATGAGATGTTTGAAAGCTACCTAAAAGTCCGGGATTTTGTTGGCGCTGATCTTGCAAGAAAATTCTTGCAGATGGGATATACCCGAGCACGGCGATATGCAAATTTCAAGGGTGTCGTTAAATATGACAGGACCAAGGACTACGCTTTGAAGGAGAAAGGTACCGGAGATCCAGCTAAAGCGAAAAGTGCGGTTATTTTTTACCAGAAATAGCAGCAGGCCGAAGCGCATCCAGACTACGCTTCCTGGAAGAAAGCGTGGCGCGAGAAATATGGTTAATTCTAACGATCAAACCCTGCTATAGCCAGTCAAAAAGTTAAGTATGTTTTACATGAGGTGAAATTCTTTCACACACATTTTTAAAAAATAAGGAGTACACGCGCCCGCGCATATACTCCTCAATTTATGGTGGGTCTGGCTGGACTCGAACCAGCGACCAAGGGATTATGAGTCTACAGCATATTTCCGATAAAACAATAACTTAGTTGAAATTGGTTTCCGCAAAAATTGATTTATAACCCCGCATGGTTATTAGGTTTCCGAGTTTTTGCGGAAATCAGAATGCATAAATTGGTCATTTCGTCGGTTCCACTTTCTCGCCTGCCCTTGCGCGGACATAATGCTCCGTCATCGTGACGGAACTATGGCCGAGCTGCTTTTGCGCTTGTACCAGGTCACCTGTATCAGCCTTGTCGGTCCCCGCCTTTGCCCGCAAATCCCGAACTTGATACTCGGCAATTGCATTCGCAAGTTTAGGATTACTGTTGATCGCTTTTAACCTGGCCGCATCGAAGCGGTAGCGCATCGCGTCACGGCCCAGCTTCGCTCCCCGTTCGTTGCAGATCAGCGCCAGGCTTCTCACCGAGAACTGCCGCTTGCGTTCGCTGATTCGCCGCAGCAGCTCTTCCAGTTGGCCAGTTATATTCATACGTAGCTTCTTGCGGCCCTTGTTCTGATCGATCAGCAGCATTCCTTCCCTGATATCGGTCTCCCTCATTTTCAGGACATCGGCCGGCCGTTGGCCGGTTAAGTAAGCGAGATCCAGCGCATCGCGCAGCGGGATATCTGCAGCGTTCCAGACGGCCTCGAAAACCATGTCCTCAACATAAATGTCCCGTCCGTCCTCGGTGAAACCCTTAACACCAATGCAGGGGTTAGGCAGATCCGTGAAGCCCGTACGCCTGGAGAAATTCCATATCACCGAAATCAGCGCACGCTCCCGGTTTGCGCGGACCGGGGCTGTCTTCCCTCGCCAGTTCATGTACTGCTGCACATTCACTGGTTTGATCGCACTCAGCGCCGCCGGCGGATCGTTAAAAAACTGCATGATGGGCTTGAGCTGCTTTAGGTAGTCCGCCTGAGTCTGCGGTGCCTTAGCCGTAAATTCTTTGGACAACAGATATTGGTCGCTCGCATATTTAAGAGTGATCAGCTGCAGATGTCGCGGACTTGCGCTGATCTCCAGCTCAGACCATTTCTTGACAGCCATCGGATAGTCAGTCCCCAGCGCGATCTCTTTGCGGGGCTTGCCGCCCGTATCGTAATAATAATACGTGATCTCCCCTCGCCTCCTGGCACGCATCCCGGCGGGTAAATTGCTGTTGACTGTTGGACGCCTTCCCATTCGTTTAATCTACGCTGTTTTTGTCAATTTTAGAATATTTGACTGCCACACTAGCGGGGCTGGCACCTTTTCTTCTACACCATTCACCGCTGCCCACGTTGTTATGGGGCGGCCTTTCGCGTTTACACGGAAAGCTATCCCCATATCCCGGAGCTGCGCTACCTGAAGCTGCTCACGTGTCTTGCCATCGCGGCCGCGTGCGATGCCTGTCAGCACTGTAACCTCTTCGGGGGTCAAGAACATCAGGGTTTCCTCCCATTCTTTCCAAGCGTGCGCCGATGCACCCACATGCTCGCCACAATGCCAAATGGGCCGCCCATCAGGTACGCGGCAATCTCCAGCAATGAGCTACTGGCGGGGATCATTTTGAGGATGACGAGGTTGCTTGCGCCAATGATCAAACTGTTTATAAACGCGGCTTTGTGGTGGCCCTGGTTGACATTGAGCGACTGGAAGCCCAGGGCGAATACGACGACGAAGGTGGCCGCGAAGATTATGAGGGCTGTCATTCGCCAAACTTTTGAGATTTCTTATCCAGTTCAGCACGGAGTTTTTCAATTTTCGGCCACAACAGCGTGTAACCTTCCCAGGCACATATTTCCTCCGCCGCCTTAATTAGGCCGTCTGTTTTTGGGTGAGCGTAGAGCGGGACTAGTCTGCAAGGTAAATTGCAGTTCCCATCTGCTATTGCGTCGTTGATGTGCTCGTTGACCAGATCGCGAAATTCATTGATGAAGATGAATCCATCTTGAGCATCGTGCGCAGCCCATGCGGCAGGCTCAACCTCTGGCGCTGGCGGTGCCTTACTGTCGCGTTCACCCCTGGTTTGGATAGTTGGTACACCAACCGTCGCTACATCAGCGGGGCGCCAGATATAGCCGCAAGACTGGCATTTGTGCGAACGGTGCGGCGGGTTATCCCATCCCTCTTCAGGCTGATCGATGTGCTGAGTGCGGCACAAGGGGCAGTGCAAGATCATAGGTAGCGGATCAACCGCTGGCGCCGGCGCTTCGCAGTAATCCAGGGCCTCCTGCCACGGATTATTTGCGTTGCTGTGTTCTCCGATATCTACACCCAAGCGGTCCGCTATCGCATTAGCCAACTTGTCCGCCCAATTTTCCGCGTTGTCGCGCTCACCGATGAGCTCCATCACAACCTCTGGCGGAGCAACCATTTTTACGGCGGCATTAACATGGTCTGGCGGTGTCGGGGCGGCAGACTCCTGTATTGCCTCTACCAGCGCGTCACCCGCAGAAACACCCGATGGGTTGGGGCAAAGATCGTTCATTGCCGAGATCTGCAAATTTTCTTGACCGCACAGGACGCAGCGACCAATGAAGGGTCCGCCCTTCGGTGATGTGCGGCGTAATGAGTGCTGAGTTGTTGGCTTGTTCATTTCGGTTCCTCGTCCAAAAAGCGTTTTAATGTCAAGGTCGCAAAACCGAACTGCTTTGCGACCTTTTTTATCCCATCTGTTTTTAGTGCCAGCAATATCTCGTTTTTTTTCTCACGAAACCTGTCCTTGGACAGACGAGATATTGCGCTCGAGGCTTTGACGCACGTGTTTGCGCGCCGGGCTTTGCATAGATCAGTCATGTCATATGACAACGACAAGTACCTTTCTATATACCTTTCGGGTAATCCAACCGCGTCACCGATCTCCCTGTTTGTCGCAAACTGCCCAAGCATTTTTTTAATGAGCTGGCGGTTTCGGTTAAACAGTTGACTCTTTTCGCCGAACTGTTGGGGTGAAAAATAGGCTGGAGCATCTACAGGCACATGCATCAGCAAGTGCGCCGTCGAGTAGGGTGGGAGAGGTTCGCCGCGCTTTTGCTTCCGGACTATCTGAGTTGATTCGCTCATAATTGCACTCTCCGTAGGCTACAGTTTTGAGCTGGCCAGCGTGACCTGCTGGCCTATGGGCGCAGTTGAGTAGGTACACATCAGCTCGCCGGGCTGGCCGTCTGTTTCCATATGGCCACGGCCGATCAGCTGCTGGCCCGGGCCTGGACGCGGGCAGCGGATTAAATTTTCCGGATCCATTTCGCGATCACGGATCCAGCTCAGCAACGAGAAAAACAGGATCAGTGCGATGATCATGATTGCCCATGCGGCAAAAGGATTGTCGGGATTGATCAGTTTGTGCTGTCTTTGCATGATGTCTCCTCAAAGAGTGCGTTGACGTTGTCGTACAGGTCATCGATGCTGCCAGCGTTGGCAATGAGGCCATCGCCGGGTTTCCACTCGACGCCGGCTTCGGTGTTGTGCAGCCTGGTGTTGCTGGCCAAGCCGGTGTAGGCCAGCGTGGTGCGGTGGATGTGCCAGAGATCGCCCATTTCGCGGATGTAGTGCGCCTCGTTTTCTTTGCGGACGTCACTGATGACGATGCCGGTGATGTACAGCGACGGGGGAGATTTGAGGATCCTGGCAAGTCTTGGCTGCAGCAGGATCAGGAGCATGTCGGGGTCGAGTTCGCGCAGCCAGTCGCCGGCGCTTTGCATGAGCTCGCGGGGGGATTTGCCGATTCGGATCACGACGGCTTCTTTTTTTGCCCGGTCCGTGAAATAGCTGTCATCAAGCCCAAACGCGGCCGCCACCATAGCTCTTATCGGATCGGCAAAGGCAAGCTCTACAAAGCCCTGGGTTTCGCACAGCGCTCTGGCCACGCTGCCTTTGCCGGATCCGGCGGGGCCGGAAAGTCCGATAATTTTCATGGCGCCACCGCCGCAACGGGGGTTTCAACGGGCTGTTTTCTAGGCCGTCCACGCTTTTTCGCGGCGGGCTTTTCCGCCGCCTGGATTGGGGTTGCATCGGGTTGCGTTTCGGCCGCTGGTTCGTCCGCCTGCGCAGCGGATTCCGCCGCCTCGATTGGGGTTGCCTCGGGTTGCGCTTCGGCCGCTGGTTCGTCCGCCTGCGCAGCGGGCTGCGCGCCGGGCTGCGTTTCGTCCGCCGGGTTTTCCTCGCGCGCGATCTCTTCCGCCGCATGCGCAGCCGACGTGGGGTCGGTAGGCGTGGGGTCGGTAGGCGTTTCGTCGGTTTCGGGGGTTAGCGGTGCGTCCGGATCGATGCCAACTGCGCGCAGGATGGTGTAGAAATTATTGGGCGCGTAGTTGATTTCGTTATCAGATCCATAGCACCGTGGGACATCTAGTACATAGTTATCGGCGTTTGCGGCGAACAATTCCAGCAAGAGCTGGGATAGCTCCCTGGGGCTCTTGTCACGGAAAGCCTCTTCATACAGGGTGCCTTTCTCATCGTTATTCGATAGCCAATCCTCTTCTCCGCGAGCAGCAAAAAGCCTTTCTGTTTCGGTCAGGGGAAGCTGATCCCAGAATGCGGTAATCATCATCGGGATTACGACTATGAGGGCTTTTTCACGCACTGCAGCATCACCCAGCCGTTGATGGAGGGCTGCGAACAGGCGCATGCGGCGCTCGACTTCGACCTTTTGAATCAGCTCACGAGCTCGCTGCTCGATCTGATACGGGCTTAAACGTGCCGGGGTATCATCTTCGGCGGGGATTTCAAGCCCTCTTTCCTTGATGAGCTGCTGTGCCGCAGCGAGGTCTACCAGCGTAGCCGGGGTGTCCTTGAGCAGGAGCGTGCGGGTGGGTAGATCGTCGCCCAGGAGGGCTGCAATCTCTCTGACACGGTAGTCGTGGCGGTGAGCAAAGTTCTCGTCTTCGATGTAATACTCGCCGGTGGGTATGATTTCTCTCGCGGCGTCACCCGTGATGGTGTTGGGGTCCTGCCGCAACCGGTCGATGTGCGCCTGGCGCTTTTCGGCGTAGCAATCCGGATCCGTGCAGACGTCTGCACTAACAATGTCCGAATAGATTTCACGGCAATTGCCGGAGCGTTTTTCGCACGATTGACAGTCGCCAGCCGCTTCGACCAGGTTAGCATCGTCGATGTCGAAGATGGCGCGCTCGAGATCCAGCGTGTATCGGGTGCGAATCATATTCACGGCATCCCGATAGGACGGGAGGGCATTGCTATAGCCGGGCTTGGTAATTTCCTTGAGGGCAGTCGCCTGCAGCTTTGCGCCAGGGATCCTCGCAACGAGCAGCGCAGTGCTGGCAGTCAGCTTGCCGTCGTAGAAAGCCTCGCGGCCGGCCGGGCACAGCGCGCACAGCTTGAGGCTGGCATAGACTGTCGCTTTGCTTTTGCCGAGTTTGCTTGCCAGGATCTCAACTGTGTAGCCGTTGGCGTCAAGCAGCTGCTGGAAGCCTTCGGCTTCTTCCAACGGATGCAGGTCGTTGCGATGCAGGTTTTCCAGCACTTGCAGCTCGAGCGCTTCCAAGTCTGTGAGGTCGCGGATGATAGCGGGGATGGTTTCAAGCCCGGCCATCATCGCCCCACGGTAGCGGCACTCGCCGGCAACGATTTCGTATTTGTCATCGCGGACCGGGTGGGGCCGGACGAGGATCGGTTGCAGCACGCCGACCTTTCCAATACTGGCCGCGAGCTCGGTGATCATGCTCCCCTCGAACCGCTTGCGGGGATTAGTGATAGAACGCTCGATCTTATCCAGGGGCAGCACTGCCTGGTGGGCGAGATCCGGCGAGTTGATGAATTGCTGGATCATGACTGGGCTCCTTCGACTGATGTCTCCGCGTCAGTGTTGTCGCTAATCAGTCGCCGTCCCATCTTTACTACCCGACCAAACTGATGCGCCCTTCCATCTGTCGCGATGGAAAGTTTCGCCGCATTAATTTCGACTTGAATGTTGTCATTCAGCACCTTCATATTTGCAGCAATCGCCATGCCGCGTGATATGTCTAAATCACCATCGCGCAGCGCGACTACTGTCTCCAAAATAAACCGTCGAACGTCTCCGAACGTTTCAATCGTCTGAACTTTTGTTATTTCACCCGGCATGATTTTTACTCCTAAGTTTAATTTCTAAGATCAACAACTCTGTACTCGCGTCGCTTTTTGTATTTCTGCCCTTCAAAGCCCTTAGCATCTCTGGGTAATACGGATCGATGCCACGCCGTGCCGGGGGCTCTCCATTCCACATTCCAACAAACACGCAGTCGTACCGCATCGCATGTGACGCAACATTTCCCCACCCGACTGGCGCCGCTAGTTTTGATAGCTTCATGCACATATCATTTATCTCTCCCCCGCAAATCCATTTTTCACGGCTGAGCCGTTTCAGTGCTTTCTGCACTCTGTAAACTGGGCGCTGTTTGGGGAAAAGTTTCATTTGGTCTCCATTGGGGGTTAAAGCGGGGTCGCGTGGTCGAGCGGGCTGCACTCGGCCGCGTAGAAAATGAGAAAGTGGAAATGCAGCCCGGGCAGGTTCGCCGGGGTCTCCATGCGGATAATTGCGGCCTCGCCTCGGCTGGCGTCCACCAAGGCAGCGGGGGCGAGTACGGCCTCGACTACACCGCTGCGGCCTTGCATGGCCGGGATGACGGCGGGGCGGGTGATGACTACGCGCTGGTTAGGGGCGAGCTTCATAGCAGGCATTTCGCTTTCCCCCGTTTTTATGTGGGACGGACTTGTTGGGCGTGCAGGGTTCTGGCGTGATGAAGCACTTTGGTGCGATCCATCGCTCCCCAGTCGCTGCGTTGCATTGCGCCGGCGATATACCCTTCAAGCAGGGTTTCTTTCGTCTCGGCAATGCCGGTGAACATGCCGAGTTCGTTCAAAAACTTGATTTCGTTTTCCGTGGTATGTGCCACGGGTGCTGTTCCAGCCATCTGTCTCTCTCCTGATTCGTTTATTCGGGACCTCTGGCTCTCACCCTGGCCGGACGAGGAAGGCGTACATAATCGGCCGTAAGGAAATTCGTATCTCGAGCCAGAGGGTTTTAAACGTGCCGGATTCTTTCCATCCGGCGTAAGTCATGCTGTTAGTCGCAAACTCGGGCATTACTCGACATTTTTGAGGACCATCTTGAATGCCTTCGAAGTCATCCAGTCCTGGTAAACACTTTCGTTTGAATGCGCTTACCGGGATCGTCGACCTATCCCCTGACCTCACCCGGGGCTTACCCAGTACGGGAAATTCTTATCTTGGTCAGTGGATGAGTTCAGAATAAGGCATACCTAATATCATTGTCAAGAACAATCATTAGGTATGCCTTATTATTTGATGCAATGATCACAGCTGCTAATGTTGGCGGTGACAGTGGTAAGCTAAATAGTTGACTATTCTTATTAAGTGTGTATAATACACACTATGAACAGCAAACAACTCATGCAGCTCTTAAAAGACAACGGTTTCGAGATAGACCGTATCAAGGGCAGCCATCATCAGATGAAGAAAGACGGCAGAACGGTGACAGTGCCGCACCCTAAAAAGGATTTGGGAGTTGGTTTGGTGAATGCGATTTTGAAACAGGCGGGATTAAAGTGAGGAGGAGTTATGCGTTATCCGATAGCGATTGAAATGGGGGATGAGTCACACTCATGCGGCGTGGTGGTGCCCGATTTGCCCGGTTGCTTTTCAGCGGGCGATACGGTGGACGAGGCCATAACGAATGCGCATGAAGCGGTATTGCTTCACCTGGAAACCTATCTGGATGAAGGCCGGGCTTTTCCCAAACCGCTCCCCATTGAAGAACACAGGAAAAATCCTGAGTTTGACGGCTGGATCTGGGCAATGGTAAGTGTCGATTTATCGCAGCTCGATGACAAGGTGGAGCGCGTCAACATAACTCTACCGAAGCGGGTATTGAGGGTTATTGACGAAGGCGCGAAACGATCCGGTGAGTCGCGCTCGGCTTTCTTGGCCAAGGCTGGGATAGAGGCTGCACGGCACCAATAGAATTCCCCCAGGTGGGGGTGGGGAAGCGTTACTTTTCCCTAGTTGGGGAACAGGTGAGCAGGAGGCTTGTGCAGACGTCTGCACTAAATTACTCAGTAACAGCCTCTTGTGGCAGGGAGTAATCCGGTTTCTGATATTTGCCGGAAGCAAAGCCTGTTCCGGCGCCGCTCCTCATATCTGTGCGCGCCATCTTTACCAGTTTTCCATCTGGCCCAAATCGAAAGGCAACGGCCGATGAGCGCGTATCTGTCCCCCCAAGAAACATACCAAAGATCGGAATGAACGTTGCTGGGCGCGCTTGGACATGCGCAAAAGAGTAAACGATAACCGTGCTATCCGTTGTAGTTGTGCTTGATGTTGGCGTTCCAAGCGCAGTTAGAACCTCATCTTGCGTGGTTATCCCTTCCTTGAACTGAGATAGCTGATTCGGTGATATTTCCTTTCCTACCGTCGCGCAGGCAGATAACGCTAACGCCATTGCGACGATTACAACAACTTTCATTGCTTTCCTTATGGTTGAGTTTTGATCGACTGGATTGTATCACTGCTGTTATTCATTCGCCTTCCGCATGAGCTGGTAGCTTAGAGACGCGAGCATGCCGGTGGTGAAGATGGGGTTGCGCTCGGCCTCGTCGGTGACAAAAGCGATGAAGTGAGGTTCCGGCTTCAGGTACATTACGACGGCTGCCATGCCTATGGAGTCGCCTTGTTGCGCATCCCCGGCTATCGTCAGAGCAGCCTCGGCGGTGTCGTGCGATATCGGTCGTTGCATTAGTGTAAAAGGCGGCTTCATTTTTTTCCCCTCCTTCGGTCCGTATACGTCTGTTTCTTTTCCGGGAAATTCGGTGCGCCGTATAGATGCCTGCGTTCTGGGTCAAAACCTAAATCGGTCTTCCTCCGGTCTTCAGTTGCCAGGCGGCGCTCTGGTTGTGATTCCATTGGCTTAGATTGTGGCGTAGCAACAGCGTCGGAAGCAGACATAACGGATACAAGCAATTCGCCGTTTGCTATCCAATTCTCTTTGGCCTTAAGTTCCATCCTCTCGAGGAGCTTTAATACTTGCTTCTGTTCGGTAGTTAATAACACGGGCGCGTTATCAGTATCATCCTCAAGCCCGCTCGGTCCTTTCTTATATAGAAGCCAGTCAACATTAATTCTCAGGAAATTACATACCTTTGTTGCATTGGGTGCTGTCATGTTCTTGGTTATACCAGACACCCATTCGTAAACTGATGGTGCTTTAGCTCCGGTGACTTTAACCAGATCAGCCTGAGTTTTCTTGCGCACCTTGAGCGCGTAAACAAGTCTGTCGTTCCATTTTTCCATACTTGCAATCATATCGTTTTTATTATTAGGTATACCTTGACACCTAATGTTAGGTATGCCTTATAATGAGAGCCATGGATAAGTCAGAATTTGCAAATCAAATTATTGATGCCCTCGGTGGCACGAATGCTGTCGCGCGCTTATTCAACATCAAACCTCCCTCTGTTTCCGGATGGCGTGAGGACGGTATTCCGGACGCCAGGCTTATGTATATCAAGGTAGCGCATCCCGAAGTATTCAGCACCCCCAACCAAACAAAGGCAGAAGCATGATCCCTTTGTTGAGATTAGAGGTCGATTGTGACGCAACAGCACTGACTGCCGCGCTCGATTCACTATCGGCCAAGCTTCCCGATCTGCCGCTTGAAATCGTACAGCGTTTTCTCGATTCCGGCACGGAGCTTTGTAGCGTCCACAGTGAAGGATTCGTGGCAGGCGGGGCAAATAAGCTTCTGATCTTGCTTCAACCTTCCGATCTTCTCGTCGAATTTCTTGCTGCA
Organism: Nitrosospira briensis C-128; assembly: GCF_000619905.2. Classification (NCBI taxonomy): domain Bacteria; kingdom Pseudomonadati; phylum Pseudomonadota; class Betaproteobacteria; order Nitrosomonadales; family Nitrosomonadaceae; genus Nitrosospira; species Nitrosospira briensis. The sequence goes on along the minus strand of NZ_CP012371.1, from coordinate 2,683,882 downwards.
GTGGGGGCAGGGGATTGAAACAGTTTTCGAGTCTATATCGAGTTTCAAGGGAATTCCTTTTGTTGTTGAGATTGATGTGGAAATCAAATCTTATCACGTTGGAATTCCCGCCTTTTCCGTTCTGCCCGGCCTTCTCTCCCACTTCGGCCGTGCAGTTCCCCCTCCCTTCGGGGAGGGCTTTTCTTTGCTCAGCACTGGTTTCACGAAATCGCATGATCGAATCATGCGCCCGCGTAATGACAAAAAAAACGTTAATCGAAGCGGGGTTTTAACGTGACTCACCGCTATTCGGACATCAATCAGCACGATGCTCTTTACAAGGCCGCCCGGAAGTATCCAGGAGGGATCGAGTCCCTATACAAGCGGTTAGATTTACCTTCCGCCGCGAGGCTTTATAACAAGCTGCGCCCCGGTGTCGAGTCGGATTACACCGGCTTCGAAGAAGTCTCATTGATCATCGAAAATTTGCAGGAAGCTGGAAAAGATGAAGCTGCCGGGCTTCCCATCCAGGCGTTCTGTTGGCGGCATGGGTATGCTGCCGTAAAGCTTCCGCCTGCCGAGCATGTCTCCAACGGCGAGCTGCTGCAGATGATCTGCAAGGTGATGGCGGAAGAGGGTGAGGTGGCCGCCGCGATCTCAACCGCGCTCTCCGACAACTGGATATCGCCTCCCGAGCAGGAAAAGATAGAGCTGGCGATTCGCCGGGCCGTGCAAGGTCTGCTCGAGCTCGAAAAGCGGGTGCACGAGCGCCGCCGCGCCCCGCGCGCGTAAATATGACAGATGCCGCCACCGATCTGTACGCTGTCCCGGCCGCATTGCGCGAACGCCGGCAATGGCTGACATGGCGTTTTGAGCAGAAACCAGGCGATAAAAAGCCGCGCAAGATGCCGTACTACCTCTCCGGAGAAAGACGAAACGGTACGCAAGGCAGCCCGGAAGACCGCGCAGCCCTGGCAAGTTTCGAGGAGGCGTGCACGGCATTGTCATCTGGCCGGTTTTCCGGCATCGGGTTCGCCTTCCTCCCTGGCGATGGCTTGATCGGTATCGATATCGATGGGGCTATCAACACAGAAACAGGCGAGATCTCGGAACGCGCCACCAACATCATCCAGGCCTGCGCCAGCTATACCGAGTATTCGCCGTCCCGAAAAGGGGTGCACATCATCGTCTTCGGCGATTCCGATACGTTCAAGTCAAACGATATTGGTGTTGAGGTGTTTTGTGGCCGCCAGTATTTTACGGTTACCGGGGCACGCTTCCCGGGCACGCCGGCTGAGGTGGCGCCGATTTCAGATAAGACGCTCGCCCGCCTCCAAAAGACAGTCGATGCTGCCAAGAACAAGCATGTCAACTCTCCTCCCGTGGAAACGAGTGGGGATATTGATGTGCGCGCCAAGGTCGAGTCTGCGCTGGCGTTTGTCAACCCGACTTGCGGATACGATGAATGGATTCAACTCGGCATGGCCATCCATGCCGAGTTGGGTGAAGCCGGATTGTCGGTATGGGAATCCTGGTCTGCAAAGAGCGCAAAATATCCCGGCGGCAAGACGCTGCAATCTCACTGGAAGAGCTTCAAGCCCGGCGGCATTACTGGCGCAATTATCTTCAAACGCGCCATGGAAGCCGGCTGGAGGCCTCCAAAACTTCGCGCAGTGCCTAAAGACAAGGGTAAATCCTCTCCCTCCCCCTCTGATAAAGCGCCCGAGCCCCCAGAAAAGGGGGGAGGGGATAAGCGGGATAAGCAGCCGATCAATTGGGACCGCTATAACGACTTGATCGACAACTTTGCGCTGATCTATAGCACAGATACCTGCTATGACGAGAAAGCGCGAAAGCTGATCCGGGTAAATGCCATGCGTCTGGCCTTCGGCAACGATTACGTCAAGATGTGGCTGAATTCGGACAAGCGCCGGATGATCATGCCGGAGCAACTTGTGTTCGACCCTTCCGGGGCAATCGAGCCGCCTGCTGTCAATTTGTTTGCCGGGTTGCCGATGGAGGCGAAGAAAGGGGACTGTTCCGCAATTATCGAGCTGATCAGCCACTTGTGCGCGGAATCTGCGGAATCCGAACTGGCAATCGAAGAAGTAATCTCATGGACGCTGAAATGGCTGGCGCTGCCCCTGCAGCGACTTGGAACAAAGATGCGCTCGGCGCTGGTGTTCCACGGTCCTCAAGGGGCGGGAAAGAACCTGTTCTTTGAGATCGTAGCCAAGATTTATGGAGATTATGCGCTGGTCGTTGGCCAGGATCAGATTGAGGACAAGTTTAACGACTGGGCTTCACAGAAGCTGTTCCTGATCGCTGATGAAGTGGTTGCGCGCCAAGAGCTCTATCACCATAAAAACAAGCTCAAGGGCTTCATCACCGGCGAGACCATTCAGATTAACACCAAGATGATGCCGCTGAGGACTGAGGCAAATCACGTGAACGTGGTCTTCCTTTCCAACGAGCATCAGCCCCTGGCGCTGGAAGAGGGCGACCGCCGCTACTTCGTTGTCTACACCCCGCAGATGCGGGCAGACGATTTATACCAGCGAGTTGCAGACGCAATGCGCGCTGGCGCCATCGAGGCTTTCTATCGACACTTGCTGTCGCTCGACCTGACGGGGTTTACGGAATTCGATATCCCGCCAATGACCAGGGCTAAAAAAGACCTGATCGAGCTCGGGCTAAAACCTCCGGAGCGGTTTGTCCGCGAGTGGCTGAACGGTTATCTCCCTCTCCCTCTGAAGGTATGTTCCGCCGGTCAGTTATACCAGGCATTCAGGAGGTGGTGCGCCCTGACAGGCGAGCGGTTTCCTCCTACGCAGGAGCATTTCACCAAGATGGTACGCAAGACATCGGACCTGTTATCCAGCAGGCGGGCGGATCAGCCTGTCCTGCTCATCTACAAAGTCATAAAACTGGATGATGTGCAAAACGGGAAGAAGGCCGAACGGATGTGGATACCCGGTACTGAACAGCCGCCGATGGAAATGACGCAAGGCAAGTGGGCAGCACGTGAAGTAGCCCATTTCGAGCGGGCATTAGATGAATTTTTAGGCAAAAACGAGGGAAAACAGCTATGAAACCCATGCAGTTACGCAGGTTACGCCAAAAGACACCCGGTTACGCGCTCGGTTACGCCGGAAACCCGCGCAGTTACGTGGGTTACGCGGAAACTCGCATGCGCGCGTACGTGAGAGCGTTTTTCTATTCATCCAGTAAATCTGTAAATAACAACAATTTCGCAAAAGTTGAGACCTACCGCGTAACCGCGTAACCCACGTAACTACAGGGCTTTCAGGCGTAACCGCTGGCGTAACTAACCATTTTCGCGTAACCAAATAAAGGTGATGAGGTGATAGAAGAAAAGGACAAGGAAAAGCTTCGTGCTGATTACATTGCGGTCCGGAAGTGGTGGAAAGAAGCGGACGGATGGTCTGATATCGATCTTGCCGAGGCGGATGAGAGCATCGGCCGGGCGGTGAAAAGCGGGGATGCCGAGCTGATCGCATGTTGGGCTAATGACCTGGGAAAGAAAGCGGGTGAGATAAGGGCATTCACCCTGCAAGTGAGAGCGATGGAAGATCGAATTCGTGAGGTAGCGGTGGTGGCTAATGGATAGAAGCTATGCATTGCCTGCAAAGTATTACCGCGACCCGGCCGAGACGCTGGAAGCCCGGCAGCTTGACCGCCTGGGCTGCAAGCTGTGCACCAAGCATGCCAAGGTGCTGGGTCGGTCCATGTGCATGGATGAGCGCAATAAGCTGCAAGCGGGCGTGCCAACTGTAGGCCATAGGTGCCGCTGGTTTGATGAAAGGAGGTAGTGTGAGTAAAAAAATCTACAACGAACTGCCGGAACATTTCATACGCGGCATGCGCAACTGGGCATTGACCAACGCGGGTGTCATCAAAGAACGGCGCACCATCAGCTCAATTTACTCAGGCATTGGCGGCGATACATACGGCGAGTCAAATGTGCCTCTGCTGACAGGCGAGGCTCGGGATATAGACCAGGCTTTAAGTGCTTTGCCCGCCCGGTACAAACAGGCGGTATCGTTGTTCTGGCAATACGAGGGGTGGCCGTTGACCTGGTTTGCTCGCCGTTCAGGGCAGGGCGTTGACTGGCGCACCTATGAGCAACGTGTCATTCGTGGGCATGAGATGCTAAAGGCCGAGATCGCGCGCCAACGTGAGAAGTGGAATAACTATCGCGAGACAGTCAAAAATTTGAGGCAGTTGGCTTGATTTTCCATTTTTGTCGGTATATCCTGTCAAGTGTCGGATTTTCAGAAGTCCGCCCAGATCATATAGAAACGCAGCACAGCACCCGAATGGCCCGCGCCTTCGGGTTTTTTTATGCCCGTCATTTGGAGAATCAATGTCTAAATATGCTCATTCCGATGTGCTGGATGGTGGCCTCAATGCAATCAGAAATGGTGCGATCCGCATGCTGTTGCTCAAGGCTTTCGCTGTCGGTGACTCGTACGCAACCGTGACCGGAAACTCGATCTGTGAAGTCACCATGGCCCCCGGCGATTATGCACTGACCGGCGCCGATGGCGCAGCGCGTGTGCTGAGTGTCTCAGCCAAGAGCGGAGCGGCTTTCGCCAACTCAGGCGCAACACCGGATCTGCACATTGCTTTTACGGATAATGTGAGTAAGGTTTTGCTGGTAACGGACGAAACCAGCGATCAGGTGATTACCAGCGGGAATACGATAAATTTCCCGAGCCTGACTTATACCAGCGGTCAACCAGCCTAAGTGCCGGTCAATCTAAGCGACCCGCTCGGAGCAAAAGCCGGGTTCGTTCTACGCGGATCGGAAGGGATCAATGAGCTGTTAACAGGCTCGATCCCGGACGGCTCTACGCTCACGACCGAAACCACGGCGGGTGGCGTTGCTATTGTTCCTAGCGGTAGCTGGACGGCATGGAGGTATGTCGAAGCGGGTGTTGACCCGTTTGTGTCCGGAGATTTTACCTATAACTGGTATGGCGTTCTCCGAGACGATGCCGCGCAGGAATTTCTGCGCGTAGCCGGGGCTAGTTATGGATGGGCAATAGGCACAACCAGTTACTCCCCTGGCGTTCTGTATATGTATTGCGTGAACCTGCATTCCGGTTACGCTAAATATTCAAACTTGACTTATGACATAACCGATAACTCATTACACACTATTACGGTTCGTTATACCGAAGTACAAAATAAGGTCGAGTTCTTTCTTGATGGAGCATTGATAGGTTCTGGTGACTTCTGGAAAGAGGCTGGCGCGATGGGGCCGGACCAGAATTTCAGTATCACTGGACATGCAACAAAACCATTCAAGCATATAACTGCGCAAGCCTACATTGAGGCAATTAGCGATGCTGAGATAGCAAGACTTGTTTCCGACCCTAATGCTATTTTCACTGCATCGCCAAAGACTCTAACGGGATCGAACGCGACACAAGCAAATACCAGCGGCGTTGGGTATATCTCAGTGCCGGGTAATTTGTTCGGATTACCATCGAGTCAATCGAATTTGGTTTCTTCGGGAAGCATAACCCGAACACAAACGCTAACTGGCGGCAATGCAACTCAGGTCAACGCTTGCAGTGTAGGCTCAACGGACCCTTATGGCCGACTTCGCGGTCTATTGAAGCCGGTGCAGAAGGGGGAGTGGCTTCAAGTCAACACCAGCACGTTTCTCGACTGCACGATGCCGCGCAGCGACGACGCGCCAGGGTATATCGACTGGTCGCACTTTGCCATCCTGAACGCGTGGCCGAGCGTTGCATGGGATACCGAGAAAGGTAACCTCATAGTATGGGGCGGGGGCCACGCGAACTATGGCGGTAACGAGATTTACATTTGGAATGGACAAACAGGGCAATGGAAGCGCGGGAGTTTGCCGAGCAAATTCACGCTCACTGGAGATCCGGTAGACGCTTACATACTCGGTAAAGATGCGCCCCAGTCCTCTCACACTTATTGTAATAATGTTTACTTGCCGAATAACAGGATGTTCTGCACATTCGGCGGCGCAGCATATTCCAGCGGCAAGGCATTCCGCGAGCAGGTCGGAACGGGTTCCCGCGCTGTAGGGCCGTGGTGTTTCGATCTGGCACTGGCTGACCCTAACAAGGTGGGCGGGGCAACTGGCTCCGGTTGGGACACGACAAACGTAAAGGCCGGATCGAACGCCTGGTATAACCGCATAGACATGGTAGACGGCGGTTACAGCCTGGACAGTCTGAGCCATATTAATGGCGCTACGGTCTGCGTTGACGAAGGCGGCAAAGACGTTTGCTACTTCACGATGGACAGCGCCTCCGGCTTTCCATACTGGTACAGATATGAATTCGGGGATATTCGCGCTGGAGGACGGGATACCTTCTCCTACCTTACCCAAACACAGAACTCGGTTCTCTACGAAAGTTGGGGTGTTTTCGACAGCAAGCGCGGCATGTTCTATCGTGGCGGGCTAGGAGATTTAAGCGGGATCGGCTCTCCGGCGAAAGCGACTGAACTTGCGGCGGTGCATGTCTCAACGGCAGTTTGGAATTCTTACGATACCCCTATCCGCCTTGTTCGGTTGGAAGATGGAACTCCGCTTCCTACGAACATATCCAGCAGATCATTCGGCGCGGCTTACGGGGAACATGACGACTTACTTTATCTCTGGACAGGCTGGGAAGATAACCCCGGCACGTATTACACCGTAGCAATACCCGAATGGAGTCCGGTTACAGGCTGGGCGTCAACTACGTGGGCCGCAACCGAGCATGTACCCACCGGCCCTACGCCTATCGGGAACTATCAGATTTCTATCCTTGGCCGGATGCGCTATGTTCCCGCGCTTAAATCGGTAGTAATTGTTGATCAGCCCCGAACTGAAACCGCTCAAGATGCTTCGGTCTGGATGCTGAAGACAACAGAAGCTGAACTTGATTTGATAGGGGATGGGTTAGCTCAAGCTAATACGGGTATCACCGGAGCTGTTATCCAGCTTCATGCGCTCAGCGCAGCGGGATCAGTACAAGCCAATGTGGCCAGCACAGGCGCAATTGCGGCAGGGGCAGAACATAACCTTGTCGCAGCCGCTGCTACTCAGGCAAACATCGGCATGCCTGGCACAATTTCCCAGGCGCATGTCCTGAACGAAGCGGGATCGACGCAGGCGAATGCCGCAAGCGTGGGCGCGATCACGACAGGAGTTGTTCATGATCTCGCGCCCTCGCCCTCGACTCAGGCAAATATCAGCGCATCTGTCGTAGTTTCGCAAGCGCAAGCGTTGGTTTGTCCGGCAAGCGTTCAGGATAACGTAGCGGCAGCATCAGCTATCGTGCAGCAGCATATGCTGATTGCCGCATCGAGCATTCAAGCGAATTTAGCAAGCTCTGGATCACTCAGGCCAAGTGGTTTATTACCCACGCCATCATGGCGAACAATGGCTGTAGTTGGAGAGCTGAGGGTTATCGAAGTTGAGGCTGAAAACAGGACGCTATCAGCATGACGGGATTCGAGACTGACGCGCTCGGCGATTACATCATCAAAGATCCGGATGCGGATCTCGACTACGCGGTGGATTGGTCCGCATGGCTTGATGGCGACACAATCAATGCTGCCACATGGACGGTAGGCGCCGGCCTGACAAAACATGATGAGGCTGTGACCAACTCGATCGCAACGGTGTGGCTAAAAGGCGGAAACGTTGGGCAAACCTATTGGGTGTCGTGCCGGATAGTCACCGCAAATACCATGCCCCGTACCGAGGATAGAAGCTTCCGCGTGATAGTAAAGCAGCGATGATCAAGGTAAGCGTGAAGGCTGATATAAGCAAGGCCTTAGCTAAGCTTGGTAACGTACCCAAAGAGGTAATGGATAAGGCTGTGCCCAGGGCGCTGAATAAGATAGCGGCGCAAGTGAAGACTCAAACGTCACGCAGCATACGCGATGCGGGTTATGGCTTGAAGGTGTACGTGATCAAGAAGCAGTTGTACATTCGTCGCGCACGTCCCGGTGACCGACTGGCTAAGGTAGGAGCCAGGAGCGCAGTCGTTCCCTTAATAGACTATGGCGCCCGTGCTGTGAAGGCTGGCGTATCAGTCAATGTCAAGAATGGACGCAAGATCATAGCGGGCGCATTCATTGCAACCATGCCCAACGGTCACAAGGGCGTGTTCGTACGTACCGGGGCAGGCCACAAGCTGAGAGTCAAGAACGGCATGAGGGTATGGAGCGGCCTACCGATCAGGCAACTGTATGGCCCGAGCGTACCAGCAGCATTCGTCAATGACATAGTTCAAGCAGCACTGAAGAGGAAGATCATTGATAACTTTCCGCGCATCTTCGAGCATGAGGTGCGATACCTCAGCCTCAAGAGGTAAAAGGTACTTCCCAGGCCCTCCTACAGCGGGTGCGAGAACCGCGAGAAACGCGCAGATGTTTGGGTTCCCTTGACTTCCTTCCTTTGACCTCATCTTGAGCAAGATAGTAAATAAATCAGCTCTTTCAGAAATCGTCGGCATTTCTGAGCGAACGTTGACCGATTGGCAGCGTGACGGCCTGCCGGTTGTGTACAGCGGAGAGCGTGGCGAGTCGAACCAGTACGACACTGAGCAAGTAATCGCCTGGATGATCGCCCGGGAGGTTGCCAAGTTCCAGGTGGAATCGCAGAAAGACAGACTATCCCGCCTGCAGGGTGACAAGGTCGAACTGGAGATCGCGGAGAAGCGCGGACTGCTGATTCCTGTGGGTGAGATCGAGCCGGCGTGGAATGCGATGGTCGCATCCGCCCGCTCCTTTCTGCGCTCGCAGCCCGATCGCCTGGCTCATCTTTTAGAGGTAACGGATGGTGTGGATGCCAAGCGCGACCTGATCGCGGAAACTTTTGATGATGCACTACGCAAACTCTCCGAATACGAATCCGCTGAAGGCACTGCTGAAGCGGGTGACCAGGACCTTTGCGCCGCCGCCGAAAATAACGGTAGCGCAATGGGCGGAAAAGTACCGGTATATCTCAGCAGAGAATAGCGCCTTGCCGGGCAAGTACAGCCTGGCAATCACGCCGTACCTGCGCGGGATCCTCGAGTGCATCAATGATCGGACGGTGCGGAAAGTGGTTTGCCAAAAATCCGCGCAGGTTGGCTGGACCGATGGCGTGATCAATAACCTGATCGGGTACACGATCCACATCGCGCCGGCACCGGTTATCGTGATGTTTCCCAGGGATCAGAACGCAAAGGATTACAACGTCGAAAAATTCAACCCGATGGTTGAAGCGACGCCGGTACTGACAGCCCTGGTACAGACCAAGACTCGCACAGCCGATAACACACAGAACCGGAAAAAATTTCCCGGCGGCTTCCTCAAGTTCATCGGGTCGAACAGTACCGGCGGGGTGAAATCGACGCCTGCAAAGATCATGATCGTTGAGGAACCCGACGATTGCAACTTGAACATCAAGGGTCAAGGCGACTCGATCAAGCTCCTGGAGGAGCGGGGAAAAACGTATCACGATCGAAAGGTTATTGCAGGCGGTACGCCGAGTATCAAGGGTGTCTCCAGCATCGTTGCCGAAATGCTGGAAAGCGATCAGAGAAAAAACTTCGTGCCGTGCCACGAATGCGACGAGTCGCATGTGCTGGCCTGGGAGAACGTGCACTGGCACAGTGACGAAACCCGCAGCCATTCTGTGTATGGGCATGCGCTGCCGGAAACCGCATATTATGCTTGCCCAAATTGCGGGGCACTGTGGAACGATGCACAAAAAAATCGTGGCGTACGCAACGGCGAGTGGCGGGCCACTGCCGAATTTCGCGGCGTGGCTGGTTTCTACCTCAACGAACTCTATTCGCCATTCGCTGAAAGTAAACTTACCAGGCTCGTTGAGAAATATCTCGCAGCAAAAGCCGAAGAGGCCCAGGGTGACATCGGCGCGTTAATCGCGTTCTGGAACTCCTCCCTTGGTTTATCCTGGGAATATCAGAGCGACCTTCCTACCGAAGACGTGCTGAAGGATCGCGCGGAAGAGTACGAAGAATTTGTCGTTCCCTGGGGCGGCCTGGTACTCACCGCTGGTGTGGATGTGCAGCATGATCGGCTGGCAGTAGTTATACGCGCTTGGGGTCGAGGGGAAGAGAGCTGGCTGCTGTACTGGGGCGAGATCCACGGCGACACCCGGCTCGCCGAGCAAGGCGCCTGGATTGACCTTGATGCATTGCTCACGCGCGAGTTTGTTCATGCCGGCGGCACCAGGCTCATGATTCGCGCTGTAAGTATAGATTCGTCAGATGGTGTTACCTCGGACCCTGTATATAGCTATGTGCGCCGGCGCCTGAACAAGAACTACATGGCGGTAAAAGGCGCCTCAACAGACGATGGGCGCGAAATATTCGCTCCTCCCAAATCGTCGGTGGACACCAACCGCCAGCACAAGCACACAAAGCATGGGCTTAAGCCGTTCATAGTTGGGACATCGCGTGCTAAAGATTTGCTGCTCGAAGGCAGGTTGCAGTTGACCGGTTCGGGACCGGGCAGAATGCACTGGTATGACACGGTCCGCCTAGATTACTGGGAGCAGCTCACCAGCGAGATCAAGGTGCCGCACCGCACCATCCGGAACAAAAAAGTTTGGAAAAAGAAATCCGGCGTGCGTAATGAAGCGCTGGATTGTGAGGTCTATGCACTGCACGCGGCGCGCTCGCTGAAGCTGAACTTGTACAAGGAATCACATTGGCTGAACCTGGAACAGAAGGTGCGCCAAGCGGATATTTTCACCGAGCCCGCTACACCTGCAGCCGCCGCGGTTCCTGATGTGCCGTCTGTTCCTGTTGTGGCTGAAAAACCCGTAATCAAGCCAAAACCTGCGCCGTTCAATCCGGGTAGGAAGAGCTATAGCGCGTCGCGCTGGTAAACGAACAGCAGGGCGATATCGGTGCAGACGTCTGCACTGTCGAACACCGGGAATGTAAATGAATATATTTAACGCTTTACAGCAGGGCGACTCAACCTCCTGGAATGACGGAGCATTCACCGATGCGCGAGGTAACCGCTATGACAGCAGCGGGTACTCGCTCATTTATGAATTGCGCGGCCCGGCCTCTTTGACGCTTGTTGCTGTTACCGATGGGCAAGGTTGGAAAACGACCTTGACGCTTGAGCAAAGCGGAACCCTGCTGCCAGGACGTTACACTTTCGCGGCATGCGTCAAGGCTGAAGGTGTGCGCGTCACTGCCGCGACTGGCACCCTTACGATCACGCCGGATCTGTCACTCGCAACTGTCGGGCACGATTCGCGCAGCGTGGCCGAGAAAGCCTTGGCAGATGCGGAGTCCGCGCTGGCGAATCTAAACGCGAGCGGGAAGAAGTTACGGGAATACTCCATCGGTTCGCGCTCCGCGAAATACTACACGGCAGCTGAGCTCATAGCAGCTATCAGCTACTGGAAACTGCGCGTGCGCAATGAGCAGCACAGCAAGGCTATTGCCAACGGCTTGGGCAACCCATCGAACCTATACGCGAGGTTCAGATGAGCTGGTATGACGAGCGGAACGTCGCTGTGAAGGGATCCGTGGTCCTGGCGAAATGGAATAAAGAGCGGGCGCTAGCCAAAGCGCGAGCGGCCAAACCGGCGCAACGCTCATACGCCGGGGCGCAATTTACCCGGCTGACATCTGACTGGACCGCTTTAAATACCTCTGCAGATTCAGAGATACTGACCAGTCTCAGGGCGTTGCGCGCAAGGTCGCGCCAGATGGTGCGGGACAACGGCCACGCTAAAAACGCTGTGCGCATCGTACAGAATAACGTGGTGGGCGACGGTATAGGCATGCAAGCCCAGGTGGTCAATAGTCAAGGAAAGCTGCAAGAAGACATCAATACCCAGATCGAGGCCGCATGGGGAAAGTGGATTCTATCGAATACCTGCCATGTCGCTGGCAAGCTGGGGCTCACGGAGATTCTTCGTGTGCTGATGGGCCAGCAGGTAGAGGCCGGCGAAATGCTGATCCGTAAAATCAGGCAACCGTTCGGCGGCGGGAAAGCTCATTTCGCGCTGGAAGTGATCGAGGCCGACCGCTTGATGGATCAATTCCAAACCGCGAAGGCGCCGAACGGCAACACGATCCGCATGGGCGTGGAAATGGATCAGTGGGGTAGGCCCATTGCTTACTGGCTGCACCCTGTTCACCCGGGTGACTACACCTTTGCTTCGTTCGTTCCGGCCAAGTTTTTGCGCGTGCCGGCGGAAGACATCATCCATCCGTTCATAATCGACCGCTGGCCGCAAAGCCGGGGCGTGCCATGGTTCCATGCTGTTCTGAAAAAGATACACGACATGGCCGGCTACACAGAGGCGGAGATTGTCGCGGCGCGCGCGTCTGCCAATATCGTCGGGTTTATTACAACGCCAGACGAAGCGCCGGCGGATGATCTTGCCAATGGGCAGCGCGTCATCGATGCCGAGCCTGGGACATTCAAGCAGTTGCTGCCAGGTGAGTCTTTTATGGGCTTCAATCCAAGCCGCCCGAATGCTGCGCTTGAGCCTTTCATGCGCTACATGCTTCGCGAGATGGCTGCTGGTATCGGTGTAAGTTACGAATCCCTTTCTCGCGACTACTCGCAATCCAACTATTCCAGCAGTCGCCTATCTCTGCTAGATGATCGGGATCTGTGGCGAGTCCTGCAAGGGTGGCTAATCCGCGGTGTGATGCATAATATATATTGCGAGTGGATGGAAGCGGCTGTCATGTCTGGGGATTTGAATATTCCTCCCGATTATTACGAGGATAGAGAAAAGTACCAGGCAGTGCGCTTCAAGCCGCGCGGCTGGGGCTGGATCGATCCGGTCAAGGAAGTGAATGCCTTCAAGACAGCGGTCCGTAGCGGATTCATGACGGTTTCGGATGTTGTGGCGCAAACCGGTGGAGGGGTTGATGCCGAGGATACTTTTAAAGCCAGGCGTCAAGAGCTGGACATGATGTCTGATTTGGACCTGTCTTTCGATACCGATCCCGCCAAAGTTAGTTTACCTGGAGAGTCGCAGCCAACCGCAGTCGATCCTCCGGCCGAGGATGCTCCGAAAGATGGAGCAGAGGAAGAAAAACAATTACCCGCTTCGGCGGGTTTTTTATTGGAGCAAATATGATCAAGGAACGGCCGGCAAAACTTAAGCCGCAAGTTCGTGTCGTCTCACGGATCCTCAATGTTGATGGTACGCGGGCACTGACGAACAAAGAGACCCGAACAGTTGAATTGTCGTTCAGTTCGGAAGAGCCGGTAGAGATGTGGTACGGAACCGAAATCCTGAGCCATGCAAAAGGCGCGGTCCGTATCGATGGCATCCGCCAGGCAAACATGCCGCTCCTGTTCAATCACAACCGCGATGACCTCCTGGGGATCGTTGAAAGCGTGGAGATCAGGAGCGGGCGAGGCTACGCCACCGTTCGCTTTGGAAAAGATGAGCGCGGCGATTGGGCGATGCAGCAGGCCGATGACGGCATCTTGTGCAACGTGTCTTTCATGTATCGGGTATTCAAGTTTGAGGAGGATACCGAAAAAGAAATTTATAAGGCTACCGACTGGGAGCCGTACGAAATCTCACTAGTCACTGTTCCCGCCGACGCTACTGTCGGCGTCGGGCGTGGGGCTGGCGATGAAGAGCGGGATGTGGAAATCACATCCATACCGAAACCGGCGACCGCCGAAATTAAGAAGGAAATTCCAATGAAAGGTAAAAGAGTATTGCAAGACGCTGCCGGCGATGGCACGGGCGGCTCAGCCGGCGGCGCGCCGGCCGTGGTAGTCGTTGACGCAAATCGCGAACGTCAGACCGGCGCCGAAGCTGAACGGGCACGTATTGCTCAAATAGACGGTCTTTGCAACCAGCACAAGATCGATCCGGAAGTGAAGCGTGGCTTGATCCAAAAGGGTGCAACCGTTGAAGTCGCGCGCGGAGCAGTGCTGGACATCTTGCAGGCACGGAATACCCAGCAAGCGGTGGATCTCGGCCAAGGCGCGCATGCCGATATGACCCAGCGTGAAAAGGATGGGTACTCCGTTATCCGCGCCTTGAATGCTTCACTTAACCAAAACTGGAAAGAGGCAGGTTTCGAGCTGGAGGTTTCCAACGCCATCGCCAAACGCCTAGGCCGGGTTCCTCAAAACGAACGCGGCTTCTTCATCCCGACGAACATACCTTTTGCCGCGCGTGCAGCCTACTCGACGGGCGCGTCCGCAACAGGCGGCGCCCTGGTTGCCACTGATCTCCTGGCGGGTTCGTTCATCGAAGTCCTGCGCAACAAGGCTCGCGTGATGCAAATGGGCGCCACCGTCCTCTCCGGACTTGTCGGCAATGTTGACATTCCGCGTCAAACCGGTGCGTCTTCAACCTACTGGACATCGGAAGGCACCAACACCACGGAATCAGAAGCCACTTTCGACAAAATTTCCCTGACACTCAAAACCATCGGCACGTTCAGCCAGATCAGCCGCAACATGCTAATGCAGTCGACCCCCGATATCGACATGATCGTGCGGGCCGATCTGATCGCTCAGCTTGCGCTAGGCATCGATCTTGCCGCTTTGTCCGGCAGCGGTTCATCTGCGCAGCCTCTCGGTATCGCCAACGTATCCGGCATCGGTTCGGTTATCGGCGGCACCAATGGCGGGGCTTTGACCATCGATCAACTTATCGATCTTGAGACGGCGGTCATGGCAGCGAATGCGCCCGAAGAGTCTCTGGCGTACATGGCAAATGCAAAATCGGTAGGCGCGCTCAAGAAACTCAAATCCACCACCGGCCAATATCTTTGGTCAGGCTCGGCGGTTGGCCAGCGTTCCGGAACACCAGGCGAGATCAACGGTTATCCCGTTGCCCGCACCAACCAGGCGCGCGGCAATCTGACTAAAGGCACCGCCGCCGGCATCTGCTCCGAGGTTTTCTTTGGCGCCTGGAATGAGCTGCTGATCGGCGAATGGGGGGTTCTGGAGATTGTTCCGAATCCTTACGATGCGTCGGTTTACAAATCCGGCGGCGTACTGATCCGCGCACTGCAATCTATCGACATCGGCGTGCGTCACGCGGCCAGTTTCTCCGTGATTTCCGACACCCTGACTTCTTAATCTGGTCAATACCGTATCGATAACAAGCGGGCCGAAAGGCCCGTTTCCAATTCACGAATTCTGAAGGATTAAAAATGGCGAAATATATTGTGCGCGATGGCTTCCTGGTCATCACGCAAGTAAGAAGCAGTGATGGCAAGATTCACGACAAAACCATTATCGGCGGCGAAACGATCGAGCTCGATGACGATGTGGCCGCTCTTCATCTTCATAAACTAGAGCTTGCCGAGCCAAGGGCGCGCGCCG
The DNA here is from genome assembly GCF_000619905.2 of Nitrosospira briensis C-128. Lineage (NCBI taxonomy): Bacteria > Pseudomonadati > Pseudomonadota > Betaproteobacteria > Nitrosomonadales > Nitrosomonadaceae > Nitrosospira > Nitrosospira briensis. Next base: position 2,668,543 of record NZ_CP012371.1, on the reverse strand, counting down.
CGGCATTCAAGGCCGAACAGGAAAAGAAGGTAACGGCGATGTCCGCGTCGGGTCAGGCAAATTTGGTTGCGCAGTTGGTAGCGGCGCTGACGGCTTCAACGCAGCAATCAGCTCCAGCGCAGCAATCGGCTCCAGCTGAACCCAAAGCGCCCGAGGCCTGATCGATGTTCCAGGAGGACGTTACCGATTTCCTCGGGGACTTCGCGGTCCCGTGCATGAAAGGTAATGTCCCCTTCTCCGCAATCTTCGACATGCCGGACAACAGCATGCCGTTTTCCGGCGCCGATGCCATTTCAACTGACTATTCCCTCACCTACCCAACCGGCGTCGTTTCATTCAAACGAGATGATGTCGTCACTGTTGATGGCGTGAAGTACACCGCCAGAGGCGTAGGGGAAAAACAGGATGACGGCGTTTTTTCAAAGGTGATGCTGCAAAAATGAATACATACCGAATCAAGAATGGCGAACACTTTCTCATGGATGGCAAGACGCTGGAAGGTGGCGAGCTGATCGAGTTACCTGCTGACCTGGCAGAAATGCATAAATCTCGGATCGATCTTGTGCCGCCGGAGAAGGCAGGAAAGGCTGATGCCAAGCAAGCGTGAGCAAATTCTGTCGGCACTGGTAACCCTGTTGACAGGGACAACGCCGGCAGGAGCGAGTGTATTTCGTTCACGCGTGACAGCGATCGGGCGGGATGAATCGCCGGCAATCATAGTGCGGCCGGAAGAGGATATTCCAGAGAAGCAGTTTGCTGGGGTAACTATTGCCACGCTAGCCGTGGCGATCGACGTTTACACCCGGGGCGACGTACCGGATCAACTCGCCGATCCAATTATAGTTGCCGCTCATGCGCGGATCATGGTCGATCCAACCCTCGGCGGGCTGGCGTCGCTAACGTTGCAGGGCCCGGCAAAGTGGGAGTCGCACGAAGCGGATCAAACGGCCGGGTTCTCCACGTTTATCTATCACATCAGATACACCACTCAAGTTTTTGATTTAACCCAATAAAGGAGCAACAAAATGCAAACCATTTTCGGTGCCGGCAGCTTATGGGGCACGCCCTTGATCGACGCGACTGGCGCGGCTGTTGCTGTCCCCTCGCCCATCCAGTTCGGGTTGTCGCAGGAAATCTCCATCGACATGTCGTTCGATAACAAGTTGCTGTATGGCCAGAATCAGTTTCCGGTAAAGGCCGGGCGCGGCAAGGGCAAAATATCCGGCAAGGTCAAAAACGCACAGGTCAACGGCGCTATGTGGAACAGCATTTTCTTCGGCCAAACGCTCACGGCAGGGATCGCGACTATCAAGCAGGATTCAGTCGGCATTCTCATTCCCGCCTCTCCATTCACGATCACGGCGGGCGCGGCTGATTCTCTCGTGGCCATCAAGATCCCGGATACCGGCACCTGGGCAACTGATCTGGGCGTAGTGACTGCCGGCGGCTTGCCGATGACGCGCGTGACAGCTACTCCCGCAACCGGGCAATACACGGTTTCGGCTGGCGTCTATCTGTTTGCCGCGGCTGACCTGGGCTTGAAGGTATTCATCAATTATGGATATACCGCCACCAGTACCACCGCAACCAAATCCACCGTTGCAAACTTGCCGATGGGTTATGCGCCCACCTTCCGCGCCGACATTCTCCTGCCGTTTGAAGGCAAGGCTGTTACCTACACGTTCTACTCTTGCCTCGCCTCAAAGCTCACCGTAGCTACCAAACTGGATGATTTCGTAATCCCGGAAATCGACTTCGACTGTTTCGCGGATGCGCAAGGTCGGATATTCGATTATTCGATGTCGGAGTAAACCATGATCAATGGCATAAAAATGAAGTTGGGCGGGGCGGTCTACATCGTGCCACCGCTTTCCCTTGGCGCTATCGAGCTCATGCAAGACCGAATCAGCAAGTTTCAGGTTGGCGCCAGTCTCGAGTCTGTCGGGACCGTGATCGACGCCCTGCATTCGGCACTGGCACGTAACTATCCTGAGATGACGCGGGCAAAGGTAGCCGAGATGGTTGACCTCGGAGACATGCAGGAAGTCATGGAAGCGATCATGGATGTCGGCGGGCTCAAGCGAAAGGCGCTGGAACCGGGGGAAGCCCTGCCGGGGAAATAAACTGGTTTGAACTGTATTCACGTGTCTGCGCCAACACAGGGTGGACGTGGGACTACGTTCGGGATCACGTCGATATTCCCCGGCTGGAAGCTCTGAACAAATACTGGAAAGATCACCCGCCAGTTCACGTCATGATTGCAGCGTACCTGGGCATCAAACCCGAATCGAAACCTAAAAAGATGAGCGAAGCAGAAATCGCGCAACTGATGCAGCAGTTTCCACAAGGATAATCCATGGCAGATAAAGACGTATCGCTCGGTATCAGCGCGGAAGATGCCGGGCTGAATGCCGCCGTGGCGAATGCTGCGAAAGTGGTGCAAAACGCCACCTCGCAGATGGGCAAGAGCTTCGATTCGGTGGGCGGGTCGATCAAAAAAATGCAGGACATTTTTGCGGGATTCACCACGATCCTTGCTGGCGGTGCGGCTTTCAAAGCCGCTGTAGACCAGTCAGTCAATCTCACCAAGGAATCAATGGCGCTCGGTAAGGCGCTCGGTATCTCTGCGACTGAGGCCTCAGTGCTTAATGTCGCATTGGGCGATACGTACCAGACGAGTGAAAGCTTCATCGACTCTAACGGGAAGATGACCAAGCAGCTGCTGAAGAACGAGGATGCATTCAAGAACCTGGGCGTGGCCACCCGCGATAGCAATGGCAGCTTCCGCAATTCCGTAGACATTCAGATGGACGTGAACAATCGTCTGCTTGAGTTCAAGGAAGGCATCGACCGCAACATGGAAGGCATCAAGATTTACGGCAAGGGGTGGGATGAAGCGGCGCAAACCTTGAAACTCACCAGCGGCGTGATGGCGGCCGCCAAAGAGAAGTCAGACGCACTCGGCCTATCCATCGGGCAGGAAAACGTCGCTGCCACGACTCGATACCGTGCCGCTATGAATGATGTGCAGGATGTGGTCACGGCGGTACTGAAGGCCACCGGCGATGCGCTGCTACCTATCCTCTCCCGGTTGGGCGAATGGTTTTCTCAGATCGGACCCGCTGCAGTCGCGATGACCCGAGTGGCGATGGATGTTTTCGGCACAGTCGTGACAACCGTTGGCACGGTGATTGGGGAATTATGGAATATCGCGAGCACTGCATTCTCGGCCATCGGCCGTGTCGTGCAAGCTGCATTCGGCGGCGATGGTTTGACGGCGATGCAAGTCTTCACTGGCGCAATGAAAGCCGTGCAGGTTGCCGTTATCGCCATGCGCGTCGGCTTTGAAATCTCCATCGAGGCTATCAAGCTGATCCTGGCCGGCGCGGCCGAGAACATCATGCGCTTTGCCAACGTTGCCGAAAGGGCGCTGCACCTGGACTTCGAGGGGGCTAAAGGCGCATGGCGGCAAGGTGTCACAGACATAGAGGGGATAGTCGCGGCCTCGACCGCCCGAATGGTAGCCATAGCCGAGAAGGGCCGGTCCGACATGGACGGGGCCATCTATGGGGACGCGACCAAAGTAACGACCACCCCTATCGAACGCAAATCGTCCGGAGGCACATCCGGCGGTGGCGAGGCGAAGGATAAACCCTCGCGCGTGCCGATGTGGGATGCCGCGCTGGCGGAAGAGAAGGTTTACTACCAGCAAAGCAACAATTTAAAGGAATTTTCACTCGATCAGGAGAAGGCGTTCTGGGCCAGCATTCTCGCGACAAACAATGCCAGCCAGAAAGAGAAAATAGATATTTCTCGCAAGATGTCTGGAATAGATTTGGAGATCATGAAAAAGGCGGTCAAAGACAAGATCGCCATGACCTCCCAGACCATCGACGCCACTGAAAAAGCGGCAATGGGCAGCATCGCCCTGGACGAGATCCGCGCACAGCGGGAAGTCGACGAAGGATATATGAGCAAGCGGCAATTGCTTGATATTCAGCGCAACTACGAAGAGCAGCGTTTCCAGATACAAACTACCGCTCAGCAGGCGCGCATCGATGCAATGAAGGGCGACCCGAATTATGATCCGGTAGCCCTGCAAAAGCTGCTGGATCAGATGGCCGAGATTCAGTTTAAGCACGCGCTCGACGTGGAAAAGATCAATTCCGCCATGCAGCTCGACGTCAAGGAAAAGTGGGACGGCGTCCTCTTCCCCATCAGGGATGCATTCGACCGCACCATCAACGGCATGATCCAGGGTACGCTCACCTGGCGAAAGGCCATGCTGAATATCGGCGACAACGTCGCCGCCTCGTTCGTAAAATCAGCGGTCAATATGGCGACGGCCTGGGCATCGGCTGAGCTGCGGAAAACCGCCGCGACGCAGACGGGCTCCATGATGCGGGCGCTCTTTGAAAAGATGGGCTTGTTTTCTACGGTAGCCGCACAGGGAGCTGCGTCAGCAGCAACCGTTACGATCAAAACGGGAGAGGCCGTTGCAGTAGTTGGCGCAAATGCGGCGGAAGGTGCGTCAGGTGCGGCTGCTGCGGTCGCTGATATTCCAATTGTTGGCCCTGCCTTGGCGGCGCTAGCCTTCGCTGGGACTATGGCAATGATACTGGGCGCCAAGGGCCAAATATCCTCCGCAAAAGGCGGTTATGACATTCCTGCCGGCATAAACCCAATGACTCAACTTCACGAACGCGAAATGGTGCTGCCTGCCGAGCACGCGGATGCGATACGCAATATGACAGGTGGCAGCGGGGTAACGAACTTTCATATTCATGCCGTGGATGCGCAGAGCTTTAAGCGTTTGCTCATGGACAACGGGCGTGGGATTGCCGACGCGTTGAACGCTCAGGCTCGCAATTTTTACAAACGATGAGTAACACCGTTTTTCCGACATTGCCGGGGCTTGCGTGGTCTACTGGCAAACACCCCATATTCAAAACCAAGATTCAGGAATCCGTTTCTGGCCGCGAGTTGCGTTCATCGTTTCAGGCATACCCTCTCTGGCGCTTCACGCTGTCGTATGAGTTCCTGCGCGGCGATTCCAATGATGACCTAAAAAAGCTATTGGCATTTTTCCTTGTTGTGCGCGGCTCATGGGATTCGTTCCTGTATTCCGATCCGGATTTTAGTTCAGTCACTGATTATCAGTTCGGTGTGGGGGATGGAAGCACGACTCAATTCCAACTGACCCGGGCAATCAGCGCAGGCGGGAACGCTTTCGTTGAGCCGGTGCAAAACGTCAATATTTTGACCAATATCAAAAAGGCCGGGGTCACTCAAACTAGCCCGGCCAATTACAGCATCAGCAGCACTGGGCTGGTGACATTTGTTAGCGCACCCGCTGCCTCTGCCTCTCTTACCTGGACCGGAACATATTATTACCGCTGCCGGTTCATGATGGATGAGGGAGGTTTCGATCAATTCATGAAACAGCTATGGGAGCTCAAGAAATGCGAGTTCAAGGGCGCCCCGGGTAACAAGGTATGAAGACCGCATCTGCAGCCATGATAAGCCTGCTAGCAAGCAATCAGCAGGTGATCATGGCTGATCTTTACACCTTTACGCTGGTCGGCGGGTTCGTTGCCCGCTACACCGGAGCGGATGCCGATCTCACAGTGGGCGGGAATACTTTCAGTAGCGACGGTCCGATAATCACTCGCGGCAAAATTTCCAACAAAGCCGGACTGGAAGTGCAAACCATGGATATGTCAATCTTTGCCGATAGCACGACGCTCCTGAACGGCAAGCCGTGGCTGCAAGCTGCGCGAAGCGGAGATCTGAGCGGCGCGCACGTACTGGTTGAGCGCGCCTTCATGCCCACTTTTGGCGATACCAGCGCGGGCAAGCTGTGGGCGTTTTCGGGCAACGTTGCGGATATAGAAGTTGGCCGTACTGAAGCGCGACTTACTGTTAAATCCGATCTGGAAAAGCTCAATCAGCAATGGCCGCGGGACATGTATCAGCCCGGGTGCCTGCATACACTTTATGACAGCGGCTGTACGCTAAATAAAGTGGGTTTCAGGACAGCGTCCAACGTCGCCCCGGGGTCGACTGTGACCTTGATCAATTGCGGTCTGTCCCAGGCAGCGGGTTATTTTTCCTTGGGGACCATGGAATTCACCAGCGGTGCGAATGCCGGCATTACACGCACGATCAAACAATACACGCCAGGCGTGATAGTCCTGGCGTTGCCGCTTGTGGTGCCCCCTGCAATTGGTGACACATTCGCCGCCTATGCCGGGTGCGATAAGCAGAAATCGACGTGTTCTGGTAAGTTTTCGAACCTCGCGAACTTTAGGGGATACCCATTTATTCCGGTACCGGAAACAGTGCTATGAGTAATAAACGTGTCGCCATTGTCGACCAAGCGCGGACGTGGTTGAAAACCCCATGGCACCATCAGGGCCGTGTCAAAGGCGCGGGCGTGGACTGTGCATATTTTTTGGTAGAAGTTTTCGCCGATGCAGGATTTATTCCCCGCATTGACCTGGGTGAATACCCGCCGGATTGGCACATACACAGGGATGAACCACGCTTCCTGAATGTCCTGAAAAACTACGCGGATTTAACCGATCAGGATCCGCTCCCTGGTGACATCGCCATGTTCCGGTTTGGCCGGACGGCCTCGCACGGATCCATCGTTGTCGAGTGGCCGCTCATCATCCACGCTTATAAAGACGAGCGCATGGTCATCATATCGGACGCCTCGCGTGGACCGCTCGCCGATCGGCATGCCGGGATCTATCGATTAAGGGGCTTGGCGTGAGCGGTTTTTTCGGTGGAATAAAACAGAAGAACAACGTAACACCGATTATCGCGTCGGTCAGATTGCAGACGTCTGCATACGGCAGCGTGGTGCCGGTTGTTTTCGGGCGCGCCCGAGTGGCAGGAAACCTGCTCTGGTACGGGGACTTTACGCCGGTCGCGCACACCGCGAAGCAGTCGGCCGGTGGCAAGGGTGGCGCTGGCGGCAACCAAAAATCCACGACTTACAGCTATCAAGCTGCGGTTATCATCGGTTTATGTGAGGGACCGATAATCGGCATCCGGACGATTTGGCAAGGTAAGGAAATCCATAATACTTCCGACCTGAATCTGTCCCTGTACACCGGGTCATATTCGCAGTCCGCGCCGCCGTACATGAGCACGAACCACCTTGACCAGGCGCTCGGGTACCGCGGCACGGCATACTTGTTTTCGCCGGTCTACCAGCTCGATGATCAGGCGGCACTGCCGAATCACTCGTTTGAGGTTGATGGACTGCTTCAGTACGGCGGCGCGATTGTCGATGCAAACCCCAAGGATGTGCTTTTCAACGTTTTGACAGATGCAAATTTTGGCATGGGGTTTTCTGCATCCCTGATAGGCGACCTGACTCAGTATTCTCGATTCTGCGTGGCCAGCGGGATATTTATTTCCCCAGCCTATACGCAGCAAGAAACTGCGCACGGAGTAATTGAACGCCTGCTGCAGCTCGGCAATAGCAATGCGGTGTGGTCGGAAGATCGGTTCCGGGTTGTGCCTTATGGCGATGCCGCCGTCACTGGTAATGGGGAGACCTACACCCCGGACCTGACCCCGCAATACGACTTGGCAGATGATGATTTCCTGGACAATGATGACCCTGTCAGAGCGCGACGCAGCACTCAGGCAGACGCTTTCAACCAGATCAACATAAAGTTTTTCAACCGCGCGAACCAATACGCGGAGGAGCCCGCCGAGTTCAAGGATCAAGGGGCGATCGAGATGTACGGGCTCAGGTCGGGGAACCCAATAAACCTGGATGAGATCGCCGACCCAGCCGTTGCTAGGACCGTAGTACAGCTGATCGGCCAGCGCGACCTGTACCAGCGCAACACGTACGAGTTCCGCCTTGGCTGGAAATACGCCAGGCTTGAGCCGATGGACATCGTCACACTGACAGATCCCGCTCTCGGGCTAAACCGGACCCCGGTCAGAATCACGGAAATCGAGGAAGACGAGGACGGGGCGCTGTCCGTCAAGGCCGAAGAAGTTTTGTCCGGCGTGAGCTCGAGCGCGGTTTACTCAAGCCAGGTAGTCGGCGGATATAGCGCGGATTACAACGTATCTCCGGGAGACTCAAACGCACCGGTTATTTTCGAGCCTCCTACATCCTTGTCAGTTACTCCCCAGATTTGGATGGCGACATCAGGCGGTGTCAATTGGGGTAGCTGCGAGGTTTGGGTATCGAGGGACAACGCCACCTATTCACGGGTTGGGTTGATTTCCGGACCGGCACGGCACGGCACCGGCGCGCTGGCCAACGGATCTGATCCTGACGTTACAAACGCACTGGTAGTTGATGTGACAGCGTCAAAGGCTGTATTGACGGGCGGCACATTGGCTGACCGGGATCAGCTCAATACGCTGTGTCTGATAGGCAATGAGCTGGTCTCGTTCCAGACCGCCAACTTGACCTCGCCGTATCACTACAACTTGACCAGCTTGCGACGTGGCGCGTATGGATCGAGCAAAGCCGCCTGGACAGCGGGGACCCGATTTGCCCGGCTTGATCAGGCTATATTCAAGTATGACTATGACCCGGAAATGATCGGTACCACGATCTATATCAAGCTACGGTCAGTTAATGTTTATGGGCTGGCGGCACAAGATTTGGCCGAACTCACCGCCACGCCGTACGCGGTAACCGGGTCCTACCTCGGGACTATTACCGGCTTCGCATTGGAGCAGGCATTCACGGGCACCGGGGCTAAAGTAAAGTGGAACGCATATGCCGGCGCGACATCCTACAAAATCGAGGTATGGAGAGCCGGCGTACTGAAGCGCACAGTAAGCGGGATCGGATCCACCAGCTACGAATACACATTTGAGGACATGGCGGCCGACGGCGGTCCCTGGCGCTCGGTTGACCTGAAGCTGTACGCCATGTCCGGGAATGGCTCATCAGTGAGTGCAGCAACTCTCACGGTAACCAACCCCCAGATAGCGGCGCCCGCGGGACTTTCCGCAACCGCCGGCATAGGTAATACTACCATTGCCGCCACGTTGCCCGCAGATACAGACTATGGCGGCATGTTGGTATATGGATCGATCGCAAGCGGCTTCACGCCGGGCACGGGCAATCTGCTATATGACGGGCCCAACAATTCCGAAACCTTCAACGGCCTTCCGGCTGGGGTTGCCAGATTCTACAGGGTCGCTTTCTATGACCAGTTTGGAAAAGATGGTCTGAATTTCAGCTCGGAAATAACCGCGATTCCGCTGTCTGCTGGCGGCATTATCGCGGTAGCGGATCTGCCGACAGCAGGAACTCATGAGGGAGAAGTAGTTTACTTGACCAGCGATGAAAAGCTCCATCGTTGGAATGGCGCGGCCTGGGTTACATGGGTTGATGGCACTGATATTCTGGCCAACTCAGTGACGGCCGGGCAAATGAGTGTGACGAACCTTTCTTCCATAAGTGCGGACCTGGGCACGATTACAGGGGGAACTTTTACGTTCGACGGCGCCGGACACATCAAGGGTGGGCAGACCGCTTATAACACCGGCACGGGTTTATTCCTCGGGTATTCCGGAGAGGCTTATAAATTCAGCGTAGGCAATCCGGCAGGTAAAGCCCTGTTATGGGATGGCACAAACTTGACGGTGCAGGGCGACATTATCGCGACCGGCAATATAAGCGCGAATGCGGTCACTCAAGTCGGAACTGCCTATACATTAGCGCCAATTACCGGCGGCTCATTACAGTATCTATCTGTAAATAAAGCTTCAGACGGTCGAATGCTCGTGAATTTCTCATGCTTTATAAAGCCAGTGGGATTAGATGGAATGTCATCGAGCAGTTCTGAAATTGCTATCTATGTGAATGGAGTCCAAATATATAGGGAGCAGGTTATTTATACGGATACAGCTGCAAAAAATTTATCATTTTATTTTCCTTACGTCGACACTTCATCACCGGGAACTAAAACATATGAAATAAAAACCACTAGTGGTGCAAATTGCCAGTATTCCGCTAGATCAATTGTTGCGATGGAGTTAAAGCGATGAATTACATTGTGTATGAAACCACCACTGGTGCGATTGTGCGATCCGGCGAGTGTCAAGACGATATGTTGGATGATCAAGCTCGAGTTGGCGAAACAGCAATTGAAGGCGAGGCTGACGACACCACGCAATATGTTGATGGCGGGCTCGTTGCTTCTCGTCCCGAGATTACCGCTCTATGGAACAAGACGGAAGTTGCGGCGAATGGAAGCGATACGGCAACACTTGGGACCTCACTGCCAAACCCTACTGAAGTTTCAGTTTCTGTTCCCGATGGCGCCGTGGCGCCGGAAACGGAGATTGTTACCTCTGGAACGTTTTCATTTGCGACACCTATCGCCGGTTCTTACACGATAAATGTAATCCCGCCATTCCCGTTGCGGCCACATACTCAGATCATCGCAGCCATATGATTATCCAGCCAGTATTGGCGCCCACCTTGGATGGCTTAACCGCTACTCCCGCGCTAAAAAGTAACCTGCTGAAGTGGTCCGCATTAAATGACCCACGGCTGTTCGGCGCCGAAGTGTGGGCATCGAAAACGAATGACCGCGCGAGCGCCTCCAGGCTGGCCACGGTTTACGATAATTCGTTCACCCACGCGAATGACGGAGAAACTTGGTATTACTGGATTCGAGCGGTAAGTATCTACGGAAGGTCTGATGGCGAATGGTTTCCGCTGTCTGCAACGGCGGGAGTGTCATCAACCGCGCTCCTGGTGCAGACCACAGACATGGCGCTGAATGCCGTCACCAATCTGGAATGGGCGCAAGATCCTACGGCACACTCTCAAACAAGCTACAGCACTTGGGAAAGAATATTTTTGTATTCCTACCTTGGCACCGGCAATGACTTCGTTATTGAAATGCAGCATTTGGCAAATCTATCGATAGGCACTATCGGAACATCGCAATCGGCAAACGCACAGCAAAGGCTGATGCTTACGGAAAACACGATTTACAACGAAGGCACGGTAACGGTCACAAATGGCTCTGCGATAGTGACAGGTAACGGAACAAGTTGGCTTTCTAATATATCTGCCGGCGGCTTGTTTCTCCTGCCAGGTAAGACACGATATTTAATAGCGTCGGTGGACAGCAACACCCAAATAACATTATCGACCGCCTACTTAAGCACAGGCCAATCTGGTGTCACTTATTACGTTATAAAGTCGGCCTCTACTATTCTTACCTTGAATCAAATAACGGATCGATTCACCATAAGCGGAACTTATTGTCTTACTCACACCTTTCCTTTTCGCTACAGAATACCAGTGAATTCAGTGGCTGGAAAACTCTATGACATAACTTTGGATTGGGCTTTAGTTAGGGATAACACATCCTGGTCAATCAATAATTTATCTGTTGTGAAAACTCTCATTCTGGAGGAAATAAAGAGATGAAACAAAACCATATCATTTATGACGCATCATCTGGTGATGTAAAAATGATAATCACTACAGATAACCCTATGACGCTTACCCTTAATACACCTGATGGCTATAACTCTATTCCCACCGAAACAAGAAACATAGAGGAAATTGCAGGGGTTGACCCAGGTACCGAAACAGTGATTTTAGCTGGTTAACAGATAGGATTTTTGAACACCGAGCCGCCTTGAGCGGCTTTTTTATTTCCCAACCTAGAAGGAGCAATACCAATGACTAAGATGCGCGCAAAGATGGTAGTGGCCAACGTTGAAGAGTTTAAGAGCGGTCCTGATGGTGAGAAGACCGGCGAGCGCCTGTCCTTCCGTGCCGTGTCCCGGCCCAACGGCTACCCCGTAGACGGCTCCGACGAGGACAACACGTATGCCAAGTGGAGCCCGCAGGCCGATCTATCCATCACGGTGAACAATCCAGCTCTCTTCGGTCAATTCGAGCGCGGCCAGAAGTACTACGTCGATTTTTCCCAGGCATCGAACTGATCGCCAGCCACTGAGAATACCAAGCCGCCTTCAGGGCGGCTTTTTTATGGAGATTCGAAAATGTCGATAGTGAACAAAGCAGTTGATGAAGCAAAAAAGAAAGCGCTGGAAATGAATGACAAGATCGATGCGAAAGTGGATAGCCAGATCGACAAAGCGCAAGCGTCACGTTTTTCGTGGCTGAAGCTTGCCGGCGCCGCGGCTGTGCTGCTGATCATTCTCGGCATACTGGCTGCGAACTAAGGGGCAAATCATGCGGAATGAGACGGCGGCTATAGCAGCAAAATCCTCTCCCGGCGTAATCGCCGTCGCGTACACGTACATCATCGGGGCGCTGCCCGACATCATCACTATTGCCACTGCGACATATATGGTCACGCAAGCATGTCTTGGGATTTGGCGGGTGATAGAAAAGCTTAAGGAGACAAAAAAATGTGGATGAACTCAGGTGACTTTACGCGCATGGTTATAAAGTTTGCGATCATCTGCGCGCTATTTGGCGCCGGAGGTTTCTGGCTAGTGTCATGGCTGATTGAACACGTCAGCATAGATATTGCGATGTCATGATTAAACCATCCACCACGCAAGTTCGCTCAGCTGTGGCTGTTATGGCGCTGGCCGCATCCACGCTCGTGGGCATCGCCGCGCATGAAGGCTACAAGGGTGAGGCATACATTCCTGTGCCCGGCGATGTGCCGACTATTGGATATGGCACGACTGCCGGGGTCAAGATGGGCGATAAAACCACACCGGTGCGCTCTCTGCAAACCCTGCTTATGGAGATCGATAGTGTCTATGCGCAGGGCGTGCGGCGGTGCGTGACGGCGCCGTTGTATCAGCACGAGTTCGGCGCATACGTGAGTCTCGCCTACAACGTGGGCGTCCCTACATTCTGCCGGAAAGCTCTGCCGGGAAAACCGCCCAATCTTATCGATCTGATCAATGCCGAGCGGTATGCGGAGGCCTGCGAACGCATCGAGGCTTTCAAGTATGGACCAGGCAGAAAGGTATTGCCGGGCCTGGTAAAGAGGCGGGCCGAAGAGCGTGCGATATGCGAGGGTAGGGCATGAAAGAAAAAGCCTTCGTCGCCCTGTTGTTTCTGATCGCTTGTGCTGAAACGTGGCTGATGATTTACGCTTTTGAGGCATGGAAATGAGCAGCTGCGTAACTATTGAGTGGAGCGTCGGTTTTGTTCGCCTACACGATCAGCCCGCCAAGTTTGGTGAGTTTGCACCGTTCGATGATGGCTTTGCGGTGGTGCAAGTCGAGCCCGGGATCTTCGAAGCCAAAATTGCACGCGGCACTGTCCTGACACCAGAGCAGCATCGAGATTTGCGGGAGCAAATGGAATCCATGGGTGCGCAAGCCGTATTTTACTGGCGATTTAAAGAAGGGAGGCCGCCTTATAAGGTATGGATTGCAAGGCGCGAAATTGCACAAAAATCGGGCGATTGAGAAGCCCTACAATCGATTTAAATCATCAGGTTAAGGGTGAGACAAGGGGTAAAAATGTACAGTTTATTTATCGTTATCTTGATTGCGCTTGGATCGGCGCTCGGTGGCGGCGGGGTCGGTTGGATGGTCAAGGATTGGAAGGATGGAGCCAAGATCGCCAAGCTTGAGTCACGTGATGCAGTTGTGACTGCGGCGAATGCACAGTGTAAGACTGATGTCATTTCAGTCAAAGCCGGCGTGAAGGATGTTACCGATGCGCTGGCTGCAAAGAAGAAAGCTGCGGATGCCGCGATGAAGGATGCGGAGTATTGGGCTCGCAAACACTCGACTCTTGCGCAAGAGGTCAATAGCCTGCCGGTGCGTCCGGATGAATCGACGTGTGATGCAATAATCAGGGAGCAAATCGAGTATGTACAAAATCGCCATACTGGTAATTAGCTTGACGCTGGCAGGATGCGCCGGAAAGCCGGTGATCCAGACTCAGGTAATCGAGAGGCTTGTCGCGGTACCGTGCGAAGTCGAGACGCCAGCCGAGTGCAGGGACGCTTACGCAGTAGACCGCGTTTCACCGGCTGATGATGCACTGACTATCAATAGGGCGCTGCGGGCTGAGATAGAGGAAAGATGGGCGTGCGAGATTAAGCTACGGGCGGCGGTTCGGGGATGCAACGCTAAATAGGGTGATCGGCAAACCGCCTGCTTTGCGCTGGGTTGCCGCTCCTGCATTGGGTTTAAGGGTGATCGGCATTTCATGCGTAAGGCATTTTATTCGGCAGTTTGCCAACTTGCGCACATTTGCGTCAAGTGAAAGGTGTGGCAGTTTATTTTATTAATCATCGGCAAGCATTTTTGCACAAACAAAACACTTGCTCGTTCCATTATTATCCTCAACCACGCTCTTGATGAAGTCCGTCATTTCGCGTCTGGAGCTAAATAAATCTCCAAGCATGCCATTCGTAAATTCCGCATTTCCGAGCCTATAGGCGCGCTCAATATCAATTTCATTACCTTCAAAAATTATGCCTTCATGAAACCCGCACGCTTGCAAAACACCCGCCTTGATTGCAATTCCAATTGCAACGCTTTCCTTACGGTCGCAATCATTTATTAAACTTTTCACGAGTCCCACGCTCCCTCCCGCAACAAATCTTAGAGCAACACGCTGCTCCCATTGCTATTTTAACCATCGAGGGGCGCTGGTCTATTGGACCAAGGTACACCAGAGCTCCGGTGTGGGTATTTGCCCAAAAACGCGGGAGACCGTCGCGCCGATCACCAAAATTACTAGGTCAGGTTTATTTCAATAAAGCAGAATTGCGGAAAAGATACAGAATTGCGGAAAAAAGCACTTAGCCGAAAATGCGCTAAGTGCTTAATTTATTGGTGGGTCTGGCTGGACTCGAACCAGCGACCAAGGGATTATGAGTCCCCTGCTCTAACCAACTGAGCTACAGACCCGATTTAGACACCAGCAGTCAATACCGAACCTATCACCCTTCGGTATCCAGGAAACTGCGCAGGCGTTCAGAACGCGAAGGATGGCGCAGTTTGCGCAATGCCTTGGCCTCGATCTGCCGAATACGTTCACGGGTCACGTCGAATTGCTTGCCGACTTCCTCCAGTGTATGGTCAGTATTCATTTCTATGCCGAAACGCATGCGCAGCACTTTTGCTTCGCGCGGCGTCAGCGAGTCGAGGATGTCTTTCGTTACGTCCCGCAGGCTGGCATACACTGCCGCGTCCGCGGGCGCCATGGTAGCGGCATCCTCGATGAAATCGCCAAGGTGCGAATCTTCGTCATCACCTATCGGTGTTTCCATTGAAATAGGCTCTTTGGAAATCTTGAGGATTTTACGAATTTTCTCTTCCGGCATTTCCATTTTCTCCGCCAGCAGGGCGGGTTCCGGCTCCTGTCCGGTTTCCTGCAGAATCTGGCGCGAAATGCGATTCATCTTGTTGATGGTCTCGATCATGTGCACCGGAATACGTATGGTGCGCGCCTGATCGGCGATGGAACGGGTAATGGCCTGGCGAATCCACCAGGTCGCATAAGTTGAAAACTTGTAACCTCGCCGGTATTCAAATTTATCCACCGCTTTCATGAGCCCGATATTGCCTTCCTGAATGAGGTCAAGAAACTGCAATCCGCGGTTGGTATACTTTTTGGCGATGGAAATCACCAGCCGCAAATTGGCTTCGGTCATTTCGCGCTTGGCTCGGCGTGCCTTGGCCTCACCCGTCGACATCCGGCGATTGATTTCCTTCAGGTCTTTCAAGGGGATACCGACCTGCTGTTGCAGCGTCAACAGGTTTTGCTGCTGCTCCACGATATCCGGCCGGAAACGCTCCAGCGCTTGGCTATACGGTTTGCCAAGTGCGACTTCCTTGTCCATCCACTCAAAGTTGCTCTCATTACCAGGAAAAGCCTTGATGAAGTGGTTACGCGGCATCCCCGCCTTGGTCACGCAGAGTTCCAGGATTTTGCGCTCGTAGGTTCGCATTTCATCCACCAGCCCACGCTGGGTGTCACAAAGCTTTTCAACCATCTTTGCCGAGAACCGAATAGCCATGAGTTCGGCCGAAATCTGTTCCTGTATGTCTTTATAGGCTTTGTTACCCGGTCCTTTTTTCTCCAGCGCCTTCTGCATTTCCACATATGCATTTTGAATTACGGCGAAACGCTCCAGCGCGTCATTTTTCAATTTGAGCAAATTGGCATTGGCTATCGCAGCAATGTCTTCGTCTTCCCCATCCTCCGTGCTCAGTTCCTGCTCCAGTGACTCCTCGGAGATTTCTTCCCTGAGCAACTCTTCGGCATTGGGGTCCAGCAATCCATCAACCAGCTCATCGATGCGCATCTCATCTTTCGCCACCTTATTGGCGAGATCGAGAATCCCGGCTATGGTTGTCGGACAGGCGGAAATCGCCTGGATCATATGCTTCAGGCCATCTTCGATACGTTTTGCTATCTCGATTTCGCTCTCGCGCGTGAGCAATTCAACCGACCCCATTTCGCGCATATACATACGGACCGGATCGGTGGTGCGCCCAAACTCCGAATCCACAGTGGAAAGCGCCGCTTCGGCTTCTTCCACTACATCCTCATCGGCCACCGTGGGCGCAGTCTCCGACATCAGCAGTGTTTCCGCGTCGGGCGCTTCATCATAAACAGAAATGCCGACGTCATTGATCATGCTGATGATATTCTCGATCTGCTCGGCATCGAGCATATCATCGGGAAGGTGATCGTTGATCTCGGCATAGGTCAGGTAGCCGCGCTCCTTGCCTTGCACAATCAGGCTTTTGAGCCGCATACGCCGCGCCTCGAGATCCTGCGGTGCAAGCGAAGATTTTTCTGCATCTTTCGACTGGGCAAGCTTGCCTTCCTTTGCTGCCTTGACTTTACTTATTTTGGCAGCAAGCGGACTCGGTTCCTTGGTGGTCATTATCGGCCTCACGATTTCGGTCACAGCGGCCGGGACTTTAGCCGCCGACTTTGCAGTAGTTGTCGTAACATCGTCTTCCTGTGTTTCTGCAGCCGTCTTTACCGGCGCTTTTGCCACCACTTCTTTTGGCTGCCCTCTCGGCGACTTCTTCATATCGTTTGCTTCCTTTTTGGCGGCCACCCGAACGTCATCGGCGGGACGACTCACAGCCGCAGCCAGCGAAGCTCCGGTCTTTGCCTTTATCGCCGCTTTGACTTGTATTTTTGGTTTTACCATGTTTTTTTCCAAAATAGTATCGCCAGTTGAAATTCAAAAACTCTCTATTATATCAAGATTCAATTACACTGTCCGTATGCTGTCCCACATCGTCTTCAAGAAATCGCCATTCGCTGGAGCTCCTGTTTTTCCTCAGGAGTAAGCGCGCTCAAGGACTTGTTGTGTAATGCCGCCATTCGCTCTTTACGTTTCATTTCACGCAACCGGGCCATTGCGCCGGAAAACTCTGCTTCCAGATCTATCTCGCTATCCCACGTGAGCGTGTTGCTCTCCGCCTTCTCCAGGAGAATGCGATGGGAACTGTCGTGAAAATATGCGATAGCCGAAGGTATTGCCGTGTTTCCTCCAACGTTGGGGTGCGTATCGATAAATTCAACCAGAGCCTTCAGCGCTGCCACTTCTTCAGCATATTCCTCGTTCTGTATGAGCAACTCTCTATCCAGCTTCTGGATATAGCCGGGGTCGTATAACAATACCTGCATCAACCAGCGATAAGGTGAGGCAGGTTGTGGTCGAGGAGCCCTTTCACGCGACCGGGAAGCTGAAACGCGCTTGATCTTTAACAGCCCTTCCAACTCCCTCTGATCGAGGCCGCTGATCTCCGCCAATCTTTTTAACAGCATCAGCGCGAGCCCCGGCGCAGTAACCTTTGCAAGCAACGGCTTGGCATCCTGTACCAGTTTAGCTCGCCCCTCGCTAGTTTTGATGTCCGCACGCCCCGACAGTTCCCTAAATAGAAAAACCGATAACGGCAATGTCTGTTTTAACAAGGCTTCAAAAGTATCCTTGCCGAAATTGCGAACGTAGCTATCCGGATCTTCACCTTCGGGCAGGAAAAGAAAACTGACGTTCTTACCGTCCACAAGCTGCCCAAGACTATCCTCTAACGCCCGCCACGCCGCCTTCCTGCCGGCGTTGTCTCCATCGAAACAAAACACGACATTATCGGACTGGCGCAGAAGTTTCTGGACATGGTAAGGCGTTATTGCCGTGCCCAACGCGGCAACTGCGTACTCGATGCCATGCTGAAAAAGCGCCACCACATCCATGTATCCTTCTACCACGATGACACATCCCGCCATGCGGATTGCCCTGCGGGCGGTGAAGAGGTTATAGAGTTCGTGGCCCTTCTGAAACACGGGTGTTTCGGGAGAGTTAAGATATTTGGGCTCACCCTGTTCCAGCACTCGCCCACCGAAACCTACAATCGCTCCTTTGAGGTTAAGAATGGGAAACATGATGCGGTCGCGGAACCGGTCGTAGTATTTACCATCGTCGTTCGCGATCACCAGCCCGGACTCCACCAGCAGATTTTTCTGTGCCTTTGTCGGGGCGCTGGAAAATACGGCATCCAGGTTTCGCCAACCGGCCGGCGCATAACCAATGCTGAAGCGGGCAGCAGTCTCGCCCGTCAAACCACGCTTCTTCAGATAAATAATGGCATCTTTCGAATGCTTGAGCTGTTCCCGATAAAATCGGGCAGCTATATTCATTACATCGAGCAAATCCCCGGAAGAGTTTTGGCCTCCTTGCGGCTTGTCTTGCGCCGACCCCGATTCCACTGCTCCAGAGCGGGATTCCGTTTGTTGCACAGGAACCTGAAGCCCGATCCGGGCCGCCAGATCATCCACCGCTTCGACAAAATTCATGCCGTTGTATTCCATCACGAAGCCGATGGCGCTGCCGTGAGCACCGCAGCCAAAACAGTGATAAAACTGCTTGGTGGGGCTTACCGTGAAAGAAGGTGTCTTTTCGCTATGAAACGGGCAGCACGCCGCATAATTTGCGCCACCTTTCTTAAGCGGCAGGTCGCGCTCAATGACGTCAACGATATCTACACGGTTGAGCAGTTCGTGAATGAATGATTGTGAAATCATTTATAGTGGATCACGCAATATTGCCCCAAGGCAGGGCGCGAACAGGAAGTATTTTGTTGAAAGCAGGTACACGTACACTCCAGCAGTCTCGATACGCGCGATATTTGTAACAGCCTTTGCAGCTATCTGCGGCGATAAGCTGCGGTATCAGGTGATGAGCCTGTTTTTTACCAAGGCCGATACTTTTCCCATATCGGCGCGCCCTGCAAGTTTGGGTTTGAGTATCGTCATCACCCGTCCCATGTCCTGTTGTCCTTTGGCGCCAACAGCGGAAATCGCTTCGCTTACGGCACTTTCCACTTCGCTGTCGCTCAATGCCTGAGGCATATAATGTTGCAGCACGCCCATTTCGTATTTCTCTACATCGGCCAAATCCTGACGATGAGCAGCCTCATACTGGGCAATGGAATCCTTGCGCTGTTTCAGCATCTTTTCGATTACAGCGACTACCGCAACGTCATCCAGCTCGATACGCTCATCCACCTCGCGCTGCTTGATAGCCGCCTGCAGCAGCCGGATAGCATCCCGTCGCCGCGTATCGCCTGAACGCATGGCGGCCTTCATGTCTTCGGTGATTTGTTTTTTCAGATCCACAATGAACCAAACCGGGCAGCGCTTATTATTATGGAAGTTTCACTCGTTTTTTGGAGTGACTTTGACTAATAAAGTTTCGGGGGAAGCAATTGGCTGCGCAGACGTTTGTAAGTGCGCTTAACTGCCGCGGCCAACTTGCGCTTGCGTTCAGCCGTCGGTTTTTCGTAGAATTCCCGGGCACGCAACTCGGTGAGCAGACCGGTTTTTTCTATGGTACGCTTGAAACGTCGCATGGCAACTTCAAACGGCTCGTTTTCCTTGACTTTAATAGTGGTCATGAAGATTTGGTTCCTTTCTAGAAATGTTGAATGACTGACAAAGAGGGGCGGGGTAAACAGTATCGTATGGTTGATCTAACTATAGACAGCGCACTATTATATAACAAGTGCCAAATGCTGTCGTGAAAGAGTAATTTCTCCCATATTCCATTGCTCATACTTGGCATTGAAACATCCTGCGACGAAACCGGGGTCGCGCTTTATCACACTCAGCAGGGGCTGTTGAGCCACGCGCTTCATTCCCAGACGGAAATGCACGGGGAGTATGGCGGCGTGGTGCCGGAACTTGCCTCCCGCGACCACATCCGGCGGGTATTGCCTCTCGTCAGGCAAACGTGCGCGGCGGCCGGGCTCGACCTAAAAGCCCTCGACGCCATCGCCTATACTCAAGGACCGGGACTGGCGGGAGCGCTACTGGTAGGGGCGAGTATCGCAGCCGCCCTGGGTTTCGCACTGGAAATTCCCGTACTGGGCATCCATCACCTCGAGGGGCATCTCCTTTCTCCGCTGCTATCCGATCCCGCGCCGGCTTTTCCATTCGTGGCGCTGCTCGTATCGGGCGGCCATACCCAGCTAATGGAAGTGAGCGGCCTCGGGCTATATAAATTGCTCGGTGAAACCGTGGATGATGCAGCGGGAGAAGCTTTCGACAAGACCGCCAAGCTGCTAGGGCTGAGCTATCCCGGCGGTCCGGCGCTATCGAAACTTGCTGACGAATTTTTTCGGTCAGGCCAACCAAATCAATTCAAGCTTCCCCGCCCCATGCTCCGCAGCGGCGATCTCAATTTCAGCTTCAGCGGGCTCAAGACAGCAGTATTGACCCTGGCCAGAAAACAACCCCTGACCCAGCAAATCCGAGGTGCCCTTGCCTCTGCTTTTCAGGAAGCCGTCGTTGACGTCCTGACGGAAAAATCGCTGGCGGCACTTTCAAGAACTGGTCTTACTCAACTGGTGGTTGCAGGCGGAGTGGGGGCAAACCGTCAACTGCGGAGCAATCTCTGCCGGGAAGCCGAAAAAATGGGCGCCACTGTTTTTTTTCCCGAACTCGAATTTTGTACGGACAATGGCGCCATGATCGCATTTGCCGGAGCGATGCGATTACAGGCATCAGAAACGTGGAATAAAAAGCCGGATAATACGTTTACGATAAAAGCCCGATGGGATCTGGAGATGCAGGATGCCGCGGAGGGATAATCATGAGGCGCTGTGCTTGCCGATCCGTGGTTCACCACCCGCAATCAAGCTGGCGATATTTGATTTATGCCGCCAGACAAGCAATACGGACATGATAAAAACGACAACGGTACGGGCTTCAAAACCAAAAAAAAACACGGCGAAAATTGGCGCGAACCCCGCCGCGGCTAAGGCTGCTAGCGATGAGAAGCGCCAGATCGCAGCAACGATGATCCAGGTCGCGATTGCCAGCAGCCCTATCCAGGGGTTAAACCCCAATAATACGCCCAGTGCCGTCGCTACCCCTTTCCCGCCTTTGAAACGCAGGAATATCGGGAATAAATGGCCCAGAAACACTGCCAGCGCCACTACGGCAATCGCTTCCTCACCGAGCGCAAAACATTGCGCCAAGACGACCGACAGCCAGCCTTTGCCGACATCCCCCAGCAGCGTGAACACGGCGGCCGCTTTCTTTCCACTGCGCAGCACATTCGTGGCCCCTGGATTTTTTGAGCCGTATGTACGAGGGTCGGGCAAGTGGAAGAGCCGAGCTGCCAGCACCCCAAAGGAAATGGATCCCAGCAAATAGGCCAGCAGGACAAGGGCCATCAGCATCATTTAATTAGCGACATCGTTGCAGAGGGAAGAAAAAAATTCCCGTGATTCTACGTGAAAATAACTTCGTCCATACGCGCCTTTGTTTCTGCTGGAGCTTTTAACCTAAATCCGGTAGTTGGACGGGGTAAAGTGTACGGTTTTTGGGGTGCAGGGCAAGGCGCAACGACGCGGAATGCGACCGCGCAGGGCGGAGCAGTGCCTTCCGCAGGAAGGTGCGACCCCGAAGCGGGATGCTGGCGCCCCTTTGCGTGCGGAGCGCAATCGCGGCATCCCCTGCGCTGCCCGATCCCCGCTTCGCGGGGCCCCTCGGGCGACGCTTCGGGGCGCCGTTCCATTCCAAGAAGTTGCAACGCAGCCATGTGCCCCAAAAACTGTGCAATTCGCCCCGTAGCGCCCTCGCCCGGAAGGTGAGCGTTAAATAATATGAAATATTGTTATTAATCACGACACTGATCTATTAAATGAGCGGTCAACTACCGGATTTAGGTTTAATAAAGACTCCAGGATTTAATCGACGACTGAACTGGTAGAATCTGGGCGGTTCCAAGGGCGCGGCGACGGTTATAGCTGGACCTTTTCCTGGGGGAATCTGGTCTTGTCATGCTGCTGCACCGCTGTCGCGCCCCTCCGGAAAACCCGGGGATTTATTCAGAGACTTCATATATGGACATTATTTTTTTGAATGAGCTCAAGATCAAAACCTTGATTGGGATCTATCCATGGGAGCTCAACACTGCACAAACCATCCAACTCGATTTGGAGATCGGACTGGTGACAAGCCGAGCTTGCCAAACTGATAATATCGAGGATGCGCTGGATTATGCCTTTATTGTCCAGCGCATCAATGAAACCCTTTCACAGAAGCATTTTTCTCTGCTGGAAGCCTTGGCTGAGCATATCGCGCAAATCGTCTTGACCGAATTCAAATCACCCTGGATAAAAGTCAGCGTTGCGAAACTCAGCGCGATACGCGGCGTGAAAAAAGTGGGAATATGCATCGAAAGAGGATCGAAGCTCGCGTAGGAACACGAATGCTTCAGGTTAGGTACGTTCAGTCAGCTAATACAAGCCTGGATGGCTCGCATGCCGGGTAATTACGCCCCGAGAGTAGTTGAATGGCGCCTATCGCTCGCCCCGCAGCACACCCACATGCTAACTTGTGATCAATGCTTCTTCAATTTCAGTAAAAGTCCTCGCCACCTCTATCGGCAGAATTGCGGCGCCAAGTTGCTTCTCGATCTGCGTCAACGAAAAAATACCGCACACCTCGAGATTGCCCTCGTGATCGCTCTCTATGACTAAAGAATGCTGCCGCCCGGCATTGCGCAAGCTGGCGACGACATTTGCGACTTTGCCATGCTGAACCTGTTCGATCGGAATAGCTTCCAGATGATCGAGCGGTGTCATGATATCAGCGACCAGAATCTCATTATGCTTCATGTGCCGCTCCTGAATGAAGCGAAGCGGCTTTTCACCGAGAATATCGGCCGCGGTAATCATGCCCACCAGAATCTGATCCTGGTTCAGCACCAGCAGTGAACGTATACCTCGCTCCATCATGTGTGTATTTGCGCGTTCCATCGTTTCATTGGGTTCGGTTGTACCCGCCTCGACAGTACGCAGGTCGGTCATCACATCAAGAGCGGGCGACATCAGCGTGACAAATTTAGGCGGAATGGGACGGACGACCCGGATAGCGCCCGCCAGACGCTGTGCAGGGAGAGGGTGATATTCGGACATGGCATTATCCTCCAGTAGTGGTGGATGGGATGCGCTTGAAATCTGAAAATACAATGCAAGCCTTCCCGTATTTGAACTCTACGCGCAACGAGACGGCGGGTCAATTCGGTAAGCAGCATATATATCATCGCCACCAAACCGAGGACGCTCTTACTTGGGAGTGATAATTGGAAACGATCGGGGAAACGGAAGTTCTGGCAGGAACCAGGGCATTTCAAATTTAACCAACCGCAGGGTTATTGCGGAATTTCAAGCAGATAACCCCTGCCCATCCTTCAATTCACCGATTTCCTCGTTCAGTCGCCGCAGCATTCCTACCGGGTCTTCTGCCTGTGTGACCGGTCTGCCAATGACGAGGTAATCCGCGCCATTTTCAATTGCTTGGCACGGAGAAGTTACCCGCTTCTGGTCTCCCTGAGAAACGTCGGCCGGACGTATTCCCGGTGTGACGAGGCAAAAGCTCTCGCCCATCATTTTCCTGAGCATGGGCGCCTCCAGCGCCGATGCCACCACCCCATCCAGTCCGCAGTCGCGCGCCAGCAAGGCCAGTCGCTGGACTACATCCTGAGGGTCGCCTTTCAGGCCAATCTCGTTCATATCCTCCGACCCCATGCTGGTGAGGAGGGTGACGGCGATGAGCCTGGTATTTCCCACCGGCACGGCTTCCCGGGCTGCCGTGAGCATTTTTCTCCCCCCAAGCGCATGGATATTCATCATCCAAACGCCCAACCCTGCTGCGGCCTTGCATGCACCCGCCACAGTGCTGGGAATATCGTGAAATTTCAAATCGAGGAAAACCTCAAATCCGTTATCCATCAATTTCTCGACCAATTGCGGGCCCGCGGCGGTAAAAAGCTCCTTTCCCACTTTGACCCTGCATGATGCAGGGTCAAGCTTGGCCGTCAGGTCCAATGCCTGTTTTGCGTCAGGAAAATCCAGGGCAATAATGATTCTTGGGTCGTTCATACGATCAGTGCGTTCTCAATGAATTTGGCGGAAGCACTTACAACTGCTCAGTTCATATTGGATAGACGGGCTTTCGATAAATATCGTAGCTTCGCGAGTCTTTGATGGTGCGCATAATGCACGTTGACCCATTCCCGCTCTGCCTGGATGGGCAGGACGGATTGGCGCTTTCTTATCGCTGTTCATCCAGCGAAGGATATTTTTTTCTGTATATCGAAATTTCCCGCCTTTGGCTGAATATCTTGCCGAGGCAGGACCCGATGCCAATCGCTACGCCGAGGGCGAAAAACAATAATATTATCAGTACCAGCGGCGCGTGCCATTCATAACCGAAATAATAATGTAGCGTTACCGTTTCGACATTTCTCACGGTAAAGCCAAGCAGCAGCAGAAACAGCGCGATGCGCAAGAACCATCTCAGGTAACGCATGATTCCTTTTCCCCGGGGCCAGACATCGTTAACAGCATGAACCGTCAAATACCTCGAACCTCAATTTCTTCGTATTGCATCAATTGAATCGCTTCACATAAGTTAAAAAAACGGCATGGTCCTTCGACCCTGCCGTCATTATACCTACCCATCCAATACGATTTTTCAGGTTTTGTTATCGACCCGCTCACGCATTTCCTTCCCCGCCTTGAAATGGGGAACATACTTTTCCGGCACCTTGACCTTCTCTCCGGATTTCGGATTACGCCCGACACGCGGCGGCCGGTAGTTGAGATCGAAGCTGCCGAATCCACGAATTTCAATACGCTGTCCCTGCGCTAAACTCTTGGCCATCGCATCAAGTATCACCTTGACTGCAAGCTCGGCATCCTTCGCGCCCAACTGCGGATAACGGGCTGCAAGCCTCGAGATCAGTTCAGACTTTGTCATGGACACCCTTTATTGTTCAGTATTTTTAACATCCATCTTGGCTTTAAGCAACGCGCCCAAACTGGTGGTTCCCGCGCTTGCAGCACTATCCACCGTAACCTTGTGCATGGCGTCGGATTCCTCTGCGATATCCTTGGCCTTGATGGAAAGATTAATGCCGCGATTCTTGCGATCGACGTTGATTATCATTGCCTCGACCGTATCGCCTTCCTTCAGGTGCGAGCGGATGTCCTCGACCCTGTCGCGCGACACTTCGGATGCACGCAGGTAGCCTTCGACATCATTCTCCAGCGCAATTACCGCACCCTTGGCATCAATCGACTTGACTGTGCCTTTGACGAGGCTATTCTTGTCGTTTATCGAGACAAAGCTGTTGAACGGGTCGCCTTCCAACTGCTTGATACCCAGCGAAATCCGTTCACGCTCGACATCGATGGATAACACCATGGCTTCAACTTCGTCGCCTTTCTTATAATTGCGAACTGCTTCTTCACCCGGCTGGCTCCATGAGAGATCGGAAAGATGCACCAATCCGTCTATCCCGCCCTGCAATCCGATGAAAACGCCGAAATCAGTGATGGACTTGATTTGCCCGCGCACTTTGTCGCCTTTTTGATGGTTCATGGCAAAGTCATCCCACGGATTGACCTTGCATTGCTTCATGCCGAGCGAGATACGCCGCCGTTCCTCATCGATTTCCAGGATCATCACTTCCACTTCGTCGCCCAACTGCACCACTTTGGAGGGGTACACGTTTTTGTTGGTCCAATCCATTTCAGAGACATGCACGAGCCCTTCGATACCCTGCTCAATTTCAACAAACGCGCCATAATCGGTCAGATTGCTGACTTTTCCGAACAGGCGGGTATGCGGCGGATAACGCCGGGAGAGACCTACCCATGGGTCTTCGCTCAATTGCTTCATGCCCAGCGATACGCGATTCTTTTCCTGATCGAATTTAAGCACTTTGGCGGTGACTTCATCACCGACGCTGATTACTTCGGAAGGATGCTTCACACGTCGCCATGCAAGATCCGTGATGTGCAACAGTCCGTCTATACCACCCAGGTCCACGAATGCGCCATAGTCCGTTATGTTCTTGACAATACCCTTGACTATCGCACCTTCCGTCAAATTCGCAAGCAAGGTCTGGCGATCCGCACCCTGGCTTTCTTCCAGAACCGCGCGACGCGATACAACCACATTATTGCGCTTGCGATCAAGCTTGATGACCTTGAATTCCATCTCCTTGTTTTCGTATGGAGTCGTATCCTTGACCGGACGGATATCCACCAGCGAACCAGGAAGAAAAGCGCGTATGCCGTTGATCATGGCAGTCAGACCACCCTTGACCTTGCCGCTTACGATGCCGGAGACGATGGCGCCGCTTTCCATCGCAGCCTCCAGGTCATGCCAGGCCGTGAGCCGTTTGGCCTTGTCGCGCGATAAACGGGTTTCGCCGTAGCCGTCTTCGAGCGCCTCGATGGCGACACTCACGAAATCGCCGGCCTTGACCTCGATTTCGCCCTTATCATTCTTGAATTCTTCGACAGGAATGAAGCTTTCCGATTTCAGTCCGGCGTTTACAACCACAATGTTGTAATCAACACGAACAACCTGGGCGGTGATGACTTCACCGACACGCATTTCCTGGCGGGAAAGACTTTCTTCAAATAACGCCGCAAAACTTTCGGAAGAATCTATAGCGGGGGAAGCAATAATCATTGTGGAAGATACCTGGTTTGGAATCCCGTCAAAGAAAATCGACGGGGTTAAAAGTTAATAATAAGTGCCCGATCAGACCGCACGCTCCTTTTGCCCGGAAAAAGTGCGATCAGACAGCACCAGCCATACTCCTTAACTACTTGACTACTTGATCCATTGCCTGGACAACCCTATTTCCATATTTCAACTATTTTTCATGCGCCGAGACCTGAATCTTTGCCATAAAAGCAAAGTTTTATCCATAACACGTATTAGTCGAACGTGCTATTATCATACTGTAGCGTTTATGGCGCCTGCATTCTTCTTCTTTCTATTCTTTTTCCTGGCTCGCTCGCTGCGACTGCGGCCACCTGATACAAGTGCATCGAGAGGCGAAGCTGACTTCAGTTTTTCACCTGCGATCTTGTGCACAGATTTCAATATATTGCTTTAGTACGCTATCCACGGCTTGTGTTATGTCGAGGGAAGTCGTATCCAGCAACGTTGTATCCGTACCCAGTTGCAATGGCGCCACGCTCCGATTGCTGTCGCGGGCATCGCGGTCTCGTATATCCTGCAAAAGGGTGGCAATATTAGCACCTATCCCTTTTTCCATCAACTGCTTATGGCGCCGTTGGGCTCGCGTTTCAGCACTTGCCGTGAGAAATATTTTGAGAACGGCTTCGGGAAAAACGACCGACCCCATATCGCGGCCGTCCGCCACCAGGCCGGGAAGCTGGCAAAATGCGCGTTGCCGCGCTAATAGCGCGGCTCTGACCAGCGGATAAGCGGCTATTCTGGAAGCCGAGTTACCGCACGCTTCCGTGCGGATCGCATCGGTGACGTTTTCATTGCCCAACCGGATTTCTTCATCCTTAAAGACGACATCCAGGCTTGCGGCAACATCGCTTATTGTTCTTTCATCGCCCAGGTCGACCCCCGCACGCATCGTTGCCAGCGCTACCAACCGGTAGAGCGCACCACTGTCGAGATAGTGAAACCCCAGTTTTGCCGCCACCCGTTGTGCAACGGTGCCTTTGCCGGAAGCGGAAGGGCCATCAATGGCGATTACGGGAACGTCATTAATATTCGTATTCATGAAAAACCGCCTCGATAAAATTTACCCGGATTCTGCCGGTCAGGGACTGACGATGGCCGCGAACTTTTCAAAATAGCCGGGAAAAGTCTTGGCGACGCAATCGGGTTCGTTGATACGCACAGGCGCGCCAAAAGACGCCAGCGAAAAGCACATGGCCATCCGGTGGTCGTCATACGTATCAATCGCTGCATCCTTGGTGAGTCTATCGGTTGGCGGAGTGATACGCAGAAAATTCGCGCCCTCCTCCACCACCGCCCCCAACTTGCGCAATTCCTTTGCCATTGCCGCGAGGCGATCGGTTTCTTTCACCCGCCAACTGGCGATATTCCTGAGCGTGGTGGTACCAACGGCGAACAACGCCGCCACTGCAAGCGTCATGGCGGCGTCCGGAATATGGTTGCAGTCGAGATCAACGGCCCGCAGACCACCAGACGCAGGAGCGCTTGCCTCGATCCAGTTATTGCCCACGCTGATGCGTGCTCCCATTTCTTCCAGCACTTCAGCAAAACGGACATCTCCCTGAAGGCTGCCATGACCGATACCCTCTACTCGCACCGGACCGGCACCGATGGCGCCGGCGGCGAGGAAATACGAAGCGGAGGATGCATCGCCCTCGACAAATATCTCGCCCGGGCTGAGGTAGCGTTGGCCTGAGCGCATAGTGAAGCGGTGCCATTCCTCACGCTCCACCTGCACGCCGAAACGGGCCATCAGCGCTATGGTCAACTCGATATAAGGCCGCGAGATCAATTCTCCCACCACCGTTATCGTCGACGTATGATTGAAACGCATTGCGGATAAGGGCAAAGCCATCAGCAGACCTGTCAGGAACTGGCTGGATACATCGCCCCTCACCGTAATTTCCTCTCCGTGGATCCGCCCGGGCTTGATTTGAAGCGGCGGAAAACCTTCATTGCCCAAATAGGTTATATCCGCCCCCCACTGGCGTAACGCGCTCACCAGATCGCCGATAGGGCGTTCATGCATGCGCGGTACACCCGATAATTTGTAATATCCCTGAGCCAGCGCCAGCACGGCGGTCAAAGGACGGAAAGCCGTGCCTGCATTACCCAGGAATAAACTCGCTTCACTGATGGGGAAACGGAGAGGCAACTTTCCGCCTATACCTTGCACCCGATAACAATTTTCATTGATCAGGGCGATGGGCACACCCAGCGCCTCAAGTGCTTCCAGCATTCGCGCCGTATCGTCGGAAACAAGCAGGTCACGTATAACTGTCGCGCCGTCGGCCAATGCAGCAAGCAATAGAATGCGGTTGGAAATACTTTTGGAGCCAGGCAGGCGCACCGTGCCCTGAGCAGTCTTGACGGCCGGGAGATCAATAAAACTCACGCCGTGCCTTATGGATCATTGGGATCATCTTTGCCGATATGAATAGGAGTTGCATGAAGACTCGGGCAATCGCCCTGCCCTGTCTTTGAGATTCAATGCAGTGTCAGTGTCAGTATCAAGAAGCGGCATCGTTCCTGGTTTACAATACTTGCAAATGTTGGACGCCCGGCTTGAATAAGCGGTCTCGTTTCCGGAGCAGACTACAAGCATCAAAGTAGTACCTGAAGAGCGGGACGTCGCCTGCGTTCCACGATTGACCTCAGTCAAATGGTTACTCCGACGCTTATACTCATGTTAAAATAACTCAATGATTTCAGCGAGATATTATAGAGAAGACCGCGTAAACCCTGCGATAAACCAAGTATTATAATCAATACGTCTTGAATAAACATTAAACCTGCCGTTCTGATGAACGCGCAACGCCTGGATGCGCCTCACCCACGGTTGCAAGAAAGCCCATCTCGAATGGATTGGGTGGGTTGAAACAATTTAAGTTCTGTCTTCCAAACATGTCCATCTCACGGGCGTCATATTCGTGAACAGGCTTGCCCGGAACCCATACTGAAGGAAGTCGCAAGCATGCCGCGTTGGTTCAAGGATAACTCGCTGTCCATGGGACATACCCCGTTGGTCCGGCTCAACCGCATTACCGATGGCGCTCCCGCAACGGTGCTGGCAAAGATCGAGGGGCGTAACCCCGCTTATTCCGTAAAATGCCGTATTGGCACGGCGATGATCGAGGACGCGGAAGAGCGCGGACTGCTCCTTGCAGGAAAAGAACTGGTGGAACCGACCAGCGGCAACACCGGCATCGCACTGGCGTCGGTTGCAGCCTCCCGCGGCATACCGCTGACCTTGACCATGCCGGAAACCATGAGCCTGGAGCGGCGTAAACTGCTGGGCGCATATGGGGCAAAACTGGTATTGACGGAAGGGGCGCGGGGAATGAAAGGCGCCGTGTTGAAAGCCGAGGAAATCGTTGCTTCCGATCCTGGCCGGTATGTACTGCTTCAGCAATTCAACAACCCGGCCAACCCGGCCATCCATGAACGCACTACCGGGCCGGAAATCTGGAACGATACCGAGGGCGCCATTGATATTTTTGTTTCCGGCGTGGGTACAGGCGGTACTATAACCGGCGTTTCGCGCTACATCAAAAACACAAAGGGGAAAACGATCATTTCAGTTGCCGTTGAACCATCCGCCAGCCCGGTATTGACCCAATTGCGCGCGGGTGAACCGCTGAAACCCGGACCGCACAAAATCCCTGGAATTGGTGCCGGTTTCGTTCCGGAAAATTTGGACCTGGCGCTGGTGGACGATATCGAGCAGGTCAGCAATGAAGATGCGTTGCGCTATGCCCGCCGCCTCGCACGCGAAGAAGGCATTATTTCCGGAATTTCATGCGGAGCGGCTGTGGCGGTGGCGATACGTTATGCGAAGCGTCTGGAAAACGCAGGCAAAACCATTGTGGTCATCCTTCCCGATTCGGGAGAACGTTACTTGAGTTCCATTCTCTTCGAGGATGCGCTCGATGGTCAGGGTTCGGTGCATAATCCTAAATCCGGTAGTTGACCGCTCATTTGATAGATCAGTGTCATGATTAATAACAATATTTCATATTATTTGACGCTCACCTTCCGGGTGAGGGCGCTACGGGGAGAATTGCACAGTTTTTGCGGCACATGGCTGCGTTGCAACTTCTTGGAATGGAACGACCATTCCGCGTCGTTGCGCCTTGCCCTGCACCCCAAAAACCGTACACTTCACCCCGTCCAACTACCGGATTTAGGATGATGGCAAAATCAGGAAAAACAGGATACTCATCATCGAGAGGGACAGGTTTGGAAATCGACAAGGTTGTGGCCGAGCTGCGCGCCTTGCGTGTGAAATCACTGGAAAACCGGCAAAGGCGCGACAGGCCGCCTAAACTGCCCTCCCGCAAGATACTGGTCGGGATCGCGGATGGGCTGAGTGCAGTGTTGTTTCCGAACCGCCTGGGCTTACCCGAACTCACCAATGAGAGCGTCGATTATTACGTCGGACACACCTTGGATGTCACACTCCGCGAACTGTTGGTTCAAGTGCGCCGTGAACTGCGCTTTACTTCCGGCCTGGAAACCACAAGCGATTCGGATCGAGAACAGGCTGCGGCCATCACCCAGGCATTCGCCCGGCAATTACCCCATGTACGAACGTTGCTGGAAAGCGACATTCAGGCAGCGTACGAGGGTGATCCGGCTGCCCGCAGCCTCGACGAGGTACTGGTCTGTTATCCGGGCATCACGGCCATAACGCATTATCGCCTCGCGCATGAACTGCACTGCCTGGGCGCGCCGCTGATTGCACGCATGATTTCGGAAATTGCCCATTCCGCCACCGGTATCGAGATCCATCCAGGGGCGAAGATTGGAGGCAGTTTTTTCATCGATCACGGCACCGGCGTAGTCATTGGCGAAACCGCTATCATTGGCGAACACGTGCGCCTGTATCAAGCCGTAACGCTGGGCGCCAAACGCTTCCCCACGGATGAGCATGGTGCGCTAGTAAAAGGGAATATTCGGCATCCTATTGTCGAGGATGATGTAATTATTTACGCTGGCGCCACCATTCTTGGCCGTATCACCATCGGGCGCGGCTCGACCATTGGCGGTAACGTCTGGCTTACGCGCAGCATTCCGCCCGGCAGTGTTATCTCGCAAGCGCAGATACGTAATGAGGTATATGACGGTGGCGCCGGCATTTAAGCGGGTAAACCATATCCATATCGACATCGATACTGAAATCATCCCGATCCGCTGGATCAGGTTGGGGCTGGGTAGCCTGAATGCGCAGCCAACCGAACTCATCAGGAAGTTGATTGCGCTGAGATGTGCCTTGGCATTCCTGCCTGGATTGACGTTCGGTCAGCCGCTACTTAGACTCCGCGAGATACAGGAACGCCCACTTTTTTAGTAGAACAGCACAATACTAAATACCATGTACCCGAAATGCATTAAGTGCGGAAGTAAAAAAACGCATGGCTCTCGTGCCCGACCCGGGGAACGGACATTGTCCATGCTGTTCCTCCGCCCTGTGCGCTGCCGCGATTGCAGAGAGCGCTTTTGGGTGCGAAACCCCCATGCTTATCTTGTAACGGGATCGACACTAACCGTGGCCGCGCTACTGATTGCGTTGGTCTGGCTTATCATAGAACAAAACATGGCTGATTATTACGTCGGACCCATATCTGAAATCGAGCAGGAGAAACCCGCAATTCCCGGTAATGGCAATCCCGGACGCGATCATGAAGAACACTTGAATGCGGCGACCACCGGCGTCAAACAGCCTGCCGGAACAGCAGCGACGCGTAACACAGGGCCAGCCTCTCCTTCGGCACCAGGGCCAACGGATGATCATTATTTTGCGGTGCGGTTGTATCAAGAGAGTGCGGAGAAGGGGGATAGCGATGCGCAATATAAGCTGGGCCTGTTATATTTGACTGGAAATGGCGCCCTTCAGGATTTCGCCGAAGCGGCGAAATGGCTTAAACTGGCAGCAGAACAAGGCTACGGACTTGCACAGTATGAGCTGGGCCTCATCTACCGCACTGGATATGGTCTTGCTGTCGACCAGGTACAGAGCTACGTATGGCTGAATCTTGCCGCTGCCGCCGGGGTTCAGCAAGCTGTAGCGGCTCGGGACGAAATCATGCGCTCTCTTAGCCCCAAACAACTTGCGCAAGCGCAAAAAACCTCACGCGATTGGCTCGCCGCAAGGCCAAAACCCAAAACAACCGGCAAAAAACCTAACCAGGCGGAGCCAGGAACGTAGCCCGATATATTAAAGACCAGGCGTCCCTGCAAGATCGCCTTTACCTTACACGACGCGCGCACAACACCGGGCGATACAGCATTCCCGGAACCGGCAGCGATTGTGTCCGCGAAAACAGCGTTGGCTTACTGGTTCAGCGAACCTTTCGGTTCGCACTGCTGCATTTGTCGTCACTTACCTGAAGTTATCTGAAGTTACAAGTTATCTCAGGCAGCCGACTGAGATAACGTTTAGCCAGTTACACGTTCATGTTTCTGCTCGCCCACCTTGCCAGCCACTTAGGTTCAATACCGTTATATTGCAGGAGAAGTCATCATGAATGAATCATACGACGTCGTCATTATCGGGGCCGGTACGGGGGGTTTGGCTGCATTGAATGAAGTGAAGAAGCAAACCTCCAATTTCATCCTCATCAACGATGGACCATGGGGAACGGTCTGTGCCCGCGTTGGTTGCATGCCTTCCAAAGCGCTGATCGAGGCAGCGAATGCCTTTCACGCTCGTAACACGTTTGAGGAATTTGGTATTCGGGGAGCAGGTTCTCTCACACTCGATATTCCCGCTGCGCTGCGGCATGTACGCCGGCTGCGCGATGATTTTGTTGCCAGCACGCTGAAGACCACCGAAGCACTGGGCGAGCGCGCGATTTCCGGTCGCGCGCGTTTGCTTGGAGCAGGAAGGCTGGAAGTAAACGGGCGCGAGCTCCGCGCACGCAGTATTATCATCGCTACCGGCTCACGCCCGGTCGTGCCTGAGCCATGGCATGCTTTCGGAAGGCAATTGCTCACTACGGATACCTTATTCGAACAGCAAACGCTGCCTTCCCGCATGGCAGTGATAGGCCTGGGCCCGGTCGGTGTGGAAATGGCCCAGGCACTTTCGCGGCTAGGCGTGAACATAGTGGCGTTTGACCAGAAAACTGCCATTGCGGGATTGAGTGACCCCAACGTCAATGCCGTCGCGACAGAACTTCTGCAACAGGAATTCCCTGTTCATCTGGGGCAAAAGGCTGATCTGCATGCGTCCAACGGTGGTATGCAAGTCCGTGCCGGAAGTAAGGAGGCTGTGGTCGACAGTGTTCTCGTTAGCCTGGGCCGGCGGCCAAATATCGACAACCTTGGGCTGGAAACGTTGGGTATCGAACTCGATGAGCACGGACTGCCTCCAGTTGATCCTCATACTATGCAAATAGCCGATCTGCCGGTTTTCATGGCCGGCGACATCAATGACCGGATACCTCTTCTGCATGAGGCGGCGGATGAGGGACATATCGCCGGAATCAATGCGACCCGTCGCGACCCGATGTATTTCAAGCGTCGCGTCCCGCTCGCGATAGTCTTTACCGATCCTAATATCGCAATGATAGGCAGGCGCTTCAATCCACTCGACGCCAATAAAATACTGACGGGAGAAGCGTGTTTTAAACACCAGGGTCGCGCCAGGGTAGGTCAGCGCAACAAGGGCATCCTGCGTCTTTATGCCGAACCGGAAAGCGGTCGGCTGCTCGGCGCTGAAATGTGCGCCCCTGCCGGGGAGCATATGGCACATTTGGTGGCGCTGGCTATCGAGCGTTCACTCACGGTGCATGATATGCTGCGCTTGCCGTTTTATCACCCCACTCTGGAAGAAGGCCTGCGTAGCGCTTTGCGCCAGCTATCGGCACAAGTTCCCGCTTGCGGCAAATCCGATCTTGCCAACTGTGATGCATTCGATTGCGAGGCGCTTGATTAAGAGGCTCTTGATTGATTCTGTTTGGTCAAACATGGCCGGTTTGCGCCGCTCCTTCAATGAGAAAAGGCATTCACAGCACATATAGCAGGGCCCATATACGGCACGACACGCCTGAAGCAGTACATAAGCAAAGGGACGAAAATCAACCGAGGTGGCGACTCCGTTTCATGTTTATGTGTGAAATACTTGAACATTTTAGTGCCCATGCTGCCAAACCCAATCACAAGCATTAACGACCTGCGAGTCAGCGAGTAGCAACGCAAGCGGACAACAGGGGTGAATCCTGGCATATTTGTACTGGCATGGGTATCGAGAACATTTTTACATAAGCGTTTCGAGCAGGAAAGACCGGGAGATTATTTCTATGGATGAGTTCGCTTTCGCCCGGGTGGTCCATGTGTTGGGCGTTGTGCTATGGATTGGTGGCGTGGCGATGGTCACTACCGTGCTGATTCCAGCCATGGCACAGATGAGGTCGACATCCGAGCGAACGGAGTTTTTTGCGCGTATCGAAGGCCGCTTTGCACCGCAGGCTCGCTTCGTCACGTTACTCGTCGGCTTGAGCGGATTCTACATGGTGCATTTTCTGAACGCATGGAGCCGTTTTGCCGAATTGAGCTTCTGGTGGATGCATGCCATGGTTCTGGTCTGGCTGATCTTTACCTTGATGTTGTTTGTGGTGGAACCGCTGGTGTTACGGAAACAGGCCCCGAAAACAGCGCAGCACGACGCCGAGAAGACTTTTCGCCGGATGCGGCGCATGCATTGGATATTGCTCGGGTTAAGCCTTGTCACTATTGCGGGCGCTGTGGCAGGCAGCCACGGCTGGATGTTGAGCGGGGAGTGAGCATGAGTTACGCGGCATTAAAAATGATTCATGTCACCAGTGTGGTAATCAGCTACCTGTTGTTTTCGTTGCGCAGCATATGGAAAATGCGTGAATCTTCCGCTTTGCAGCAGCGCTGGGTAAAAGTTACACCCCACGTGGTGGACACCATACTGCTGACGAGCGCCATCGTGCTGGCTACCAGGATTCACCAGGATCCGATACATGATTCATGGCTCAGCGCCAAAGTCATCGGCCTGCTGGTTTATATCGGCCTCGGAATGATGGCGCTGAAATTCGGCAAAACCCGTAAAGCAAGAATCTATGCGTGGATCGCGGCTCAGTTGACTTTTCTTTATATCGTACTGGTCGCCGTGACCAAGAATCCGGCGGTAGTTTCCTTTACATCCTCGTAAACAGACAAGCCTGCAAGTTGAGAAGCCGTAGCGTTCCCAGCATTCGCTTCTGCCACATTGCTTCACGTAATACTGCGTCACGTAATGCCTTATAATTGCATATGTCCGTCTTAACTCTCTTTTTCAAAATTCTTTCTACATGCTAGCACGTTGGTGGGTTTACCTGCTCGCCGCATTTTTAGCGCTAGGTCTTATTGGAGTCTTGCTGACCGGCTTTGCCGCGCTGGTTACCATTCCCACATTGCCCTCGCTTGAAGCGCTGACCGATTACCGTCCGAAAATCCCTTTACGAGTGTACAGCGCTGAAGGTCTCCTGATCGGAGAGTTCGGCGAAGAGCGTCGCGAGGTGGTCAAGATCAGCTCGGTCCCGGAACGCCTCAAACAGGCGATTCTGGCCGCTGAGGACGACCGCTTCTATCAGCATGGCGGAGTGGATTATCCCGGCATATTGCGGGCGGCCTATTCGAATTTCACTTCCGGCGGCGCGCGGCAAGGGGCCAGTACCATTACCATGCAAGTCGCACGTAATTTTTTCCTGACCAAGGAAAAAACACTCACTCGGAAATTCAGCGAGGCTTTGCTGGCATTCAAAATTGAACACAGCCTGAGCAAAAACGAGATTCTTGAACTTTACTTCAACCAGATATATCTCGGGCAGCGTGCTTATGGCTTTGCTGCCGCATCGCAGGTCTATTTCGGAAAGAGCCTGGAGAAAATCAACCTTGCAGAAGCCGCAATGCTGGCGGGACTGCCCAAGGCGCCTTCACGCTTCAATCCGGTAGTCAATCCCAAGCGTGCGAAAACCCGGCAGCTTTATGTCCTCCGGCGCATGCGCGAACTCGGCTATATTTCCGATACAGCGTTCAAGGAAGCGGAAAAACATCCGCTGCAGGTCAAACGCGAATCGCAGGAATTCGCAATGCACGCCGGTTTTGTGGCAGAAATGGCACGGCAGGCAGTATATGAACGCCATCGTGAAGATACCTACACCAAAGGTTTCAAAGTCTATACCACGATACGACGGCTGGATCAGGATGCAGCCTACAACGCGGTGCGGCAAGCCGTGATGGATTATGACAGCCGGCATGGGTATCGCGGCCCTGAAGCATTTATCAATCTGGCACAAACTGGCCAGGATCGCGAAGAGATACTGGAAGACGCGTTACAGGAAGTGACCGACAGCGACGATATCCAGGCTGCCGTAGTGCTGGCGGCCAGCACGAAATCGGTCAAGGCGTACCGACGGGGTGGGGAAATCATCGAGATTACCGGTGATGGCCTCAAGTTTGCCCAGAAATCCCTTTCCAGCACCAGCAAGGCGGGCTCTGGTCAGCAATATATTCGTCCAGGCTCGCTCATCCGGATACGGAAGAACGAAAAAGGCGTGTGGCATATCGTGCAACTTCCTCAGGTCGAAGCCTCGCTGGTCGCAATAAACTCGCATGACGGGGCAATTCGCGCCATTGTAGGCGGGTTCGACTTCAACCGGAACCAGTTCAACCATGTTATACAGGCATGGCGCCAGCCGGGCTCCAGTTTTAAGCCGTTCATTTATTCCGCATCACTGGAAAAAGGCTTTACGCCAGCCACCGTCGTCAACGACGCTCCGCTCTCCTTTACCGCCGAGGAAACAGGAAGCGATCAGTGGGATCCCCGAAATTACGAGGACACCTACGAAGGACCGGTACGCATGCGCGAAGCGCTCGCCAAATCCAAAAATCTGGTTTCCATTCGCATTCTTCAGGCAATTGACGTTCAATACGCGCAGGATTATGTTGCCCGCTTCGGCTTCGACCCCAAGCTGCACCCCGCCTACCTGCCGATGGCGTTGGGTGCCGGGTCGGTGACCCCGATACAAATGGCGGTGGGTTACGCCGCGTTCGCCAATGGGGGCTTTCTCATAACACCTTATTTCATCCAGCGCATCGAGGATGAGAGAGGCAATATACTGGAGCAGCCAAAACCCGTGCTGGCGGGAGAAAGCGCCAAGCAGATCATAGATCCGCGCAACGCCTTTCTTATGACCAGCATGATGCGGGATGTGGTACAGCGGGGAACCGCGACCAGGGCAAAACAGCTCGGCCGTGCCGACCTGGCCGGGAAAACCGGCACCACCAGCAATTATGTCGATGCATGGTTTTGTGGCTACCAGGCCGACCTGGTCGCTATCGCCTGGATCGGCTTTGATAACCCAAAATCACTGGGAAACAACGAAACCGGTGGCCGGGCTGCCTTGCCGATGTGGATGAGCTATATGAGCAAGGCATTGAAAGGCGTCCCGACAGCAGCCTATACGCCGCCTGCCGGCATCACCACAGCAAAAATCAACCCTGAAACCGGTTTGAGGGAAGCGCACGGTACCATGACCGAATATTTCCTGGAAGAGCAGCTACCGCCCGAAGCGAACGACAAGGTGGACGAAGCGATAAAATCGGTGGAGG
Source organism: Nitrosospira briensis C-128 (assembly GCF_000619905.2). Taxonomy (NCBI): domain Bacteria; kingdom Pseudomonadati; phylum Pseudomonadota; class Betaproteobacteria; order Nitrosomonadales; family Nitrosomonadaceae; genus Nitrosospira; species Nitrosospira briensis. The sequence continues at coordinate 2,629,890 of NZ_CP012371.1, read as the reverse complement.
ACGTGATCAGGGAGTTTTTGTCACCGTGAATGAAGCGGTCCATACCTCATGCCAACCCACCAGTAGGTCGGGCTCCGCCCGACGATCAAAGAAACGATGTCGGGCGGAGCCCGACCTACCTGTTTACTCCTTCAGCCACTCCGCCGCATCGAGGGCGTAGTAGGTCAGGATGCCGTCAGCGCCGGCACGCTTGAAAGCCAATAACGATTCAAGAACGCATGTTCTTTCGTCAAGCCAGCCGTTTTGCGCAGCAGCCTTGAGCATGGCATATTCACCGCTTACCTGGTAGACAAAAGTAGGGACGCCAAACCGGTCCTTTACGCGGCGCACGATATCCAGATAAGGCAAACCAGGCTTTATCATCACCATATCGGCGCCTTCTTCCAGATCCAGACCTACCTCCCACAGCGCCTCGTCTGAATTGGCCGGATCCATCTGATATGTATACTTGTTACCCGCGCCCAGATTGGCGGCGGAGCCCACTGCATCGCGAAAAGGGCCGTAAAAAGCGGAAGCATATTTTGCGGAATAAGCAAGAATACGGGTATGAGTACACTTCTGACCTTCAAGCGCCTCCCGGATCGCTGCAATGCGCCCATCCATCATGTCGGACGGCGCCACTATGTCCGCCCCGGCCTGGGCGTGCATCAGCGCCTGTTGTGCCAGCACGGTGACGGTTTCATCGTTCATCACATAGCCATGGGCATCGATCAACCCATCCTGGCCATGGCTGGTATAGGGGTCGAGTGCAACATCGGTAATAACGCCCAGCTCCGGAAATTGCTTCTTCAGCTCCCTTACTACCCGTGGCACGAGCCCTGCAGGATTGAAGGCTTCCGAGGCGGTGAGATTCTTGAGACCGGGCTCGATAACCGGAAATATCGCGATAGCCGGTATGCCGAGCCGCAGGCATTTTTCCGCTCGATGCAGCAGTACATCCAGGCTTTGCCGCACAACACCCGGCATCGAGGATACGGTCTCCTCCCGATTTTCTCCATCCAGTACAAATACGGGATAAATCAGGTCGTCCGGATGCAGACGATTCTCCCGCATCAGGCGACGAGAAAATTCGTCGCGACGCATGCGCCGCATCCTCTTCTGTGGAAACTGGTTTAAAACTGGCATTGGTCTACCTAAAAAAGAAAATTGATAAAAAATGAAAAACCGGGAACTTGTACTCGAATCCTGCGTCTTACTTGCAGACGTTGCTTAATTGTCTCCCGCTTTTCCTCCCTGAGCGGGTACCTTAATCCCTATTAAGGTATGTTTGCCCCCGGTTTTATTCCCCTTTAACCGGGGGTTTTTTATTTTTTGCTTCGGAACAGCATTCGGTTCCCGAACCGAATCAGCTTCCAATCCCAGCCACGTGCCTAGCAAGGCCGTGGCGTCTTTCACCCCTTCCCTGGTTTTACTGGAAAATAACTGTACGCTGCATTGCGGATAAGCTTCACGTAAATAAGCCAGCACCTCTTTGAGTATTTTTTCTGCCTGCTGTCTGGTCAGCTTATCCGATTTCGTGAGCAGCACATGCACCGGTTTTCCTGTTGACGCAAACCAGACCAGCATCTGGCGGTCAAGCGGGGTCAACGGGTGCCGCACATCCATGATAAGCACCATTCCACAGAGCGATTCCCGCGTCTGGAGATAAGTGCTGAGCAGGTGTTCCCAATGCCGCCGTACATCGATGGGTACTTTGGCGTAGCCATATCCAGGGAGGTCCACCAGAAAACGGTCGCCCCCCAGCTGAAAAAAATTCAAATGCTGAGTGCGTCCAGGCGTTTTGCTGACGAAAGCAAGGCGGCCCCGAGTAGCCAGCGCGTTGATCGCGCTGGACTTGCCCGCATTCGACCGCCCGGCAAAGGCTATCTCCACCCCGTCGGGTGACGGCAAATGGCTCAACTGATTGACAGTGGTATAAAACGTTGCATGCTGAAAAACGGACATATTTCAACCAAAAGAGTAAATGCAGATAGCTAAAAACAAAATTTCCAGAGCCTCCAAATAAGTCCCCCAGGATACGAACGGACCGATAATCGCATTGAAGGGACGAGACCTGTTCAGAGGCTTCCAACTTGCTGCGGATGAAAGCTGAATTTACAGCGGTGCCTGCGGGTTCTCCTGGGCGATTGCCAGCAGGCCTTGTAATACCAGATTATCCATTACTTTGGCATTGACGTTAAGTTGCGGCAGCAGCCGCTGTGCCGAGCCTCCGCATAAAATACAGTCAGGCACGCGACCCAGGGTACCTGCAAGCGTCACGGCCATCCGCTCGATGGCGCCGGCCATTGCATGCATCGCGCCACTGCATATGGCATCCGCGGTGCTGTCAGGGTAATCGCAGAATTTCCCCTCCGCGGATTTCAAGGATACGATATCCCTCATCAGTATTTGCTGCATCAGATCAATACCCGGAGTAATAATGCCGCCAAGAAATTCACCTGTGTCGGTAAGAGCGTCAACAGTCATTGCGGTCCCGGCGTCCACGACCAGGCATCCTTGCCGTTCCGATTCCCATGCGCCAATCAGGGCCGCCCAGCGATCACTGCCGAGTTGGGCGGGGTCCGCATAGTAGTTGCGCACGCCGCACTGGTAAGCAACCGCATGGATCCATTCCGGTTGGGTTTTCCATCGGGCAAATAGCTCGGACAGATCGCTCCCGGCCTGCGCGTCGGCAACATGGGATACCATGATACGCGAGGGTTCCTCCAGAACCTCCCATTCTCGCTCCAGCAGCACCTTTTTTCCTTGTGCCACGACTCCTTGTTTCAGCCGGTTGCTCCCGTCGTATAGTCCCCACTTGATATGGGTGTTGCCGGAATCAACTGCCAGCAAAAGCGGTTTCAGGCTATTCTGCATAGCGTAATCTCGCCACCGCTGTAGCTACGAATACCTGCCGAAGTTTGCAGCAGCAACGATCCGTCATCCGCCACACCATGAACGGTGCCCTCCTGGCTTGAACCGTCGGGGAAGCGAAGTTTGACAATCTTATTTTCGCAAAGATGGCGACTCACCCATTCTTCCTTGAATGGCGCAAAGCCTCGGCGCTCAAACTCTCTCAACGCGGCTGCGAGATCAATCAATAGCGCAGCCAATAATTCATTTCGATCAGGCATTTTACCGGTAATCGAATACACGTCCGTCACCCCCTGGTCTATACGCGCCTGTATATTATCCGACAGCTTCAGGTTTACGCCCACGCCAATGACGGCAGCGGAGGGACCCAGCATATCACCGTGCAATTCGATGAGTATGCCTGCAAGCTTGCACAGGTTGTACATGACGTCGTTGGGCCACTTGAGTACCGCGCCCTCGATTCCCGCGGACTCGAGCGTGCGTATGATCGCCACTCCAATCGCGAGGCTCAGGCCGGACAGGAAGCTGGCACCCTGCTGAAATTGCCATGACATCGAAAAAGCAAGGCTGCCGCCCAAACCCGAATGCCATTGCCGTCCGCGCCGTCCACGTCCTCCGGTTTGCAATTCTGCCGCAACCACATGAATACCGGCCCTGCCGCAATTTATCCCTCTCGAAGCTTCATGGAGCAAAAAAGTGTTGGTTGAGTCGATGCTATCCATCACTTCGAGGTCGATATTGTCCGCCTCGCTGCCGAGGTGCTTCAGAATAGCCTCCTGTTCCAGCCATTGCACCGGATCGAGCAGGCGGTAGCCACGACCGTAAACCCTGTGTACTGTCAGACCGGCTTCATCCACGTCTCGTAGCGCGTTGGACACGCTGGCCCGGGAAACACCCAGGGTTTGTGCAATGGTAGCGCCCGAATGGAATTCGTTATCGCTCAACAGGCGCAGAATAGAAAAAGTGAGCGGCTTCATATTAACCAGTGTAGTGCAAATTTTTCCGGCCTGCGCTACAGCTTGCGCATTAATCGGCGTGAAGGGTTTTTATCGGATTTAGCGTAATGCGCTAATCTCTCTATAATAGGTGAACCAGCGTTAAGCATAATGAATGAATGAATGACATGAGAGGCTAATTTGAAAGATAACCCTGCGACCGGGCCCGCGGCGCTGCCCGTTTCCAACTTCATCCGTAATATCATCGAAGAAGATAACAGGACGGGCAAATGGGACGGACGCGTAGAAACCCGTTTTCCGCCTGAACCGAATGGCTACCTGCACATCGGCCATGCCAAAAGCATTTGCCTCAACTTTGGCCTTGCCCGTGATTATAACGGTATATGTCATTTGCGTTTTGACGATACCAATCCTGAAAAAGAGGAGCAGGAATATGTCGATTCAATACTTGATTCGGTTGAATGGCTGGGCTTCAGCTGGGGCAAGCACCTCCATTACGCCTCCGACTATTTCGATAAGCTTTACGAGTTTGCCGAGCACCTCATCAAGCGGGGCAAGGCGTATGTAGACAGCCTTACTGCCGAGGAAATCCGCGCGCTACGCGGAACACTGACCGAGGCTGGCGAGAATAGCCCTTATCGTGAACGCGCCACTGAAGAAAATCTTGACTTGTTTCGACGGATGAAAGCGGGAGAGTTTGCAGACGGGACGCATGTTTTGCGCGCCAAAATCGACATGACGTCTCCCAACATCAACCTGCGCGACCCGGTCATATATCGTATCCGCCATATTCATCATCACCGCACCGGCGATAAATGGTGCATTTACCCGATGTACGACTACACGCATTGCCTTTCCGATGCGCTGGAGAAAATTACTCATTCGCTTTGCACGCTGGAATTCGAAGATCACCGTCCGCTCTATGATTGGGTATTGGATCAATTGGCTGATATTGTCCCCTGTCATCCCCAGCAAATCGAATTTGCGCGGCTGAATCTCACCTATACCGTCATGAGCAAGCGCAAGCTGATCGAATTGGTCGAGGGGGGTTTCGTCGATGGCTGGGATGACCCGCGCATGAATACGCTGGCTGGGGTACGGCGCCGCGGCTACACGCCCGAGTCCATTCGGCTTTTTGCCGAGCGCATCGGCGTCAGCAAGGCCGATTCGTGGATAGAGCTGGGTATGCTGGAAGACTGCCTTCGCGAAGACCTGAATGAACGCGCTCACCGGCGACTGGCTATCCTGGAGCCGCTAAAGGTCGTTATCGATAATTATCCGGAAAACAGCGAGGAGGATTGCCTGGCGCCCAACCATCCGCAAAAACCGGAGTGGGGAAACCGCATCGTGCCCCTGTCGAAAATCATCTATATCGAGCGCAGCGACTTCATGGAAACACCATCGAAGGGCTACTTCCGCCTCTCGCCCGGCACGGAAGTGCGGTTGCGTTATGCTTATATCGTAAAATGCGTGAATGTCGTGAAAGACGCCGCCGGAGAAGTCATCGAAATTCACTGCACTTATGACCCCGATACCAGGAGCGGCACCGCAGGCGCGGACAAACGCAAGGTGAAGGGCAACATACATTGGCTTTCGGCAAACCATGCGCGACAGGCCGAAGTGCGGGTTTATGATCGTCTGTTTTCCCATGTCCAGCCCGACGCGGGGGGGCAGGATTACAAGGCTTTTCTGAACCCCAATTCGAAGAAAATTATCAATGCCTATGTAGAACCGGCGCTCGGCGAAGCTGAACCGGAAGACCGTTTTCAATTCGAACGCCATGGCTACTTCATCGCCGACCGTGAGAGCTCGAAACCCGGAAAACCGGTGTTCAATCGAGCGGTTACGCTGCGGGATTCATGGAGCAAGCCCGCCAAGGCCTGAAACACGACGGTTGAAATTACGATTGACGCCGATACCGAACTTGCCCGGTTCTACTGTGATATAATGCGAATTCAACTCAAGCCCGTCTTTCTTGAAAAAGCTGCTTCCCTTTCCTGCATTTTTTCGATAGCATATAAAAAATACAAAAGCAAAGCATCCGGAAAAGAAGCGATATATAATTTCTGATATTGCCACAGACCCCTGACTGAACTGCAGCTTCTTCATTTTCAGCATTATCGCATCGGTGTCGTTTGGCCCTGCCTGCCGTAGTCATTAGCCGCATATATTTAACTTGGACGAGAAAGTCACATGAGCCAGCATATCCTTTATATTTCCGACGGGACATTTGAAGCCGAAGTACTGCAATCCGCCGTGCCGGTGCTGGTTGACTACTGGGCTGAGTGGTGCGGACCATGCAAGATGATCGCGCCGATCCTGGATGAAGTGGCCAAGGAATATGGAGATCGGCTGAAAGTGGCAAAACTGAATATTGACGAAAATCAGGCTACCCCGCCAAAATATGGCATCCGTGGCATTCCCACGCTTATGCTTTTCAAAAACGGCAATATCGAGGCAACCAAGGTTGGCGCACTATCAAAGTCCCAGCTTACCGCTTTTATTGACAGCCATATCTAAAATCGCTAATCTTGTAAATAACCGCCTCCCCAAGCGGAATCCTATTCGATCTACCGCTTCTAATTCTCGCTCTGCCCCATCAGTTTTTTCCAACGCGTCCTGACGCTTTACGCCCCTGTTCTTCACCCACGAGTTCCGCTCAATGCACCTATCCGACCTTAAGAACTTTCACGTCACCGAACTGGTGGAAATGGCTATCGCCAACGAAATTGACGGCGCCAACCGGCTGCGAAAACAGGACCTGATTTTCGCCTTACTGAAAAACCAGGCTCGCAAGGGGGAGAGCATTTACGGCGAAGGCACCCTGGAAGTGCTCCAGGATGGCTTCGGCTTCCTGCGATCTCCGGATACCTCATATCTGGCCGGACCCGATGATATTTATGTCTCCCCCAGCCAGATAAGACGCTTCAACCTGCATACCGGCGATTCCATAGAAGGCGAAATTCGCACGCCCAAGGATGGCGAACGCTATTTTGCCCTGGTCAAGGTTGACAAGGTCAACAGCGAACCGCCGGAAAATTCCAAGCACAAGATTCTGTTTGAAAACCTCACCCCGCTATTCCCCACCGAGCGACTACTGCTCGAACGTGACATCAAGGCCGAAGAAAACGTTACCAGTCGCATCATCGATCTCATTGCCCCCATCGGCAAAGGCCAGCGCGGTCTGCTGGTAGCGAGCCCCAAGTCGGGAAAAACGGTCATGCTTCAGCATATCGCCCATGCGATCGCGGCCAATCACCCCGACGTCATCCTGATGGTATTGCTGATAGACGAGCGTCCCGAGGAAGTAACGGAGATGATCCGCTCGGTCAGAGGTGAGGTGGTTTCCTCCACTTTCGACGAGCCTGCGGTACGTCACGTGCAAGTGGCCGACATGGTGATCGAAAAGGCCAAGCGGCTGGTCGAACACAAGAAGGATGTGGTGATACTGCTGGATTCCATCACGCGACTGGCGCGCGCTTACAATACCGTGGTTCCTGCTTCCGGCAAGGTACTGACCGGCGGCGTCGATGCCAATGCATTGCAACGCCCCAAGCGTTTCTTCGGGGCCGCACGCAACATTGAAGAAGGCGGCTCCCTTACCATCATCGCCACCGCCCTGGTGGATACGGGCTCGCGCATGGACGATGTGATCTATGAAGAATTCAAGGGTACCGGCAACATGGAAATCCATCTTGACCGGCGCATGGCGGAAAAACGCACTTACCCCGCCATCAACGTAAACCGCTCCGGCACCCGCAAGGAAGAATTGCTCATCAAACCGGATGTATTACAGAAAATCTGGGTGCTGCGCAAATTGCTCTACCCAATGGATGACATGGAAGCGATGGAATTCTTGCTCGACAAGATCAAGGCCACGAAAAATAACGCGGATTTCTTCGATTCCATGCGCCGGGTATAGTACAAAAACTGCGCCTAATGGAATACATTGTTGCAACCTCTCCCCGGATTATAAGATAATAAGAGTTTTTCCTGCTCCGCAGCTATCTACTGCCGACCGGGCACAGCTCAGCTCAAGGACTACGCCATGAAAGCAAACATTCATCCAAACTACCAGGAAATCACCGTTACCTGTAGTTGCGGTAACATATTCCAGACTCGCTCCACCATGGGCAAGCCGTTGCATATCGAAGTATGCTCGGTCTGCCATCCTTTCTATACCGGCAAGCAAAAAATTGTTGACACCGCCGGGCGAGTAGAAAAATTTCGCCAGAAATATGGAAAAAAGCTCGAAAAGCAACCAGCGGCTTAAAATCAATCGTCAGGTATCTGCTGAAAAAGAGCAGGCAGAAAAAGAGCAGCTTCACGCTGCTCTTTTTCGTTTCCCTACGCTCTTTTATTGTCAGCGGTAAATCAAAATAATACGATGAGGATCGTAACCGCGTTTCAATTGACTCTCGCGCTCGGCTGCCTGCTTCAGTTCTCTGGTTGCGCGGTAAATCCGGTTACGGGCAACCGGAATTTCACGCTCATGTCGGAGGCCGATGAGATGCGCGAGGGCCGGCAAGCCGCTACCGAGATAAGCAAGACATATGATACTTATGACGGTCTGCCGGCTTTGCAAAATTATGTTAACGAGATTGGGCAGAAGCTCGCCAGGAAAAGCCATCGCCCCCAGCTTGATTATCATTTCACGGTCGTGGATAGCCCTGAGGTAAACGCCTTTGCCCTGCCCGGCGGTCATATCTACGTCACACGGGGCATCCTGGCTTATCTTAATTCCGAAGCGGAACTTGCCGCCGTGCTAGGGCATGAGATTGGCCATGTTACGGCACGCCACAGCGTGCAGCAATATAGCGCTGCCACTGCAGCCAATGTTGCCGCCGCCGTTGGCGGCCTGGCAGCAGGCATATTCATGCCGCAACTTGGCGGACAATTGGCACAAGGCGTTCAAAGCCTTCTCGGGGTTACTGGCAGCGCTCTTCTTTCAGGCTATGGCCGCAACCATGAACTGGAGGCGGACCGTCTGGGTGCGGAGTATCTTGCGCGCAGCGGTTACGATCCGCAAGCGATGATCAAAGTCATTTCCGTGCTTAAAAATCAGGAACTGTTCGATATCGAAGCCGCGAAGCAGGAAGGACGCGAGCCGCGACGTTATCATGGTATTTTTGCCACCCACCCTGACAATGACACACGATTGCAGGAGGTGGTTGGTGAAGCGAATCGATATGCCCGGCCGGGAAAACTCGATGATCACCGCGCGGAATTCCTGCACCAGACCGAAGGCATGATTTTCGGCGATGCCGCCAGCCAGGGAGTCGTGCGAGGAAACACGTTTCAACATAAGCAAATGGGTTTCATGCTGTCTTTCCCGTCCGGCTGGCGTATCCGGAATAAACCGGATGAAGTGGTTGCGGTAAGTCCCGACGGGGAGGCCATGGTGGTGTTAGGGCCTCTGGGTGACCAACGCGGGGCGCCAGCCGATCTTGCCCAGGAACGCTTTCGCCCTGAATCCCCTGCGGAAATTCTATCGATAACCAGTAATGGCCTGCCAGTAGCTGTCGTAACGCCCATTGCGCAGGGCGAGCGACCCTTCAAGGCTGCCGTTATTTATCATGAGGGCAAGGCATACCTTGTCGCGGGACGAGGCGACTCCCCCGCGGCGTTCGCCCGCTACCGGGATGCCATCTCCAGCACCATCGGAAGTTTTCGCGCACTTACCGATGCGGAAAAAAAGTCTGCCAGGGCACTTGAGATCAGAACCATTAAAGCCGCCAATGGCTTGAGTTATGCTGAGCTGGCCAAAGAGTCTCCTCTTGGAGTTAACGCCGAAAGTTACCTGCGCTTGCTCAACGGCCAGTATCCCGAGGGAGAGCCCGCCGCTGGCCAGATCATCAAAATCGTCAAATAAACCATTGCTCTACCCTGGGTGATTTATAGCATGCGTAATTCCCAAGTCCTGTTTTTTTTAGCTGCACTACGCATTTTGCACCAGAAGCGGATAATCGGTAATCACCCCATCCACGCCCAGTTCCCGGCAATCGTCGTGCTCGGCTTTAGTGACGGGACCATAAACGAAATTGCGGAAACCATCCAAAGACGCCTGCTTCAATAGATCGCTGTCCAGCACATCATAATCCCATACGATATGATTGATCCTGGGATTGCCGTTATCGTTCAAGTCCGCCAGCAATGAACTCAGCGTTCGCGGCCGATGCGCCAGTAAAAGGCCACAATTGACCTTGAGCGACGACGCGCAGATCGCCACCAGGTCATGGCGAAACGACGTGACGATAATACGATGGCCAGCCTGATGCTTCTTGATAACGCCAATCACGGCGGATAGCGCCTTCATTGTCTTGATCTCGACATTCCACAAGATGCCGGGAAAGTGTTCCAGCGCTTCATCCAGAGTGGGTACCTGATGCCCTGCGATTCGTTCGATGTCACTTCGGATCAACTCCGCCACCGCTTGTCCGGATGCAATAATACGGTCATGAATCAGTACCGGCAAACCATCGCGACTGATGCGCACATCGGTTTCAATGCCGTTCGCGCCTACCGCCACCGCCGCTTCGAAAGCAGCCATGGTGTTTTCAGGAACCGCGTCGTGATATCCGCGATGAGCGATTACCAGCATGATCTGTGATCAGGAACCATATTAGTTCGTCGAAGCGCCCGACGCTTCAGCGTGGAGGCACATACTTGTCGATAAATTCATTCAACACTTTCACCCAATCGTCCCGCATGTAAATGAAACCATTATTGTGGCCGCCCTGCAACTCCAGAAATTGCTTTGGATCGGGTGCTGCCTGATATAGCGCCTGACCATGCGCAAACGGCACGATTTCATCCTGCGGACTATGCGCGACAAATACCGGGCAGGTAACGTTTCGCAGGTAGTCAATCGTGTTGTACTCGAAACGGGACAGCAGCCGTACAGGCAAAAACGGGTACATTTTCGCGGCCATGTCGGGTACCGAAGTAAACGCGGAAGCCAACACCAGCAGAGCCGGCTTTTCCTGTGCCGCAAGCCATGCTGCTATTGCGCCACCGAGGGATTCCCCGAATAAAACGATACTATCAGGCGACAAAGCTTTTTTTTCGATAAGGTATTGCCAGGCGACCTGAGCGTCAAGATAGGTGCCAGCCTCTGATGGCGTTCCGCTACTTTCGCCGTAACCGCGATAATCGAAAATGAATGTATTGTAACCGAGCCGGTAAAACATCGGCAGATAGTCCAGGCGGTGCGAAATGCTTCCGGCGTTGCCATGCATGAACAAAACGGTTGCGGTTGCGACCGGGGCCGGTACAAACCAGCCATGCAGGATTTCGCCGTCAGCGGTCGTGATTTCCACTGACTCGTACGCAAGCCCCAGGTCATCCGGTGTTCCGGTAATGCTTCGCCCAAAATCCGGATAATAGACAAAACGCGGCTGCACAAAAAAAATTGCCGCCGCGAAAACGGCATACCCAGCCATGGCCATGAGGCCTAAATTGAACAGCATATCGGTGCCCGATAGGATGGAATTAGGGAACCTATGAATATTTTCCGGGCTTATCTGCCCAGTTGCCGGTCATTTGGTACACGGAAGCTTATTCAAGGTTTCTGGGTTAATCTGCCTGCTCATAGTTATAATAGCCGTTTTTCAGCCATCAGTAACAGGAACGCAAATGAATCTCGACCGGGTTGGTTCAGGCCGTGACGTGCCCAACGATTTCAACGTCATCATAGAAATACCCATGAATGCCGATCCTATCAAGTACGAAGTTGACAAGGAAACCGGTGCAATGTTCGTGGATCGCTTCATGTCAACGGCGATGCACTACCCATGCAACTATGGTTATATTCCGCATACACTATCGGACGATGGAGATCCGGTGGATGTGCTGGTAATCTCGCCGGTTCCGCTTATTTCCGGTGTGGTCGTGCGATGCAGGGCCCTGGGAATGTTGGAAATGACCGATGAAGCCGGTGAAGACGCCAAAGTATTAGCCGTGCCTGTTGACAAGCTATGCAGCCTCTACCGCAAAAAAAAATCCCATGATGATTTACCTGAGCTGATTCGTTCACAAATTGCACATTTTTTCGCTCATTACAAGGATCTGGAACCAAACAAGTGGGTCAAGGTAAATGGCTGGGTTGGTGTCAAAGAAGCAAAAGCGGAAATCGTGAACGGTGTAAAACGCTATAACACAGCCAAAAAGAAGCCGATGTTTTAGGAAAGCCACTGAACAGGTCCCAGGCGTGCACGATGGAGATTGATACGGTACAGGTCAGTGAAAGGCAATATGAACGCATGCAATGATGCACTGGCTTGAACCTATCCAGCTCAAGGGAGCGCTTGTAACCCTTGACCCGCTTGATATCAATCACATCGATCCGTTAAAGACAGCGGTAATGGATGGAGAGTTGTGGAAGCTCTGGTTTGCCAACGTGCCCTCCCCTGCCCAAATCGGCAATTATGTGGCTAAAGCCATTGAAAATGCCAGGAACGGGGATATCGCGTTTGCGGTTCGGCTTAATGATGCGAACAGGATAGTGGGAACCACGCGCTTCTATAACGTGGACGAAAAAAACAGGCGACCGATGCTTGGCTATACCTGGTATGCAAAATCCGCCTGTAAAACAGGGGTAAATACCGAAAGCAAGCTGTTGCTGCTGCAACATGTCTTCGAGCAAAAAAAAGCCATCGCGGTAGAGTTCAGGACACATTTTTTCAACCAGGCTTCAAGAACGGCAATTGAACGACTGGGAGCGAAGCAGGACGGGATTTTACGCAATCACCAAGTAATGCGTGACGGTTCGGTTCGTGACACGGTTGTCTATTCGATACTCCAGCATGAATGGCCCTCGGTAAAAAACAATTTAACAAGCAGGCTCTCGTTCCACAAACACGGCAATGAATCCGCTGTGGCGGAAATTACGCCAGCCTCATAACCTCCATTGTCGAAATTAAATCGATTTCATGAACTTGAAGGCAGCGGCGCTATCAAAGTAGTTAACCGACAACGCCACTGATGCGACTGTCCACCACTTTATGGGAGATAACGTGTTCCGGCAGTTGCGAGGAATCGTACATGAATCGACGGAAAATGCTCACTCTGATCGGTGCAGCCGGCATTAACAGGCTCAGTGGATATTCATCCGCGAACGCCAGCGAACCGGTGCGCAGGGCTCTCTCATGTGTCCTCACCCCTCAGCAGACCGAAGGTCCCTACTTCGTCGATGAGCATCTGCATCGTTCGGATATTCGATCCGATCCTTCGGATGGATCGATAAAAGAGGGACTTCCACTCGCACTTGAGATCCGTGTTTTTGCCGCCGGCACAGGTACGAAGGCCGGCAATGGAATCGACTGCAAGCCTCTTGCGGGCGCTTCTGTGGATATTTGGCACTGTGATGCCCAGGGGATCTATTCCGATGTGACGGATAGCAGCTTCAACACCGTCGGCAAGAAATTCCTGCGCGGCTATCAAGTGACGGACACAAGCGGCAGCGTACGATTTCTCACTATTTACCCCGGCTGGTATCCCGGCAGAACGGTTCATATTCATTTCAAGATACGTACTGACCCGAAATATGCGCGGGCCCGCGAGTTTACGTCGCAGCTCTACTTCAACGACTCGATTACGGACCTGGTATATGCACGGCAGCCGGCATATGCAAGAAAAGGGTCCTACCTGCCGAGAACGAGAAATGAGGGCGACAGCATATTCCGCGAAGGGGGAGACCAGTTGATGCTTACGCTTCTGGAAACCGGAAAGGAGTACGCGACAACGTTCGATGTCGGGCTCGAAACGGGTTAGTTATTTTTTGGATGACGCGAGTGCCGCAGCAAACTCGGAAACCCTTGGATCACATGCATGAGTTCGAAGGCGGCTGGTTCAGAAACTTCTTATATCAGCTTGAATTCGGAAGCGGCGCGACTGGTGCCCCGTTGACCCAGTGCCGCCTGAATTGCGTCATCCACCGTTTCCAGGAAAACGAATTCCAGTGTGGCGCGCGTCGCTTCGGGCACATCCCGCAAATCCTTTTCATTGCGCGCCGGCAGTAGTACCGCGCGCAGACCCGCACGCTGAGCCGCAAGCACCTTCTCCTTGATTCCCCCCACGGGCAATACCATTCCGCGCAAACTGATCTCCCCGGTCATTGCCACATCGTGATTTATCGGCCGGTCGGTAAAAAGCGAAGCGAGCGCTATAAACATGGCTACCCCGGCGCTGGGGCCGTCTTTCGGGATGGCTCCCGCCGGCACGTGCACATGAACGTCCACGCCGTCAAACATTGACGCCGGAATATGCAAATCGCCCGCGAGCGCCTTTACCAGGGTGAGCGCGGCCTGAGCACTCTCTTTCATGACCCCGCCAAGCTGCCCTGTCAGAATCAGTTGGCCGCGCCCACTGACTCGCGTCGCTTCGATGAAGAGAATATCGCCGCCTGTCGGCGTCCATGCAAGGCCGGTAGCCACGCCCGGCAGGCTGGCGCGCAAGCCGATCTCATGCTCATATTTGGCAGGGCCCAAGATACCATCCAGATCTGCGATATCGACCCGCACCTTGAGCTGCGCACCATCGGCAACCCGCATGGCCGCATGACGCATCACACGCCCGATCTCGCGTTCGAATTGGCGTACGCCGGCCTCACGAGTGTAATTCGCAATGATGCTATTCAACGCCTCGACCGTTATTTCACACTGCCCTTCGGTCAGGCCGTTGCCCTCGCATTGGCGAGCCACCAGGTAACGCAGCGCGATCTGAAGTTTTTCCTCCCGGGTATAGCCGGGGATGTCGATAATCTCCATGCGATCGCGCACCGGGGGTGGCACGTTATCAATTACATTCGCCGTCGCAATAAAGACGACGCGGCTCAAGTCAAAAGGCACGCCGAGATAATTATCCCGAAAAGTCGAATTTTGTTCCGGGTCCAGCACCTCCAGCAGTGCAGCCGATGGGTCTCCGTGAAGACTGGCGGACATCTTGTCTACCTCGTCAAGCATCATCACGCAATTGCGTGCTTTGGCCTTGCGCAGACTCTGCACGATATTACCCGGCATAGCGCCAATGTATGTGCGGCGGTGACCGCGCATTTCCGCCTCGTCATGCACGCCACCCAAGGATACGCGAACAAACGGCCGCTGCAGCGCCCGCGCGATGCTCTGGCCGAGGGAAGTCTTGCCCACCCCCGGCGGGCCGACAAAACAAAGAATCGGCGCGCGCCCCTGAGGCTTCAGCTTTTGCACCGCCAGGAACTCGACAACGCGCTGCTTGACGCGCTCAAGCCCGAAGTGATCGGTTTCCAGGATCGCGCGTGCTGCATTCAGGTCGATCGGCATGTCAGCCGGAAGCCGCCAAGGCAACTCGGTCATCCACTCAAGATAAATGTGAAGCATCGAATATTCGCTTGAGGCAGAGGGCATGCGTTGCAGTCGTTGTAGCTCCTTCCGCGCCTGGGTCTCGATTTCATCCGGCATGCCGGCCTTGGCGATAGCCTCATCCAGTTCGGTGATCTCCTGGTCGTTGCCTTCAGTTTCACCCAGTTCCTTCTGGATCGTCTTTAATTGCTCACGCAACAGGAATTTGCGCTCGCGATCCACCAATTGTTCTTTCGTTCGCTCACCAATCTCCTGCGAGAGCCTGAGCACCTCGATGCGACGCGACAAGATCTGAAGCACTTTTTTCAGCCGCTCTTCCGTACTCAAGGTTTCGAGCAGCATCTGCTTCTCACCGACTTCGGCATCGAGCAGGCTCGCGGCAATATCCGCCAGATGCGATGGTGCTCGTGTAGCTTGCAACGCGTGCGCAAGCTCTGCCGGCACCCCGGGCAAGAGCGAGAGAATTTCCACGGTGCGTTCACGCAACTGCATTGCCAGCGCCTCGGCCTCTGTGGATACCTCGGCTGGCTCGGCAATGCGCCGTATACGAGCGGCAAGAAACGGATAACCTTCGACCAGTTCTTCGATGCAGAACCGCTCCAGACCCTGGCATACGGCGTGGCGCAGCCCATCGGCCGAAGTGAGGTGGCGAACAATGCTTATTATCGTGCCCATATTGAGCAAGGCATCGAGCCCCGGCTCGTCGACGGCCGCGTCCTTTTGCAGAACGATGCCCAACGGCCAGTTGGAGTGCAGCGCATGCTCCACTGCCGCGATTGACTTTGCCCGGCCAACGGTGATCGCCGTCAATACGTGGGGAAACACCACAAGGTTGCGCATAGGCACTAGCGCGATCACGTCCTTGGGTAACTTGAACTGGGTGACGGCAGACTGTTCCATAACGATTCCCTCGGCAATAAACGATTCTTTGCTAAGTGTATAAGTCATAGGGATCTGCTCAGCCTCTACCGTCATGCATGGGTATAAAAGACCGGTAGCGGAGCAGGATGAAAGACGATAAATTATCGCTTCCATGTTCCAGTCTAGCATTCGCTGGTCGAGCGTCAACTTGAATAGAATTATTTCTGGCTTAACAATGTTTTCACACTTTAGGAAGAACAGCCATAAGAGCGAGACAGCACCTGAAATACCGGCATTCGCATTCGCACGTTCGTTGCACCGGAGCCGAGGGAGGGAAGCGCTCCGGATATCCCCGAGCTACGCGGGTTCTGAATAAAGCCTGAATAAATCTCACGCAGGCCCGGATTATTTCATACAATGAAGCAGTAACGGCCGTGCTTCGGCAAGGCTCAATCCATTGTCAGAGAAATAAATGAGCAGATATCTCGTACAACTTAGCTTCGTTTCCTTCGTAAAGTTCAATTCACTGGCATTCTGTTGTGCCAATACGTTATTTTCCCCCGTAAACGCATTTTTCACTTTTCAGAGCAGCGGTATAGGGAAAGCACTTCTTGTTCTCCTTTTAGCACCGTTTGCAGGCCTGCTTCTGGGCATAATCTTTGGCGCGCTCGCGTTCCCGCTTTATAAGCTGCTGACTACCCACAGCCAGTTTCTTGCGTCCCTTACCGGCAGATTCCAGGAAATACCGAGCAGTTCCACGGATGAACCTGCCAGGGATGACTAAGCGCGGCCTGCCCGCGAGGAGGGCAATTGAAAGTTAAAGCAACGTTTGAGGAAGTATTTTCCCGCATTCCAGGTCCAGTTACCGCAGAGTGGCCCATGGGTGAACGATTCGCCGTTGCGCTTGCTCATGGCACCATGTCGGTCGAGTATTATGCACCCATCGGCCTCGATCCCCAGACACCGCATGAACAGGATGAGGTTTACTTCATCCATAAAGGCACGGGTGAGCTTGTCATCGGCAATGATCGTCATTCGTTCGAACCGGGCGATTGCCTGTTTGTAGCTGCTGATGTTGAGCACCGGTTCGAGAATTTTTCCGGCGATTTTGGCACGTGGGTTGTATTCTGGGGGCCTAAAGGCGGAGAAAGCGGTCGTGGAAGGGTTGAGGAAAATTCCTGACTCTCCAGTCTATTCAGGCGTAAAGAATGCGCAGTTCCTATGCGGATTCCATGAGCTTTGATCGATAGCCCTCCAATTTACGCACATATCGTAGCCGTGCCATCAGCGCTAATTCATCTGGTGAATTGTAATCCATATGCAACCGCTCGCTCTTGGCGGCCTAATGGGACTTATATTTGACGTTCCCAAGATTCATGAAACACGTCGACTCGCATCCAGCGCCTTCCTGATCGTTTTTGCCAATTCTTGTGCGTTGCCCTTGCCCCAGTAGTGCATGAATAAATAATACGGCTGATCATGGGTCATATGTTGATGGATCGCGACGACATTGATGTCGCCTGCCCGCATTATTTTTAGAACAGTCTGCATTTCATCTGGCAGCATTGCGAAATCTCCATCAACAACCGCTTGGCTATCTGTACCCCCAAATGCTGCCCATGTGTTAATACCCATTTCCTTGCCGACTTGCGCGCCATGCATGGTAGCGGAACGGCCAACCGTAATTTTGAACATGCCATCTTTTGATATACCCTTTATTCCCAAGATTGTTTCGAGAGGCCCTGCGGAGATTCTGCTTTCCTTCGAAATTGCTTTAGGGAACTCGGGCACAGGTACAGGTTGTATAGCGCGAATTTCGGCAATTTTGTCATAAACCTTTTTTACGCCCGCGGCAAGCTGTGCGGCGTTACCCACGCCGCCAATATGCATGAAATAGATTTTCGGTTCATCGAAGAAAAAGTGATTGTGTAAAGCGGTAACTTCCAGTCCTGAATCAAATGCCATGCTCATGGCTGGATTAACCTCATCCTCGAACAAAACAGTATCTCCCATCATCATCACTTGCCCATCCTGGGCAGGGACAAAAGCAGCCCAAGAGGTCAAGCCCATGAATGGCGGCATCATCCATTTATCCACCTTGATTTTTACGTCGGTGCGTGGTTTGGATACCTTGAAAACATTTTCTTCGCTGGAGTATGTTCCTTTAAGACCCGTCAATTGTTCTATTTCAGCCGTATTCAAAGTGTCGGGGGTATCGGCGGCGTAGGCTGTTGCGGCAACTAGCGCGAGTATAGCGGTAATCAGGCGGATGAGAGCGGGCATGGCTGTTTCCTGGTTATGTAATTGACATGCAATAATTCGAAAGGCCTTTTGATTCCCGCTTTCGCGGGGAAGACAAGATTTGACAGTACCTTTATAAAAAATGGATAGCAGGTACAAACCCGGTTAAATACGTTCGTCATAGCTGCCAGCCATCAATGTGACGTCTTGTGGGAATGGGCTGAATGGGCTGAATGGGCTGAATGGGCTGAATGGGCTGAATGCGCCGAAGTGTCGGCATCCTCGGATAGATGAAGTTGATGCAGGATGCCGTCAGTGAAGACCTGGTAATTTATGTCGTAATACAGGCGATACTGGATTTTTCGTGCATCGGGCCGGGGCTGTACCGATCCCGGAGTGGCGGTTGAACCTTGATAGACCTTGCCCGAGAACTCATAACGGAATGCCGGGCCAAAGCCGCTATAAGGCAGCGTCAACGTTTCGGAATGTATCAGCTTGTCGCCACCGTCAAAGACATGAACGTCAATCCATGCGTTGGCGCCGAAAGTGGTTTCCCTGACCCATGCGGTCACCTTCAGCATCGTCTGCAAGTCTGTGCCCTGGCGGGGGCCGCCTTCCGGCAGTGATGGAAAGACATTCACCTTGACAGCGCTGTGCTCCAGCACATTGACCGTCTCCGGACTTGTTATCGCACCGTTGCGATAAGCGACCGGCTGCATTGGGGTCTGCGCCGGCGCACCATCGATCTCGAACCAGTAATTGGAACCAAATCGGCTGTCCCAGGCGTCGCAATGCGTGCTGGTCTGATAAAAATTGTGGAACCAGATCTCCGCCTGTGCAGCGTCGTCCGGCACTGCGGTTTCAAATGGCGCAGGCACATGCCCGATAATCATGCCAGGCGGGCTTTCCTGGTTTCGGACCGGAGCAATCACACTGCCGCTAACGACCTCCCCTCGAGGATGAAAGCGGATATATGCGGTGATATCGCCGAGCCCGGCGCCATGCCATGCCGTGAAACAATGCGGTAGCCGGTGCATGTCATACTCGACCTTGAGCCGTCCATTTCGCTCGATCATGCCATGCTGGAACTCGCGCCAATCCCTGAGGAACTGAATCGTTGCTTTGGATTTCATGATTTCCCCTGCTTTCTGCTGGTATGGGCTAAGCGGTCTTGATGCGGACATGGCGCCAGGCCACTGTGCTGCCCGCATAAGCCTGGATGCCGATGAATCCCGGGGATAGGCCGCGGTCCGCGTCGGTATTGTGGAATATCGTCGTTTGCTTGCGTTCCCCGGTCTCGATGTTGGTGAGGAAGACGGTATAGTCGTTGCCCTGCACGACGATCTCATATTCAAACCAGACAGCAGGAACGAGCGCGGGGCCGGGCGTATAGTTCTGCACGGCCGGTTCGTTGAAATTCAGGTGCCAGACCCTGTCGCCAGCCTGAATTTTATAGATCGCGCCGGTACGGTTTTTAAATAATCCATCCGGCTCAGGCTTGATGCCATAAAAGTCCTTGCCGGAATCCCCGCGGGCATTGTCGTCTATCTGGACCTCAAAACCAGCAACCACAGGTTTCCAGGCTGAATTTCCCGCATCGAAGGAAGGTTCGGGCGATGGTTGCTGCGAGATGCGATTTTGGAGAGCTGCAGTCAGGCCAAGCGTCGGACGCGGGAAGCGGATGAATACACCGCTGTTGTGATTCGTGGCGTCGAAGATGCGAAACTGCAGGCGCAACGTGAAATCGCCAAAAGCTTCCTGGGAGTAGTAGAACAGCCGTAGCGCGCCATCGCCATAACTGACCATCTCGCCGTTGAGGTGAAGCATGCCACCACCGCCGGGTCCGGCAAGCGTCCAGTTTTTGAATGTTGCCGCCGTGCCGTCGAAGAGAGGGCGGAAGCCAGCCTCGTCCTGAAGATTGATGACCGGGTCGGGGTCGAAGAGCACGCCACCGTTGAGCAGATCTCCCGTCCGACGGCCCAGCGCAACACCCGTGAGCATCGGGTTGGGTGAACCCAGCGAGGGGAAGAGCGCAGGGCTGGCGATGTAGCAATTGGTGGTGTCGTGAATACGACCAAAATCATTGGTTACAGCGTCCGCGATGTTATCGCCCATGCGCATCGTGCCGGCGTCGTGGTGCGTTGTACCCAGGTCGTCGCGGCGGTTCTTGAACGCGGCGAGCATGGCGAGTCGCTGCGCCCGGGTACCAGAGGGTATCGGAATGGCGCCGTCAGGATTGGTGAGAAGTATCTCGAACGGTTCATTGCCGGCGAAGATGAGCGCGATCTTATCGGCTACCGCATCCATGGCATCCCACGTGGCGCGATCGTTGTTGGTCTGTGCACTGCCGGGAAACTGCTGTGGACTGGCTTTGGCGTTGCCGAGATGAACAACGGCCTTCGGGCGCCCAAAGTCGCTTTCCTGCGTCGAAAGATCGATGAAGCTGTCCGGATTGCGAGTCGTCATTTCGCCGATGCCGCGGATGGTAATGATAACGGTCGCATCGTTCGCGCGGCGCATCGCTTCGATGAGTTCCAGATCCGGGATTTTCTTGAAAAGCTCGGCTTCGGAATCGGTGCCCAGTTTGCCCAATCCCGAGGCGGTGATCTGGAAATGATAAGTCCGATTATTGGGCGCCTTGCCTTTGATGAGCAAGGCCGATGCCTGGAGGCTGGGAATCAACGTAGCCGGCAAGTTGGCCGCAATGGCCGCACGCGGTATCCGTATGGTGAGGTTGGTGCGCAGATGCGCAATGAGATTTTCACCCATGCGCTGTGCAGCGCGCCCCGCGAGCGACTGCTGAAAGGTGGTCAGCGCCACGCGCGTGGTTTCAACCGTCCCAAGCGCGATTACCGACGCACTCTGCCGGCCATTTCGCGGCGGCGCGAGCAGAATATCCCGTGATGCGCCATTCTGCCAGATACGCGCGCCCGTCACCCGCACCCAATTATCGGGTTGTGTCTCGGTGATGAGTTCCTGTACGTGGCAGTTTGGCACAATCATGAGCCGCTTGCGTGCGTCCGCCACCGGTCCTACTCCGTCCGCCTCTTTGTTCGCCAACCTTGCTGCGCTGATCAAGCCGGGGATCGCACTGAATTTATTGGTTGGAAAGAATCCGGGCAGGGTTGTCGACTGCACCGCAAGCGGTGCTTCAAGTTTGAAAAGTTCGTGCAGGACCGCCTCAGGGGTGGTGTCGGTACTGGGCAAGCCCAGCCAGTCACGAAGCAGCGCGGCGGTCAGCGGCGGTTCTCCGGAGTCAGGGTAGCGCACTGCCGGATGATCGAGGAGTTGAGCGAAAGTAAAGCCGGTTTCATTGCCCGGGGTGTTGAGCCCGGCGTGGAGTTGTTTGCGCAGCGCGATGTGGAGCGGTCCGTAGATGAAGTCGTTGGTTTCTTTTACACCAATCTGCCGGCTCGACTGTGCGAAATATCCCTCAGCAGGAAGTGGCGGCCGCAGCGCCATTTTTACCGCCGGTGGCCATGCCGCCATCTCCTCATCGAGCATCTCGGGCGACCACCCGCCCCATGTCAGCGAACGTCCTCCGACAGCGAAGATCAGGCCGAGGTAGTTCAGCGCCGGATGATTTACCCAGGGCACACGCAAATCGGGCGCGCCACCCATAAACGGCATGTTTTGCACGTGCTCGGGTACTACGAATGGCCCGGCTTCGAGTACGAGAATCCGGCGACTGCGCGTGGCGTCGGTAATAAAAAGATGTTCCGCCATCACTGCCCCGAAGGTGCCGCCGCCAATGATAATCACATCAAAGTCGCGCTGGCGCCCACCGACGGTCTGTGCGGCGCTATCGACTGCTTCCTGCAACGTGTTGCAGAGGAATCTGCCCATATTGTCCAACGTAAACGAGGTGGATTCAGAGGCCAGCAATTGAGGCATGTCGTTTCCTCCTGATTAGGTAACTATTTGATTGCTTCGGTTGATTGAGAGAGCAGGAAAGTGCCATCACAGTGTTGATGACCTCTACGCTCATGGATCAAACATTCATATCACTATAGTTCACAAACTTGCGCATTTCCGAGAATGAGAGCAGCTGAATTATTTGGGCAGTTCATTGCTCCCTATGCGAAATCCTGAGCTTGGCCTGTGCTAACGATAAAAAAGCAGCTATTGGCATTATTCGTTCCCGGGTATAGAATCTAAGAAGCCATGAACCCACGCCGTCATATCCACTCCGTCATGCTTGTACTGTTCGTCACTATGATGACGAACGCATTTAGCTGGGCATTTAACGGCGAGGTTTTCGCTCATGAGCTCGATCATGAGCATCACGTTCTTTCTCTCGATCCAACAGCTCATCTCGAGGCTCATCAGCATGCGGCTATAAACGATGAGGGCCATCTGGATGCCGCTACTCATTTGTGTCTTCACGCGGCAGGACAGTATCAGCCCTTTTTCTTTACGGCTCCTTTAACTGTACCCGCTTTCACCGGTATGGAAGTTCTGGGGGTCTTTGTCTCTGCCACCGTTCCCGAATCCATTCCCGAGTCACCTCTGCATCCACCCCGAAACATCCTGGCAAGCTGAATCTGCAGGTCTCAGCATGCGTATCCCCCTGGCGTTGCTTTGGGCGGACCCGGCTCGCCGGGAGAATACTTCGAGGCCTTTATCCTCGTGCCCATTGTGCCGCTGCGCCATGCGCAGACTTGCCCCATTCTCATCTACGTAAGGACCGGCTGACTCATAGGAGGGCCGGTTACGGAGTTTGATATCTACCCCGGATGTTTCATAAATTGACGCGCGCCCTCGCTGGTCTTTTGTTTCGTATGAAAATTTCGTTCAGTCGGGCGTATGAATAACTACGCCACTCTTTCACGAAATCTCCCTACAAAACAAAATCCTGCGCAATCATCACGCAAATTTATGAAACATCCGGGTTACGTCGCCTTGCGGAGGATTTTCATGAGCTTTGATGTATCGTTCGCGCCGTCACGATATTCCGTGCTGGCTGGATGTCTTGTTCTTGCACTGAGCTGGCATTCTTCGGCAATTGCGGAAAATACCTTTGTCGGCGTCATTCCCGACAGAAGCCCGCGCTTCTCCAATATGCTCCAGCCCGAGGAAAAGGGCGATTTGACGTTACGGGACGCAGCGCTGCTTGCATTGCAGCGCAATCCCGAGCTAGCCTCTTTTGCCAAGGAGATGCGCGCCTTGGAAGGCGCAACGCTTCAAGCGGGGCTGCTGCGAAACCCCGAATTATCGATCAACGTCGAAAATGTCGGAAATATTCAGCCGCTTCAGGGCGATGTCAACTCGCAAAAGGCGGTTACGCAAGAGGTTGTGCAACAAATCACGACTATCCGCATCAGCCAGCTGATCGAGCTCGGTGGGAAACGCGCGGCTCGAGTCAACGCGGCGCTGCTTGGTGAAGAACTGGCAGGTAAAGACTACGAAACAAGACGGGTGGAACTTATCGCCCGGATAGCGAATACCTTCACGGAAGTGCTGGCCGGACAAGAACGTGTGCGGCTTGCCGAGGATAACCTGCAACTGGCGCAGGGGGTAGTCAGTACGACCGGAAAGCGTGTTCAGGCTGGCAAGGTGCCTCCCATCGAGGAGACCAGGGCGGGAGTGACACTATCCACCACGCGCATCGAACTTGAGCAAGCACAGCGTGATCTGGCATCGGCGCGCAAACGGCTGACGCTGCTATGGGGTAACGCTTCCCCCCGATTTACCCGGGCGCTGGGAAATCTGGAATTATTGATCACCCTGCCGAGCTTTGAAGTTCTCTCGGAACGCGTCCTCAGCAGCCCCGCAGCGCTTCGCGCCATGAAAAATATAGAACAGCGTAAAGCACTGCTGGAGGTGGAACAGACCCGTCAGATACCGAATCTCACCGTGAACGCGGGTGTCGTTCACCACGCGCTGCTGGGGGGCAATACGCCTGTGGTCAGCCTGGTGATGCCGTTACCATTTTTCGACCGTAATCAGGGCAATGTCCGCGAAGCGCATCAACGTGTAGATAAGGCCATCGACGAGCAGGCAGCCATCGACCTGCGGCTTAAAGCCGAGCTCACGCTTGCGTATGAGGCTTTGTCGAGCGCACAAAACGAGGTAGGAATACTGCGTGACGAAATTCTACCTGCGGCCAGAAGCGCGTTCGAGGTTACCAACAGAGGCTATGAGCTGGGTAAATTCGGATTTCTTGAAGTACTGGATGCGCAGCGGACTTTATTCCAGAACAGAATTCTTTATGTGCGCGCGCTCGCGAATTACCACCGCCTGGTCAATGAGATCGAACGCGTGATTGCAGCACCCATTGATGGAGCCGTAAATCCCGCTGCCATCAACGGCAACAATACAAATGGCACAAATGGGAATTCGAGGAGCACATTGTGAACAAGCGTCAAAGGATATCGATTGCCGTTGTCATCGTAACTGGGGTCGTACTGGGTGGGTTAATCCTTGGATGGGACAAGGCTCCTTCTCACGATACCCTGCATGAAGTCCATGATGAAGCTGCCGCCTCCGGCGCTCGCGAAGACCATGATCATCCAGCGATGGAAAAGCGAGCCGGACAAGAGCCCGGCAAAGGCCCCAAGGGAGGAAAACTGTTTATCAAGGATGGATTCGGCGTAGAGGTCACCATTTTTGAAAAAGGGGTGCCGCCGCAATTGCGCCTCTACCTCTATGAAAACGGGAAGCCTCTTCCGCCCACTGCCGCAAAAGTAACGGTCACACTATCCCGGCTGGGTGCGCCGGCGCAGATATTCAACTTCAAGCCTGAGGTCGATTATCTGCTGGGCGACCAGGTAGTGGAGGAACCTCACTCATTCGATATGGCAATTGCCGCGGAACACGACGGTGAAACGTTTCGCTGGGGCTACAGCCAGGTCGAAGCACGGGTAGCAATGCCGGACGAAATGCTGAAAAGCATCGGCGTCGAAATACGCGCTGCCGGGCCAGCGACGCTCAGGCTGACACTCAAGCTGCCCGGCGAGATCGTATTCGATGAGCATACCATCGTGCAGGTCGTACCCCGGTTGCCGGGCATCGTGGATGCCGTCTATCGACATCATGGCCAGCATGTGCAGAAAGGCGAGGTGCTCGCAGTCATCGAAAGCATGATGCTGGCGGATTTACGCAGCCAGCTCTTCGCGGCGCGAAAACGGCTGGGGCTGGCGCGGATCACATTTGAACGAGAGAAGCAGTTGTGGGAGGAAAAGATCTCCGCAAAGCAGGATTATCTCACCGCCCAGCAGGCGCTGGCCGAAGCCGAGATCGCCTCCGATCTCGCCTTATCCAAATTGCGTACGCTTGGCGTGCGGCCTGAGGTAATTCATCAGGAGCGCGATCTGTCCCGCTATGAGATCCAGGCGCCGATTCCCGGCCTTATTACCGCCAAAGCCATAGCCCAGGGCCAGACGCTCAAAGAGGATACGGCTATCTTCACCATAGCCGATGTGTCCACGGTATGGGCGCAAATCACGGTGTATGCGAAAGACCTGGATGTACTCAAGATCGGACAGAAGGCGAAGGTGAAAGCAACAGCGATCGATGTCGAGGGCGAAGGTGAAATCTCCTACATCAGCGCCCTCGTCGGTGCCGCGACCCGTACTGCCACCGCGCGGATCATACTGGATAACAAGGATGGCAGATGGCGCCCAGGCATGTTTGTCACCGCGGAACTGGTGGCCGAAGAAATTCAGGTGCCTGTCGCGGTATCGGTCGACGCCATCCAGACACTGAACGACTGGTCGGTGGTGTTCGGCCGCTACGGCGAGCATTTTGAAGCACGTCCGCTGAAGCTCGGGCGCAGTGATGGCAAGATGGTGGAGGTGCTCAGCGGACTTTCCGCCGGGGAGCAGTATGCGGCGGGCAACAGTTTTATCATCAAATCCGAACTCGGCAAAGCAGGCGCATCCCATGATCACTGAAAATCGGTGCGGCCAGCCGGCAAGCTGCAGGTCAGCCACAATATTTTCGATGGCGATACATCATGATTGAACGCATCTTGCAAGGTTCGATACACCGGCGCGTCTTCGTGATGGGAGCGGTGCTGGCGATGGCCGCGGTCGGGGTTTATAGTTTCCAGAAGCTGGCAATTGACGCCGTGCCGGACATTACCAATGTGCAGGTACAGATCAATACACCGGCGATAGGCTATTCGCCGGTGGAAGCAGAACAGCGTGTGACCTTTCCGATCGAGACGGTCATGGCCGGCCTTCCCCACCTTCACCATACCCGGTCCCTCTCTCGCTATGGTTTATCCCAGGTGACGGTTATTTTCGAGGATGGCACCGACATCTATTTTGCGCGCCAGCTGGTCAACCAGCGCATCCAGGAGGCCAAGGCCAAGCTGCCTGTTGGAATTGTGCCCACGATGGGACCGATCTCTACCGGCCTTGGGGAAATCTTCATGTGGACCGTGGATGCCGGGAAAGACGCACAAAAGCCGGACGGCACCGCTTATAGCACGATCGACCTGCGGGAGATCCAGGACTGGATTATCCGGCCCCAGTTGCGCATGGTCAAAGGGGTAGCGGAGGTCAACGCAATAGGCGGCTACGTCAAGCAATTTCACGTCACACCCTATCCCGACAAGCTGCTCTCCTTCGGACTGACATTACAGGATGTCATCATCGCCCTGGAGCGGAATAATCTTAACGTAGGCGCAGGCTACATCGAAAAAAGCGGTGAACAATACCTGGTTCGAGTGCCGGGGCAGGTGGCCGACCTGGATGAAATTGCCAATATCATTCTCGGTTCGCGGCAAGGTATACCCATACGTATCAAAGACGTTGCGGATATCCTGATAGGCAAGGAATTACGCAGCGGCGCCGCTACGCAGAATGGTGAGGAAATAGTCCTTGCCACCGCGCTCATGCTGATCGGGGAGAACAGCCGGACGGTCTCTCAAGCTGTCGCCGACAAGCTGGTAGAGGTTAACCGGACTCTGCCGGAAGGCATCGTCGCGACGCCGGTATACGATCGCACCGATCTGGTGGATAAAACCATCTGGACAGTCGCAACCAACCTGTTCGAGGGTGCAACCCTGGTAATCCTGGTGTTGTTCCTGTTCCTGGGAAACCTGCGTGCCGCGCTGATTACCGCGCTCGTTATTCCGCTTTCGATGCTGTTCACCTTCAGCGGCATGGTGGCCAATCATGTCAGCGCCAATCTGATGAGCCTGGGGGCGCTTGATTTCGGCCTGATCGTAGACGGTTCCATCGTCATTGTCGAAAATGCCATCCGGCGGCTCGCGCACGAGCAGACGCGGCTGGGGCGACTGTTGACGCCTGCCGAGCGCTTTGCTGTGGTCTTCGATGCATCCAGGGAGGCCCGACGGGTGCTGATCTACGGCGAGCTCATCATCATGGTGGTCTATCTGCCGATTTTCGCGCTGTCAGGCGTGGAAGGAAAGATGTTCCATCCCATGGCTTTCACGGTCGTGATCGCGCTGGTCGGCGCAATGATTCTTTCCATAACATTCATCCCGGCGGCAATTGCACTCTTTCTCTCCGGCAAGGTAGCGGAAAAAGAAAGCCCGGCAGTGGCGTGGGCGAAGAAAGTGTATGTACCGGCCCTCGCGGCGGCAATGCACAATAAGGCACTCACGATCACGCTTGCGGTGGTGATTGTGGTGCTGTCCGGACTGCTGACGACGCGGATGGGCAGCGAATTCATACCCAGCCTCAATGAAGGAGACATAGCTCTCCATGCCATACGCATCCCCGGCACGAGCCTGACTACTGCCGTCGAGATGCAGGATGAACTGGAAAAAAAAATCAAGGCATTTCCCGAAGTGGACAGGGTGTTCTCCAAGATTGGCACCGCTGAGATTGCGACCGATCCGATGCCGCCAAGCGTAGCGGATACCTTCGTTATCCTGAAGCCGCCGTCGGAATGGCCGGGGCCGCACCATACCAAGCCGCAGTTGGTTACTGCGATTGAAAAGGCCGTGCGGGAAGTACCGGGTAACAATTACGAGTTCACCCAGCCGATACAGATGCGTTTCAATGAACTGCTTTCCGGCGTGCGCGCGGATGTCGCCGTAAAAGTATTCGGCGACGACATGGATACACTGCTCGCTGTAGGGGAAGAGATCGAAAAAGTTCTGGACACCATCCCTGGCGCAGCGGATGTGAGGACCGAGCAGATCAGCGGATTGCCGGTATTGTCGATTCAAATGGATCGGGCAAAAATGGCGCGTTTCGGTTTGAATGCAGTGGATGTGCAGGATGCCGTCGCCATTTCCATTGGCGGCAGAAGCGCGGGCACTATCTATGAGGGGGATCGCCGCTTCGATTTGCAGGTTCGGCTACCGGAATCACTGCGCAGCGATATCGAGACCCTCGAGCGTTTACCGGTCAGGCTACCCGATTCGACCCTGGGGGCTACGGCGGCCCCTGGCACTGGCGTAGTCGGCTACGTCATGCTGGGCGAGGTGGCTAATCTGGAAGTCGTCCAGGGACCTAATCAGGTAAGCCGCGAAAACGGTAAACGCCGGGTAGTGGTCACCGCTAACGTTCGTGGCAGGGACCTGGGCTCCTTCGTTGAAGAAGCGGAAGCGCTCATCGCAGAGAAGGTGCAGAGTCCGCCAGGCTATTGGATAACGTGGGGAGGGCAATTCGAGCAATTGATTTCAGCGGCGCAGCGCCTTCAGATCGTCATTCCCGTGGCCCTCGGATTGATTTTTGTTCTGCTCTATAACATGTTCGGCAATGTTCGGGACGGATTGCTGATGTTCAGCGGCGTTCCCTTCGCGCTTAGCGGCGGAATTGTGGCACTGTGGTTGCGCGATATCCCGCTGTCCATTTCAGCCGGCGTGGGATTCATCGCCCTGTCCGGCGTAGCCGTACTGAATGGCCTGGTCATGCTGGCGTTTATCCGTGATTTACGAGCACAGGGCATGGCCCTGGATGAGGCTATTCAAACTGGCGCTCTCACCCGTTTACGCCCGGTATTAATGACGGCACTGGTGGCGGCACTTGGGTTCGTCCCCATGGCGCTCGCCACCGGAACGGGTGCGGAAGTGCAGCGGCCACTGGCAACAGTGGTAATCGGCGGCATTCTTTCGTCCACCGCGCTGACCCTGCTGGTACTGCCCATATTGTACCGCCTGGTCCATGGCAGCGATGATGATCGCGATGGAATGCGGCGTTGAATACTCACCCCTTATTTACCCCTTAATCGCCCATTACTCATCACGGGGTGAGCCTGAAAAAATGTTGCAGATTCCTTCTGCCAGCCTATTCCGACGTCCGGAAGAGGCGTCGGAACTGTGGCTTCCATATTCTCCGTTCAATGCATCCATCACTTTCATAGCGTCTATCGCTTCTCGCCAACCCATGCGCCAAGCGGGGTAGGGGTAATACATTTGACATTGCATCTCATCCGTGCTAGTGTTAAATCGGGTTTGATTTATTCAATCCACCTTTCGGAGGTATCGATGAAAAGTACGCTGAAACCGTTACTGATACTATCTACTCTGATATTCTTCTCGTCTGAAGCCGCAGTGGCTGCCAGTTATGCGACCTACGGCCTAGGCGTAGGCAACAAACTCGCGCACGGCGCCGCGAATACCGTAACAGGCATCGCGGAAGTTCCGAAGAGCATGCTGATGGAGACTAATGACAAAGGCTTGGGTTATGGACTTACCACAGGGTTGCTGACCGGTATTACCTATGGGGTCGGCCGTTCGCTGGCGGGGGTTGCGGATCTGGGTACGTTCTTCATCCCAGCCAAACCGCTGGTCTCTCCCGGTTATGCCTGGCAGGATTACCGGACCCAGCAAACTCGATTCCAGCCAAACTGGAAGTAGAATATATCATTTTGGCAGCGGACTGATCCTCTGCCCTTATACAAGAAGGGAGCTGCGGCTCCCTTCTTGTATAAGGGCATCAATGTAGCAACTACCGTCGGGCGGCCGTCGCACGCTTCAGGTCTCCACTTCCTGGCAATGCCTGTTGAGTTCCGATTCCACAGCCTCGCCAGTTTGGGTTACTCAGTCAACCTGGCAATGATTCCAGGCCACACCAAACCCAGCCATGCTTCTTCTCCTTGGGGCGATCAGCGCTTCGGAAGCATCAATTTATCGAGCGAGGTAGTGGCAACTCGCTAATTATTGATAGCAGGTCAAGGACCTGATCCAATTCTTCAGTGGAGTGCCTGTCGCTCACTCTAACCGGGCAATTCCACCGCGAAAAAAGCTCGCAGCACTGCCGTCTGCATGGACGACCGATGCAAGGATATGAGGGTGGGTGAAAGAACTTTATTTAATTTGCCAGTCTCGCCATTTACGGGAAACGGTATGATGCCTGGAGTTGTGCCTCGTTGTTCAACTTCAGAAAGGAAAGCCATTATGCTAAAAGTCGCTCTATTCGTACGATTACAAGCCAAACCGGGGAAGGAAACCGATGTAAGCAATTTTCTCGAGCAGGGACTTACACTCGCGAACCAGGAAGCCCAGACGCCGGTATGGTTCGCTCTTCGCCTGGGCCCATCCACTTTCGGCGTTTTCGATGCATTCGCCGATGAGGCGGGGCGGTCGGCGCATTTATCCGGTCCGATCGCAGAAGCACTGAGCGCCAACGCGGCCGATCTACTGGCGGAACCCCCGCAGATTGAGTATATAGACGTACTCGGCGCGAAGCTTCCACTCTGACGCCATCAGCGGCGAGAAAGCCGGGTAGTGCGGAGGAGCGGAGCAGATGATC
Source organism: Nitrosospira briensis C-128 (assembly GCF_000619905.2). Taxonomy (NCBI): domain Bacteria; kingdom Pseudomonadati; phylum Pseudomonadota; class Betaproteobacteria; order Nitrosomonadales; family Nitrosomonadaceae; genus Nitrosospira; species Nitrosospira briensis. Next base: position 2,598,966 of record NZ_CP012371.1, on the reverse strand, counting down.
CGCTCGTTCCTTCGCATCGTTCGATCCCCTTAAAGCGTATCCTCCTTCCATCCCCGGGATTTAAGTTAAAATATTTTTTTGATCATACGCGCACATCAATTTTAATGAAAAAAACTCGCGCTCCCCATCGCACCAAATCTCCGCGCGCAGTGCAAGAGCTTTGCCGCCTGGCGGCGGGGCTTGCCGCTTCAGGCAGCCGTATAGAAGACGCATTCTGGGAAAACCGGCTTGCGGCAAAGATACATGCCCAGCTGCGGACAAGCGACGATCAGAATCTCGAAGCGGCGCTGGATCAGCTTTATGATACCGACCCGGCGGGTTATAGCGAGTTCATTTATGCCATAGAGGCGGCAATTGAATGCAGCATATTGACACATGAAGATCGGCGCTATGATGTTCTGATGTTCGCCGTGCCGGTGCTGACCTGGTCGCGGTTTTCGATTCCTTCGGGTCCGGTAGACGAAGAAATGCTGGCCAATTTGCGCCTACAGTTGCAGACCCATGTGCTGGCGCCGAATGTCCAGTTCGTGCTCGCGGATTGCCTGTTCAGTCCCGACCAGTTACCACGCGGCTATCACCTTACACATGAGCTGGCCGGCAAGCTATGGGCAGCAGCGGTGGCGGGAGAACGCAAGTTGCATATGAACCCCAACCGGCTGCCCGAAACCGGCCGTTTCCTCTCCGATACACGCTATCTTCTCGGGGGTATCGCGGTGCCGCAAGGAAAGGCCATGTTCCGCTGGCAACAAACGGATGGGGCTGGCGAGACCAGGAACAGCAACTTGCCGGCTCTGATGTTATCAAAAGACGAAATTGTGCCTGCATGGCAGACTCACGGTGGTGAAGCTTTGCGGAAGTTGTTCCTGGGGTGCGCGTTTGAATTGCTGATACCCGATGGCTTTTTTTCGGCCTGGCGCATGGCGGATCGCCTCGCTCGGCCCTATTCCACGCATGCCACCGTTAATTTCCTGCAAACTACCCTGAACATTTCACCTAACAGGCTGCGTGCGGTAATCGCACCGTTCTATGATCAGTGGCTGGAAGAATACCGTATAGGTTTCACGCTCAAGGATCGCAACGAGGTGCTGTATGGGATAGTATGGGCATTGGTTGGCGATGAAGATGAGAGCAGCGATATCGTAACCCAAATCGAAACGACCTTGCGGGAATGCGGTATAGGCCATACCATGTTGCTGCAAAATCATTTTCTTCTGGACTATTGCGAGGAGTGTGGCGCTCCATTGTTTCCAAACCCGGAAGGCGAAGTGGTACATGCTGAATTTCCGGAAGAAGGCGAAGTGGCTCCGGTACATCTACATTGACAGACATTCTTGGTCCGCTTGAAATATATCCCTGAAATATCCCTGAGATACTTTTCAGGTGGCGCTAAATTATCGACTGAAGGGAATCATGGACCGAAAAATCGTCAAGTCTGAACAGGAATGGCAAAAGCAGCTCACGCCTCAGCAGTACCATGTTTGTCGCGAGGGTGGTACCGAGCCCGCTTTCACGGGTGAATACTGGAATTGCCACGACAACGGCGTATACCGTTGCGCATGCTGCGGCGCCGCGCTATTCAGTTCGGATACCAAGTTCGATTCAGGCACGGGCTGGCCTTCTTTCTGGCAACCCGTGGACCCGGCCAATGTCACTGCCGAGGAAGATGACAGCTTTTTCATGCACCGGACAGAGGTATTGTGTGCTCGTTGCGACGCGCACCTGGGGCATGTATTCGACGACGGACCTGAGCCAACCGGTTTACGCTATTGCATCAATTCCGGGTCACTCAAGCTCGATCGGGGAACGGGCAGTATATAAACGGATCGATTGCTGACTCGATCGCTTTATCAGTGGGGTATATCGTTTTTATAACGCTGAGAGACATGCTGCGCGTTTTAACGGGAACCTGGTTCGACCACTCTTCATTCGTTCAGCCTTTTAAGCCAGGGTGGAGAATTATCTGCCGGGGTTAAAATCTCCCGCAATTTAAGCGTCTATATTCGCTCATCTTTCTGGAAAATTTGAATAGATTTTTCCGTGGCTAGCGGCCATAATCACTCTTCAACGGCTCCTGCCGGCCCAGTTGGACATTATGAAGCTTCTTTTTGATCTCTTTCCGGTAATCCTGTTTTTCGTCACCTTCAAAATTTATGGCATCTACGCAGCCACTGCCGTTGCCATTGGCGCCACTTTTGCACAAATCGGCTGGGTCTGGTTTCGCCACCGCAAGGTGGATACCATGCTGTGGGTCAGCCTTGTTATCATCGTTATTTTCGGCAGTGCGACATTGATTCTACAAGATGAAACATTCATCAAGTGGAAGCCGTCGGTACTTTACTGGTTTTTCGCCGCCGCGCTGCTGTTAGCCCCGCTGGTTTTCAAGAAGAACTTGATCCGTATCATGATGAAAGAACAGATCAAGCTGCCAGACCCCGTGTGGGGGCGCCTCAACGCCAGTTGGGCTGCATTTTTCGCGTTGATGGGCGGAGCGAATCTTTACGTGGCTTTCAATTATGATACTGATACCTGGGTCAACTTCAAGTTGTTCGGGTTTATGGGCCTGATGGTAGCTTTTGTCTTATTACAAGGTGTAATGCTGGGTAAATACATACAGGACAGCGAGGATAAAGAAGCGTGATGTTCTATGCGATAAGCGGGGAAGATATACCCGACAGCCTGGAAAAACGGCTGGCGGTCCGTCCGGAACATCTGGAACGCATCAAGATATTACAGGAAGAGGGGCGTCTTATCCTAGCCGGACCCTATCCTGCAATTGACAGCCCCGATCCCGGCCCCGCGGGATTTTCCGGTAGCCTGATCGTGGCCGAATTCGAATCGCTGGAAGCAGCGCGAACCTGGGCGGAGGCCGATCCATATGTCACTTCCGGCGTATATGGCAAATTGACGGTCAGGCCATTCAGAAAGGTTTTGCCTTAAACCCAAATCCGGTATTTGACCGCTCATCTAATAGATCAGTATTATGATTAATAACAATATTTCATATTATTTGACGCTCACCTTCCAGATGAGGGCGCTACGGGGTGAATTGCACAGTTTTTGCGGCACATGGCTGCGTTGCAACTTCTTGGAATGGAACGGCGCCCCGAAGCGTCGCCCGAGGGGACCCCGCGCAGCGGGGATCGGGCAGCGCAGGGGATGCCGCGATCGCGCTTCACACGCAAGGGGGCGCCCGCATCCCGCTTCGGGGTCGCACCTTCCTGCGGAAGGCACTGCTGCGCCCTGCGCGGTCGCATTCCGCGTCGCTGCGCCTTGCCCTGCACCCCAAAAACCGTACACTTCACCCCGTCCAACTACCGGATTTAGGTTAGATAAAACCGATGAGTACCATCGAATTGATCAAGCAGAAGCTTTCTGTTCTTGAACCGGAAAAAATTGAAATCGTGGATGAAAGCGCCAGGCATGCAGGACACGAAGGCGCTAAAAGCGGAGGCGGGCATTACTTGCTTACCATTGTTTCCCGTAAATTTTCCGGCAAATCCGCGTTGGCGCGACATCGTCTGGTCTATACCGCGCTGCAAGAGATGATGCATAAGGATATTCACGCATTAAGTGTAAAAGCGTATACTCCCGAAGAAATTTGATTTTGATCCCATGACAAGGAAGCCCCATGTATTTTATTAAATTTTCTCAACTCACAGCGCTAGGTATTTCCGGACTGATTGCCGTGACGGCTGCTCAGGCTCAAACTGGGTCAACCATGGCCAAGGTGAACGGAGTTGCCATTCCTCAGTCGCGTATCGAATTTATAATGAAAGCGCGCGCTGCCCAGGATCAGCCGGATTCTCCTGAAGCCAGAAAAGCCTTGCGTGAGGACCTCATAACCGAGGAAGTCATAGCTCAGGAAGCGAAAAAGAAGGGGCTCGACAAGGACCCGGATTTCATAACCCAACTCGAGATGGCGCGTCAAACAGCTCTGGTTAGGGCCTACCAGGTCGATTACATAAAGAACCACCCGGTGAGCGATGAAGAGCTGCGCAAAGAATATGAAACGGTCAAAACTCAGATGGGTGACAAGGAATACAAGGCACATCATATTTTAGTCGCCACTGAAGCAGAAGCTAAAGATATTATCGCCCGTATCAAAAAAGGTACCAAGCTTGAGAAGATTGCCGAGGAAAAATCCCTGGATAGCGGTAGCAAGAATAAGGGTGGCGAACTCGACTGGAGTCCCGCTGCAAGCTATGTTCAGCCCTTTGCAGAAGCGTTGACCAAATTGACCAAGGGCCACCTTACCGAACAGCCGGTGAAAAGCCCTTTCGGCTGGCATGTCATACGACTGGACGACGTGCGGCCCCTGAAAGTTCCACCATTCGAAGAAATAAAGCAAAACCTGGCCCAGCGCGTATTGCAACGTCAGTTCGCGGCATCGGTCGGCGATTTGCGATCCAAGGCGAAGGTTGAATAACCCAAGTTCACCTGCTTGCTGGATAAAAAAGGCGGTCAGTTGACCGCCTTTTTTTGGGCTCAGTTTGAACAGGTCCAAGGAGAAGCCCGCGCTTTCACCTGCCAAATCAAATCGGAATCAGGTTACTATCTGCATGCGGGGCGCCAACGCGCACAACAACTCATAGCCTACCGTACCGGCTGATTGCGCCACCTCGTCAACGGGCATTCCCTTTCCCCAGAGCGTTACGGGGGTGCCTACTCCGGCGCTTTCTATTTCGCTCAGATCTACATGCAGCATATCCATGGACACGCGCCCGACAATGCGGGTGCGCCTGCCGTTCACCAGTATGGGGGTGCCGGTAGGCGCATGACGCGGGTAGCCGTCTGCATAACCCCCCGCCACAATTCCCACGCGCATTGACCTGCCCGCCCGAAAAGTATGACCATATCCGACGCCATCTCTCGGTTCAAGCGTTTGCACCGCGATGATCTTGCTCAATACCGTCATTGCCGGGTGCAAATCCAGCTCGTCAGCCGCGGTGTCGGCGAATGGGGAGGCGCCATAAAGCATGATGCCGGGCCGTACCCAATCGGCATGTGTTTCGGGAAAACGCAGGATAGCAGCGGAGTTGGCCATTGAACGGGGCAGATACCGCCCTTCGGCGGCAGTGTTGAAACGCTGTAGCTGCGCAGTGATGCTCTCGCTTCTGCATGACTCGTCTGCGCGGGCAAAATGCGTCATCACTGTAATTTGACCTACGGCAGGATTCGCCTTGAGGGTTTCCAGCGCAGCGGGAAACTCATCAAGCGTGAATCCCAGCCGATTCATGCCGGTATTGAGCTTCAGGAATACATCCAGCTTGCCGCGTGGCCTGGATGCCGACAGCATGGCGAGCTGCTCGCGGTGATGGATTACGGTGCTTAAATGGTATTGCTCGATCCAACCTAGTTCGCTTATATCGAAAAAACCTTCGAGTAGCAAAATCGTCTGGCGATAGCCTGCCTCGCGCAGACGCACGGCCGCGTTCAGCTCGAGCATTGCGAACCCCTCTGCTCGAGCTAGCGCTTCGGCGGCACGCAGCAACCCATGGCCATATGCGTCAGCCTTGATCACTGCCATCACGCGCGAGTTGGGGGCGTGCCGGCGAACGACAGACAGATTATATTCGAGCGCGGAAAGATCGATCAGTGCCTGGATGGGGCGTGACATCAGCAGGGCAACCTCTGCATAAATCCACTGGAAAGCATTCCGGATTCAAGCAGAGGTTTCTTGGGAGATAACGAAAATTTCATAAGTGATCCTGAATCAGATGGTGCCAATTTTATAGCGTAACGGTTTCGTGATATTGCCCGGATGAGCATTGTATAATTCCTCGCCTTACGGTGAGAAAGTTTTAGGAGAGCAAAGCTTGAAACGCGGATTCTATACCATCATGGCAGCGCAGTTTTTCTCTTCACTGGCGGACAATGCGCTGCTGGTCGTCGCCATTGCACTTTTGGTAGAACTGCATGCGCCTGCTTACCTCACCCCGATGCTCAAGTTTGTGTTCGTTTTGTTTTATGTGATTCTTGCCCCGTTCGTTGGCGCTTTTGCCGATTCCATGGCCAAGGGGTGGGTGATGTTCATTAGCAATAGCATCAAGATCGTGGGTTGCAGCCTGCTTTTTCTGGCATCGCATCAGTATTTTGCTCTAGCTGCCTACGCGGTCGTCGGGCTTGGCGCAGCTGCTTACTCTCCCGCTAAATACGGCATACTCACTGAACTGTTGCCCCCCGAAAAACTGGTCGTCGCCAATGGCTGGATCGAAGGTTTGACCGTTGCCTCGATCATAATAGGCACGGTACTGGGCGGACTGCTGATCTCACCCTCGATCTCCGCCCTATTTTTGACGCTCGACTTTCCATTCATAGACACAGGTGTGAATACCGTCGCGGAAGCTGCCATACTTCTTATCGCCGTATTCTATACCACCGCCGCCATCTTCAATCTGTACATTCCCAATACCGGAGTTGACCACCGCGCTCTCAAGAAAAACCCCCTATTCCTGATGCATGAGTTCGGGCATTGCATGAAGCTGCTATGGACAGACAAGCTCGGACAGATTTCGCTGGCTGTCACTACGCTGTTCTGGGGAGCGGGGGCAACCCTGCAATTCATTGTGTTGAAATGGGCCGATATTGCGCTCGGCTATCCGCTAAGCAAAGCCGCGCAATTACAAGGCGTGGTCGCAGTAGGGATCGCGGTAGGTGCTGTCATCGCAGCACGGTTGGTGTCGCTCCGGCAGTCGGTAAAAGTGATTCCTCTTGGCATCGCCATGGGAATCGTCGTAATAGCCATGGTTCTGGCGCGCGACCTGTGGGTTGCGGTTCCACTTTTAATGCTGATCGGCGGACTTGCGGGGTTTTTTGTCGTGCCGATGAATGCCCTGTTGCAACACCGCGGGCATATCCTGATGGGTGCCGGCCACTCCATAGCAGTTCAGAATTTCAACGAGAACCTTAGTATTCTCACCATGCTGGCCGTGTATGCGATGCTGGTGAGTTTCGACGTCCATGTTTACACCGTTATTGTTCTGTTCGGCCTGCTGGTGGCTGTAATCATGACTCTGATACGTCAGTGGCATTTGCGTAACCAGAGCATTGAAGATTCATTACATCTGATCGGTGCAAATAAAGGGCACTAGCAGCCTGCCGGACTTGAAGGAAATCAGCTGAAAAAGCGATAACCGGCTTCGTTACCCCGTGATCGGCGCGACCTGGTACTACGCGCCCGCAGTGGTTTGCCTAGGGGCTTCCCAGCGCATCAATGTTTTTTGCTATAGAATAACCGGCCTGTCGGACAGTTCATTTTCTCCGCCCTTCCGCTTCGCAGGGAAATGCGTCTGCAAGTGATTGCCGATAGCCCGGATTCCCGCAATGACCCCTGGTTCGAATTGACCTCGACGAAAAGCATCTTCCATTTCGCGACAGATCTTTTCCCACTCCTCAGTATCGACCTTGCTGCTGATTCCACGGTCCGCAACGATTTCAACATCGCGATCCGCGAGCAATAAATAAATAAGCACACCATTGTTATGCTCCGTATCCCAGACACGAAGTTGGGCAAATGCCTCTACGGCTCGTTCGCGTGCCGATTGCTCTCTAAGCAGAGGCCACGTATTCAATGCTGCCTCCACCGCGAAAAGTATCTCTCCGTCATGACTGACTTCAGTTCGGCTGATAGCCTGTTCGATAGCGATCAGCGCAGCATCCGGAAATATGCGCCGCACTGCCAGAGAACCGGTAAAACAATGCCGCAGTATGCGTGCAAGATTCATCTACCATCTCCCTGATGCGCCACCACCGCCAAAACCGCCCCCGCCACCACCAAAGCCGCCGCCCCCAAACCCACCGCCACCCCTGCCTCCCATGCCGCCGCCCGGCCAGCCGCCGCGGCCTCCTCTGAAGACTCCCCCGCCAGGGCCGCTGCCGAACAAGCTTACGAAAAATGCAAAGATAGCCGCAATGATGCCGATGGCTATCGAAGAAAAAAGCAGCCAGCCCAAAAATCCTGCCGAAGCGCTTACGATGCCGGCGCCGATGAAGCGCCCAAAGAAGGATTGCAATACTTTTGCGACGACGATGAGCATGATAAAAAGGGGAATAATGTTATCCATCACGGCATTCCCCGAGGGAGCACGTTCGCCGCCTCTGGCTTGCGGCGGCGGTAACGGTTCTCCTTCGACCACGCTCATCATTTGCTCGATACCGGCATCGATACCGCCGACAAAATTGCCCCGCCTGAATTCAGGAACAATCACCTCGTCGACTATGCGCTTTGCCAGCGCGTCCGGCAGCACGCCTTCCAGGCCATAGCCCACTTCTATACGCACCGTCCTGTCCTGTTTGGCGATCAGCAGGAGTGCGCCGTCATCGATACCTTTTCGTCCGAGTTTCCACGCCTCGGCAACGCGAATCGAATATTGCTCGATAGTTTCAGGCTGAGTGGTGGGAACGATCAACACCGCAATCTGACTACCTTTTCTGGCTTCAAACGCAGCCAGCCTCTGTTCCAGTTGCGCGGTCTCATTCGCCGCCAGCGTACCGGTCAGATCGGTAACGCGGGATTTAAGCGCGGGAACGGCCACTTCCGCCATCGACAAAGAAACGGAAAAGAGCAGCGCGAAGAATACAAGAGCTTTTTTTCCGGTTTGTCTCATAAAGAAAAGTTGAGGCGTGGTTCCAAGTTCCAGGGTCGGGTTTATGGATTCCCGCGAAAAATCTGTTTTCCCGTTATGGCTTGCTGAAATCCACCTTGGGCGCAACCGAGATTGCTTTCTCGTTTTCAACGGCGAAGCTAGGCTTCACTTTGAACCCGAATACCATTGCCGTAAGATTGCTGGGGAACGAACGCACGGTGATGTTGTACTCCTGAACTGCCTTGATGTAGCGGCTACGAGCCACGGTGATACGATTCTCGGTGCCTTCCAGCTGTGCCTGCAATTCACGAAAATTGGCGTCCGATTTAAGTTGCGGATAGTTCTCCGCTACCACAAGCAAGCGCGACAGGGCGCTTGTCAGTTCCCCCTGGACACTCTGAAACTTCGCAAACGCCTCCGGGTCGTTGATAAGCTCCGGTGTAGCCTGGATGCTTCCGACCTTGGAGCGGGCATTCGTTACGCCCAACAGCACGTCTTTTTCCTGTGCGGCGAAACCCTTCACGACGTTTACAAGATTGGGTACCAAGTCAGTGCGACGTTGATACTGATTCAGAACTTCCGCCCAGCTCGCCTTGATTTGCTCATCGGTAGACTGTAACGTGTTATAGCCACAACCGCTCAAGGAGAGGGTAATAAGCAACGCCAGGGATCGCAGCAGATTATTCATGAAATTGTTCCCAAAAAAGTGTTGCCGTGCCGTAAATAACTAACCGTAAATAGTTAAATCAGTATCAGAAATGGGGTTTAATTTTCCGAATGCAATAGGGTTTGCATCGTGTGTCTGGCAAAACATAAATCCTCCCAGGCTTTCGCTTTGGCGGGCAATGTCCTCAGCAGATAGGCGGGGTGATAGGTGACAATAACGGGAATACCCGAATGCTGATGCAATCTGCCGCGAAGGCTGCCGAGACTGGCATCAGTATGCAGCAGATTCTCCGCCGCGACTTTTCCCAGCGCAATAATAAGCTTTGGCTTCATCAATTCAATTTGCCGCGCGAGATACGGCTCGCATTGATGCGCTTCATGGGAGGTGGGGGTTCTGTTTTCAGGTGGACGGCATTTTACGATATTGGCGATGTAAACATTTTGGCCGCGCTTCAGATCAATTGCCGCCAACATGTTATCCAGCAACTTGCCGGCCTGCCCGACAAAGGGCTCTCCGGTGGCATCCTCCTGCGCACCAGGCCCTTCACCCACATAAAGCCAGTCGGCGTTTCTGTCACCTATGCCGAATACGGTGCGCGTGCGGGACTGAAACAGCGGGCAGGCGACACAACCCTCAACGCTGGCCTTAAGTTCATCCCAGCCCATCCGCAGAATTCGCGTGCGCCTGTCTTCCCTTGCGCCAACATGGGAACCGGGAACCGGCTCAACGGCGGCCTCGGCTTTCTCACCATGCCCCTCGGTCCTGGCACGCCACAGTGGCGTCAAACCCAGCTCTTTGAATATGTCCTTGCGCCTGGTTCGCCTGGCAACAGTCATAACACCAGTTCCATGACTAATGAATCTTCACGCCCACCCATCGCAGGGTAATAGTCCTTGCGTTTGGCGATCTGCGTAAACCCGATCCGTTTATATAGCCGGGCAGCGATATGATTGGATTCCCGTACATCGAGGAACATCGTCAACGCACGCTGTTCCCTGGCGATATGGATGAAATGCCGCAGTAGTCTTTCGCCCCAGCCCTTCCCTTGCGCGCCTGCAGCAATGCTAAGGGTCAGCAGATGCGCTTCCTGCGCTCCAATTGTCATCACACCGTATCCAAAGACGTCTCCATCCTGCTCTAAAACAAGGGCATGGTAACCGGACTGGAGCGAATCACTGAAATTACCGCGTGTCCAGGGAAAAAGAAAAACCTCACGTTCGAGTGCTACCACCATATCCAGATCTGCCGGAACCATCCGTCTTATCTGCGGCATCTCCTGGAACTGAGCACTCATCGCTCCTTCTCCTTCAGAGCTACTTTATTGCGGATGTATAGTGGCGCAGCACCAGCAGGGTCGATACCCCATCCCTTTCTGAATCCTGCTGCAGCCAGCTGAGCTATGGCGCGGGCATTCGGCCTGAGGCCACTGATAACGTGACCGATAGATCCATGGTAATGGTCACGCAGTATTTCCCCATACATATCAAAACCGCTGCCACAACCTGTCCAGTCGTCTCCTGAAACAATGGGCGCATTGTGCGGCAAGCACAGCGCTGGTTCGCTCACCGGTAGCCATCCGTCTGCTGTTCTCTTATACGCGGCATGATATATCTCGCTCATGCGGGCGTCGAGCGCAGCAATTACGCCGGCAACTGTTCCTTTTTCCCCGGCGTCCTGCGCCAATGCTTCCAATGTGCATACACCGATTACCGGCAGGTCTGCACCAAGAGCCAGCCCTTGGGTTACACCGCACGCAATGCGCAAACCGGTGAAAGACCCCGGTCCCGAGCCGAAAGCAATACCGTCCAGTTGCCTCAGCGTCAACCCGGCCTCGTCCAGCGTGCGCCTCACCATGGGTAGAATCAGCTCGGAGTGACGCTGTTCCGCAAGAATCTCCTGGTTCAGGATCTCGCTATCCCGCAATAGCGCAACCGAGCAATATTCGGTAGATGTATCGAGAGCGAGAATTTTCAAGATAAAATTGAACGAATATTAAGTATTATATGAATGCAAGATTCTGCCGACGGAAACTTCTGTTGAAATCGGGTTGTCAATTGATGAGCAACCCTTTACTTGGTTGTACTTGGTTTTACTTTACCACCATCGCACGGAGGAGTCATGAGCATCACGTGGATTTTGGTCGCAAACGCAAGCGCCGCATATCTTTACGCAAATTACGGACCTAAAAAAGGACTACAGAAACTCAAGGAATTCAGACATGATGCCAGCAGGGAAAAGGGGCAGCATCTGGTTTCCGACCGCCCCGGACACAACAAGAGCCACGGCAACGGCTGCGGCTCCTATATCTCCTCCACCCATCCAAAACAGCATGAAGCGCGGACCTTTGCCTGCCAACTAGCCAGAGAACTGGAGCATGGCCGCACCACCAACAGTTATCAGCGCTTGATCCTGGTTGTGTCAACTCCGTTCATGGGCCTGATCAACAGCAATCTGGGAAGCCACGTACGAAATTTGGTAAGCGATACTTTTGAAAAGGATTACACCCGGGCTAGCGAGAAATATCTGACAAGACATCTGGAAAGCTGCATTTATCTTTAATAGAGGAACTGGAGGAATCCTGGCGTCGGGTTACGCGATGCTGCTAACCCGATCCGCTCTTCTTACCACTCCGCTGACATATTCGATAGTTTCCAGCCTGATAAAGAAACTCTACTGAAAGTAAAGTCCAATAAGCAAAGTACATTTCACCGCATGAATTTCTTCAACAGTAATACCATGCTTGATGTGCTGCCAAAATCAGGGCTTATTCAGAAATCTCCCAAAGGCCAGCAACCAATCGGCGTATAAACCGAGCCGTTACTGGCCTGTTCCGATTTAACCAGCGTCCATTCCCGCACCCGCCAGGCTATCGGCGCGGCCAATTCAGGCAATGTCGGACAGAAGGCATTCGTCATCAGGGTTATGTGTGGCGCATAAGCTTGCTGCTCCAATGGAAACCCGGCTGTGGAGATTGCATCCCGTAGCGCGCCCTCCAGCTTGACAAGTTCCTGGGGAACCTTGCTGGGCGCCGCGTAAACGATGTGGTTGTGTTTCCAGTAGCGAACCTCATCAATGACCAAATCAAAAGCGGGCAACACGGATTGCTTGATGCTATCCGCCACATCGCGTAGCACTTCCAGTCTGTCGGGGTATACTTTTCCCACAAATAACAGCGTGAGATGAATGTTTTCCGCTTTTATTTTCCTTCCGCCGCAGAGCGATTCCAGCCGCAGTTGTTTTGCCAGCCCAGCCAATTGCTTTTGCGTATCGTTGTCCGGCCATACTGCAAAAAAAATGCGATGGGCTTTTCCCGCGCTCCTAGTATTCTCTTCAACTATCGGCATTGTCCAAGGCGATCAGGCATACTGCCTCCGCCTCTATTCCCTCACCCCTTCCAACCGGGCCCAAGCGCTCGGCGGTTTTAGCCTTGACGTTGATATCCTCTGGTTGCATCCGAAGGTCATGTGCAATGTTGCTCAACATAGCCGGAATATACGGCGCCATCCTGGGTGCCTGAGCTATGATGGTGGCATCAATATTCACGACCTTGTAACCGCGTTCCGTCAGCAAACCATAGACGTTATGCAATAGCACGCGGCTATCGATGTTTTTGTAACGCGGGTCGGTATCCGAGAAATGCCTGCCGATGTCGCCCAACCCTGCCGCGCCCAGGAGCGCGTCACATATCGCATGCAGCAGCACGTCTGCGTCCGAATGTCCGAGAAGGCCCTTCTCGTACGGGATGGTCACACCGCCGATGATAAGCTTGCGGCCGTCAACCAATTGATGTACATCGAATCCTTGCCCGATTCTTAACTTCTTCACCCTTTTGCCCTCCGATCTTCCCATTCAAAAATTTTTCAGTATCAGTTCCGCCAACGCCAGATCCTGCGGATAAGTCACTTTCAGATTGCGCGCATCGCTCAGGACCAACTTGGGCTTCAGGCCAAGCGCTTCAACCGCGCCCGCATCGTCGGTCATGGTCATGCCGCCTGCTCTGCTCAAGGCTTCCACCAATAGACCGTGACGAAACATCTGTGGTGTTTGGGCCTGCCATAGATTCTCTCTCGATTCGGTACGCTCAACCCGGCCACTGCCATCGCTGCGCTTCAGCGTGTCCGCCACCGGAACCGCAAGTAACCCTCCTACCTCATCGTCAGCCAGTTCATCCATCAATTTGTCGAGTTGCGCATTGCTTAAACAAGGCCGTGCCGCATCGTGCACCAACACCCAATCGTCATTTTCGATGGTAGAGACCCCCCGTGCCGCTTTCAAACCATTCAGCACGGTTTCCGCACGGGTCGTGCCGCCGCACTTGAGCACGACCAATTTGTCGAAAAATTCCGACCAGTCATGCCGCATCCATTCTCTATCGGCGGGTGCAAGGATCACAAACACGGAAGTGATTCGCGAAGACCCGCATAACGTCTTCAATGTGTGATAGATCATCGGTTTGCCTGCCAACCGCAAATACTGTTTGGGAAGCTCATCACCCATGCGTGAACCGGAACCTGCCGCGGGAATTAGCGCAAAAAAATTTGTCATTCTTGTAATGGAAACAGCTCAGGCTGATCTAATGGGTGTGATGGAAGATAAAGTATATGGATCAAGCGTTGGATGTCGACAATTCTCATTGTCAACTCTTTTCAGCAGATCGGCCCGGCAATAGCAAGGGATTAGATGCGCTTGTCGACCCTGTACAACCCGTTGGAAATCTCTTACAAGTTACAGAATGTCAACTCAAACTCTACATCTTCTTCATATATTCTGGTTTTCTGCCTTGAACCCGAGATAACGAAACGGATGTTAAGCGCATACTTATTAGCGCTGATCTCGGGTACGCACGGTAGACTCTCATCTACCTTCAGGCACAGCATATGCGCTACTCGCGCCGAGCCCATCTGTTGATATACACCCCGGTTAGCGGTGTGTCGAATTGTCTTGCCGCTGTTTCGCAACAGGTGCAATACGATGCTGAAGCCATTTTCCAGCGGCAACATCGGTGCAAGCCATTCGTTGAGATCGTTGCGCCGCACCGCAGGGTCCTGATGCAGCCAATAGTGATAAGAAGGCAAGTCGAATTCGCATGCGCCTCCTGGTATTCCGACACGCTGCTTGATGCTCATCAGCCACTCATTATCCCGCATGTGTTCGCCGATTTTCCCTGACATGCCCAGCATGCTTTGAGAGGCGGCCTGTATATTGGTCAACACTTGATTCAGCGCGCCTTCTGAAATGTCCGGTCTTCTGCGCAGCACCTCCAACGCGTGCTTCTGCCGCTCCAATTCCTGCAGCAGATCCGATTTCATATCGGCACGGCTCGTTACGTCCAGTATTTCAAACAGGGTAACAAGCGCGGAGTGGTGCTGAAAAGCGTCCTTTTTTGCGGAAAAGAAGGCCACCTTGTCAAACAGGTCCTCAAGCCGCAGCAAGGTGCGGATGCGCTCGTTAAGAGGTTGCTCGTAACAAATCACGACGATGGTCTGAGAGGGGAAATGGAACGGACAGGGTACTTGATATCGTGCTGTAAAACAGAATTCTAAATCAAATAGCGTGCAATAAACGTAAAATGCCGGTAGAACTCAACTTTTATTTGCCAAAGCGAGATATTTTCGGTGTAACGCGTTTACCTGTCGCTCCAAATGCGCCATATCCGCATCGTTGATGATTACATCATCCGCTTGTTGTAATCTTTCCTTACGTGAAAGCTGCGCGGACATGATTGCGCGTATAGCACGCTCGTCGAGCCCGGTTCGAGTAGTCGCGCGGACGATCTGATCATGCTCACTGCAATCCACCACCAGGATGCGCCGGATCAACTCGTGGTATGCGCCGGTTTCAAGCAGCAGCGGGACCACTATCATTGCGTATGGGGCACAGCAATGCGCGATACGGCGAACTACCTCGACACGTATAAGTGGATGGAGGATAGCCTCAAGCGTGTGACGTGCGTTGCCGTCCGAGAATACCAGATTGCGCATTTCTTCCCGTTTGAGTGCGCCGTCCGCAGTGATGAATTCTTCCGTAAAGGCGTGCCGAATATCAGCAATTGCCGCACCCCGCGGTTGGGTAAGCTCACGCGCAATCGCATCGGTATCGACCACATCAATACCCAGGGCGGTAAAGAATTTCGCAGCGCTCGTTTTACCACTGCCGATACCGCCGGTTAAGCCGATGATCAAGGACATGGACTAAAATAGGTCTAAATAGATATGATTAAGCTGGTTACCCCAGAACATAGCCACGAAACCTGCACTAGCCAGATAAGGGCCAAACGGAATGCGAGCATGACGCTCCTGCTTTGCCAGCAGTATCAACCCGACACTGGCTATGGTACCCACAATTGAAGAAAACAGAATCACCAGCGGCAGCATTTGCCACCCGAACCACGCCCCAATGACGGCAAGCAGCTTGAAATCACCATAACCCATGCCTTCCTTACCGGTGATGAGTTTATAACCCCAATATACCAGCCACAACACGAGATAACCGGCAACCGCACCGATAACCGCGGAATAAATATCGGTGAAGCCATTGCCCAGATTGACCAGCAACCCTCCCCATAAAAGCGGCGAGGTAATGGCGTCCGGAAGCAATTGAGTATCCATGTCGATAAACGTCAGTGCGATCATCGCCCAAGCGAACATCAACGCGGTAAAAGCGGTAAAACCATAACCGAAATGCCAGGCAATAAAGCCACTGATAAAGCCGGTGAATACTTCGACAGCGGGATAGCGTCCCGAAATGGAAGCCCGGCATTGGGAGCAACGCCCTCTCAACACCAGATAACTTATCAACGGAATATTTTCGAGTACCGTGATTTTATGCCCGCAATCAGGGCAGGCGGAACGAGGCACGACAATATTAAAAGGCGGCAGCGCCTCACCCTCCCCTTCCTCACGCAGATGCCCGCCCAGTTGGGCACAGTGCTGCCGCCATTCGAGCTCCAGCATTTTAGGGAGTCGGTAAATGACCACATTCAAAAAACTGCCCATTGCCAGGCCAACGATGGAGCAGCATGATATGAAAAAAGCGGGTGAGTTTTGCAACAGGTAAAGAAATGACATTCAGGCGACAGAATACTATCCTGTATAAAGATCTGGCGATTCCCGCTCAATTGGCGCCACAGTAAGGAATATCCGCACTACCTTGACCACGCGATCCTGAGTCTGGATGATTTCCATCGGATAACCGGCGATTTTAAGGCTGGTACCTGCTTCGGGAATATCCTGGAAGTGTTCCAGAATGAGGCCATTGAGTGTTTTCGGCCCTCCCAGCGGCAGCGTGAGCCCAAGCTTGCGGTTGAGATCACGCAGCAGGCTGCTTCCTTCCACTATTACACTGCCATCTTCCTGTTTCAGGAATGCACCTACTTGCGAAGGTGAGTGCGTAGTAAATTCGCCAATGATTTCTTCGATGATGTCTTCCAACGTCACCAACCCCATCCATTCGCCGTACTCGTCCACAATGAGACCGACCCGTTCCCGGTTTTCCTGGAATAGCTGCAGTTGCGAAAACAGGGGTGTGCCGGATGGGATGAAGTAAGGCTCACGCATGATTTTTTCGAGTGTTGCGGCGGAGATTTCGTCACTTCTCATCTGATTCAGCACCTTGCGCACGTGAATGATACCGGCAACGTTATCCAGCGTGCCCCTGTATACCGGCAAACGGGTGTGATAACAGGTGAGTAACTGATCGTGAATGATCTCATCGTCCGCGTCGAGGTCTATCGCCTCGATCTGGCCGCGAGGCACCATGACATCGTCCACGGTTACGGTTTCGAGATCGAACAGGTTAAGCAACACGCTCTGGTGCTTCTTCCGGATGAAGTGTCCCGCTTCCAGCACCAGCGTTTTGAGCTCTTCCAGGCTGAGTTTCTGTGTCGCGTTATCTGCCCTGGGTTTTATGCGCAGGATAGTCAGCAGCGTCTGCACGAACAGATTGACGAACCAGACCACAGGATAAAATAGCTTCAGCAACGGCGTCAGCACGTAGCTCGAAGCCAGCGCGATACGCTCCGGATGAGCAGCCGCGATGACCTTGGGCGTAATCTCGCTGAATACCAGGATGGCAAAAGTGACGCCTACCGTTCCCAGAAGCAGGGCCAGATCGCTGTGACCAAAGGAAGCGGAAACAATCACAGCCACCACAGTCGCAGCAGCGGCATTCAACAGGTTGTTGCCAAGCAGGATTACCCCCAGCAACCTGTCGGTATTCAATAGTAGCTGGGTGGTCAGGCGCGCGCCCCGATGTCCCTGTTTCGCGAGATGCTTCAACCGGTAACGGTTGATCGCCATCATGCTGGTTTCGGAAAGGGAAAAAAATGCAGATAAAATCAATAGAACAGCCAGTGCTATCAGTAGCACATACAACGGCATGTCTTCCAAGAGAAACGCCTTTATGCAAGTTGATAAAATTCAGATGCGGAAGAAAGCAGCCAGCCACAACTTCGGGCGGCTTTTGACGACTTCCAGATCGGCACGTTTACCGCCAACGGCATACGCTTTCTGCATATTAGTACCGTTAGCGCTGCAATATCACTTCCAGTACAAATTTGCTGCCGAGATAGGCCAGCAGCAGAATAATGAATCCCGCCAGCGTCCAGCGAATCGCGATGCGCCCGCGCCAGCCATAAAACTGCCTGCCCGCCAGCAGGGCCGCGAACACCCCCCAGGAAATAAAACCAAACAGATTCTTGTGGGTGAATTTGACTGGCTGGCTGAATATCTCCTCTGAAAATACGACACCGCTGATGAGGGTCAGCGTGAGCAGTATGAATCCTACCCAGATGACACGGAACAGCAACGTTTCCATCGTAAGGAGCGGGGGTAGGTTCGTCAGCACCGAAGGCATGGCCGGTTGGTGGAGGCGACGCTCTACCACTGCCATCAACAACGCATGGAGCGCGGCAATGGTAAGAAGGCTGTATGCCAGCATTGCAATGGAAATGTGCGCCTTGAAAGCGGGTAGTTCAGTATTGGCCAAAGGGCGCAGGGAAGGAAAAACCAGCGGGAGCAGTACCGCCACCGCAGCCACCGGCGCGATCAAGGTTTGCAATCCTTCAAGGCGGTTGAAAAAGCCGGATACCCAGTAGATCATGGCGGTAAGCCAAACGATGGCGGAAACTGCGCTGCCCACCCCGAAGCTCAACCCGATGCCTGCAAACACGGATTCATAAAGCGTATAGCCGTGCAGCACCAGCGGTGCGAGAATGGCATAGCGCTCCCATCCCGGCGCTATGATATCGCCGCCTCCGGATTTTGCGGGCGCATTCCACCTGGTGCGCCAGAAGTGCCAACCGATCAGTCCATACAGCAGGGAGGCGACGAGATAGGCTAGAATACCTGACATTTATATAGCGGATTAAATTGGGACTGCCAGTTAGTCTACACCAAATTTTCTTGAGAGGCATTTTGCATGTTCGACAATCTTACCAGCCGGCTTTCCGGAGTCATCAAGACCCTGCGGGGTGAAGCGCGACTGACCGAAACCAATATACAGGAAGCGTTGCGTGAAGTGCGCATGGCATTGCTGGAGGCCGACGTAGCCTTGCCGGTGATCAAGGAGTTCATTGCACGCGTCAAGGAAAAGGCGGTCGGCAAGGAGGTAGTAGGCAGCCTTTCGCCAGGGCAGGCACTGGTGGGGGTAGTGCATCAGGAATTGATCGCTCTCATGGGAGGCGAAACCGCCGATATCAATCTATCTACCGTGCCGCCGGCGGTCATCCTCATGGCCGGGCTGCAAGGCGCAGGCAAGACCACCAGTAGCGGCAAATTGGCAAAGTGGTTGATGGAGCAGAAAAAGAAAAAGGTATTGCTTGTTTCGTGTGACACGTACCGCCCCGCCGCCATTCATCAATTGGAGTTGCTGGCCCGGCAGACGGGCGCAGCGTTCTTCCCGGTTCAAGCGGGACAACAGCCGAAAGAAATCGCTGCTGCCGCGCTGGATTTTGCCCGCAGGCACTTCCACGATGTGATGATTGTGGATACCGCCGGTCGGTTAGCCATCGACGAAGCAATGATGGAAGAAATTCGCGGATTGGAAACGTTGCTGAATCCCATCGAAACGTTGTTCGTAGTGGATGCAATGCAGGGCCAGGACGCGGTCAACACAGCCAGGGCATTTGCCGAGGCGTTGCCGCTGACCGGCGTGATCCTTACGAAACTCGATGGCGATGCCCGCGGAGGCGCGGCACTGTCGGTGCTTCATGTTACTGGAAAGCCAATCAAATTTGCCGGCGTAGGCGAAAAATTAACGGGGCTGGAGGCATTCCACCCTGATCGCATGGCTTCACGCATTCTCGGCATGGGCGATGTGCTGGGATTGATCGAGGAAGCCCAGCGCGGCGTGGATCAGCACGAAGCCGAAAAACTCGCTAAAAAAATGAAATCGGGCAAAAGCTTCGATCTGAACGATTTCAAGATGCAATTTCAACAAATGAGAAATATGGGTGGCATGGGTGCAGTCATGGATAAACTACCTGCTCAATTGAGTCAGGCCGCCCAAAACGTAAAAATTGACGATAAAACCATGGGCCGCACCGAAGGCATCATTAATGCCATGACACCCCAGGAACGGGTCAAACCTGAAATCCTGAAAGCATCACGCAAACGCCGGATCGCAGCGGGAGCGGGCGTTACCGTACAGGAAGTGAACCGCTTGCTGTCTCAATTCGAGCAGGCGCAGAAAATGATGAAAATGATGAGCAAAGGGGGGATGACAAAAATGCTTAGAAGCATGAAAGGAATGCTTCCAGGCATGCGTTAAAAGCAAGTCAGGTGCAGGTGTAGAATCCGGCAACCGAGATCGGTTTATTCGGCTACCGGCATTTTACCGAGGCCCATGACCCGCTCACCTGCCTTTATATTCCTCGTCGAAAACCAGCCAAGATTCGTTTCGATAGCATATTTCGCGGCACCAGCGGAACCGTGCGCCGTTGCCGTGCGGGGCGTCATGTCCTCGATGTTGAGTATCACCCCTTTTTCATCCAGAAAAGCGACACTCAGCGGAATATCCGTGTTCATCATCCACATGCTGTGGTGCCCGGCCTCGGGGAATATAAACAACATCCCGTCATTGCCATCCATCGATTGCCGGGACATCAACCCCTGTGAGCGGGTGATTTGAGTGTGCGCGACCTCGACGCGAAGCGTATGACCGGAAATCTTGAGCTGGCGTACCGGCATTTCCGCATTGACTGGTGCCGATAGAAGAAAAACAAAAAAAATCGCAAGAATGCGCCAACCGGAACCCGGCAATTGGATAGGGTGGAGTTTGCGGTTTTTAGGGTGCAGGGCAAGGCGCAACGACGCGGGGCGGTGGCTGCATTCCAAAGAGTTGCAACACGGCCGTTCGTCATAAAAACCGCGTAATCCTCCCTCTCCCCGTAGCGAACTCGCCAGGAAAGTGAAAATCGAGTGGAGCAAAAATTGTTTGTTAAGCATGGCACCAAGCTGAAAAATGAGGAGTCAACTGCTGAATCAGGTTTAATGTTTGCCGGTACTGCCAAACCCGTTTGTTCCCCGATGACTCTGCGTAAAATCATCTACCACATTGAAATCGACTTGTACCACCGGCACCACGACCAGTTGCGCGATCCGCTCCAGCGGATTCAATAGAAAAGGCACCTGTCCACGGTTCCAGCATGAAACGAATATCTGACCCTGGTAATCGGAATCGATCAGCCCAACCAGGTTCCCCATCACTATGCCATGCTTGTGGCCTAGCCCCGAACGGGGAAGCACCATAGCGGCAAGTCCTGGATCCGCAAGATGAATAGCAATACCGGTGGGGATGAGGTGGGCCTCGCCTGGTGCGATCGTCATCACATGTTCCGTGCAGGCCCGCAGATCAAGCCCAGCGGAGCCGGGAGTAGCATAAGCCGGCAACTGGTGCTTCAGACGTAAGTCGAGAATCTTGATGTCTATCTTTAGCATGGCAATCTCGGGATTTTTTTCACGCTTTTTGTTTTTCCTGCAGCAATGAAATATGTTTGATCAAGCGTCGTGCCTGCTCTATTTTCTGCGCTCGCGGTAAATGATGCCTGCCTGCGCCGTCAAATAGAGTCAATGTACAATCCTCAGAGCCAATCGTTTCCTGAACCAGGTTTGCGGCGAGAAGCGGCAGCTTTTTCTTGCATCGCTTGATTTCAGCATTCTCCTCAAGATTTTCCGTCTCGGCAGCAAAACCTACACAGAAAGGCGGATCGGCAAGCCCTGCTGCATATTCAAGAATATCAGGATTGGGTATCAGTTCGAGCGTGATGCTATTGCTGGTTTTCTTTGTCTTCTGCTTACTGGTGCTTTTGGCGCGATAGTCGGCTACTGCCGCGACACTTATAAAAATATCGACACCTGAAATTTCATTTTCCACGGCCCCAAGCATGTCTTGCGCGCTCGTCACCCGGGTGACCTTTGCCGCCGGAGGTGCATCAAGACAAACAGGACCGGAAATGAGAATGACCTCCGCCCCGGCTTCAAGTGCTGCGCGCGCGATTGCATAGCCCATTTTTCCGGAACTTAAATTGGTGATTCCCCTGACCGCATCAATAGCCTCATATGTGGGCCCGGCAGTGATGAGCACGCGCTTGCCTTGCAACAGCCTGGGCTGAAAAAAAGAATGCAGTGTTTCAGCGAGTTCGCGCGCTTCAAGCATACGACCCATGCCGGTCTCCCCACATGCCTGGGCACCACTGGCGGGACCGAGTATTGTTACATTATCCTGCCGCAGCGTAGCCAGGTTCCGTTGCGTTGCAGGATTTTCCCACATTTGCCGGTTCATGGCCGGCGCAATCAGCAAGGGGCAATCGCGCGCAAGGCACAATGTCGATAACAGGTCATCAGCAAGACCATTGGCGAGTTTGGCGATAAAATCGGCGCTGGCAGGCGCGACGAGTATCGCATCCACATTGCGCGAAAGATCAATATGAGCCATGCTGTTGGCAATGCTCGCGTCCCACAGTTCAGTAAACACCGGCTTACCGGTTAATGCCTGCAATGTTGCCGTACCGACGAAATGACAGGCGGATTGGGTCATTACCGCCTGCACGTCTACGCCGTCATGTATCAGGAGACGCGCCAGCTCCGCAGCCTTGTATGCGGCCACCCCGCCGGTCAACCCCAAAAGCAGGTGCCTGGTTCTTTGTAAGGACGTGTCAGTCATAATCACAGGATCATTTTTAGCAGGAAAGAAGTTTAACCTAAAAACAGCATCTCATTGCAGAGGACGGCTCTCACCGCTACGATGATTTTGGATTTCTTACCTGACC
The DNA here is from genome assembly GCF_000619905.2 of Nitrosospira briensis C-128. Taxonomy (NCBI): domain Bacteria; kingdom Pseudomonadati; phylum Pseudomonadota; class Betaproteobacteria; order Nitrosomonadales; family Nitrosomonadaceae; genus Nitrosospira; species Nitrosospira briensis. The sequence goes on along the minus strand of NZ_CP012371.1, from coordinate 2,576,447 downwards.
TTTGCACTTTTATTTGGCACCCACTACCATGGCAATTTCCGACTGGCCTGAATCCGAGCGTCCACGCGAAAAACTTCTGAAAAATGGACCCGCACATCTTTCCGATGCGGAACTCCTGGCGATATTCCTGCGCACGGGTATGGCCGGAAAAAGCGCAGTGGATCTGGCGCGAGAACTGCTCCAGTGCTTCAACGGGCTGACAGGGCTGTTTGCCGCGGATCAGAACACTTTTTGCCAGGTAAGAGGAATGGGCCCGGCCAAGTATTCGCAATTACAGGCAGTGATGGAAATGGCGCGACGTGCGCTGGAAGAAAAACTGAAGAGCGGCGATGCCATGAGCTCGCCAAAATCAGTACGCGATTATTTGCGCCTCAGTCTTCAGGGTAAAAAGCACGAGGTCTTCGTGGCTATTTTTCTCGATGCTCAGAATCGCACCATTGCGACCGAAGAGTTGTTCAAGGGAACCCTCACCCAAACCAGCGTATACCCGCGCGAGGTGGTAAAACGGGCGCTGTATCATAACTCAGCCGCCATTATCTTCGCCCACAATCATCCTTCCGGTGTTGCAGAGCCGAGCCAAGCCGACGAAATCCTGACTCAATCTCTAAAACAGGCGCTTGCTTTGATAGACGTGAAGGTCCTCGATCATTTTATCGTTGGCGCGGGCACGGCCATGTCGTTTGCTGAGCGCGGATTGATATGATTTGAGGAAATTCTTGAAATCGGGATATAATATCGGTTTTTCTGATTTTGGGAGTGGATCACCATGGCACAAGTATGTGAAGTCACCGGAAAGAAGCCTATGACCGGCCACCACGTTTCCCATGCGAACAATAAGACCAAACGGCGCTTTTTGCCCAATTTGCAGCGCCGCCGGTTCTGGGTTGAGAGCGAGCATCGCTGGATCAGCCTGCGCCTGTCTAATGTAGCGCTCCGTACAATAGACAAGAATGGCATTGACGCAGTGCTAGCTGGAATGCGCGCACGCGGGGACAACATTTAAAAGTCGGGAAACGGCATTTAGGCTTGGGAATATAAGGACATTATCATGAGAGAAAAAATAAAGCTCGAATCTTCGGCCGGAACCGGTCATTTCTACACCACCACCAAGAATAAGCGCACCAAGCCAGAGAAAATCGAAATTTCAAAATTTGACCCGGTCGTACGCAAGCACGTCAAATACAAAGAAACCAAACTCAAGTAATATTATCGCGAAGGTTGTGCCGCAAATCTTCCAGGATATATTAAAAACGCACTAAAACAAAAAACCCGCCAGCAGCGGGTTTTTTGTTTTTGCTATATGTTTGCAGCGCTTGTCACATTTGGCTTAAGCAGCGTAGCAACGTAGCCTGCGGGAGAAATTTTCCAGCACTTCAATACCGCTTTCTTCGGCGCGATGGCACCAATCTTCAAGCTGCTTGACCAACTCATCCTTGGAGGAGGTCGAGCGCTGCCACACTGCCATAAGCTCCTCACGCATTTTATAAACCTTGTCCAGCGTGCTGGTCTTGCTCAGCACCAGGTTCAGCTTGACCCGTTCGTCTTCCTGTAGAGTCTTGGAGTCAGCAAGAACCCAGCGTTTAAGGGTAGAGCGATCTACGCCGAGGTTTGCAGTCCCGTCCTTCAGGTGATCAGTTTCTTTTGCCAATGTATGCTTGAGGAACTGAGCATATTTTGCCAGCACTTCGTAACGATGAGAAATAACAGCTTGCAGCGTATCAAGATCGCAAGTTGTCTTGGCGGCATCCAGGCGTAATTTGGGTGCAACCTTCTTCACCTGAGCCAGCCCCATCGATTTCAAAATGCATATATACATCCAGCCGATGTCGAACTCATACCACTTGTTGGATAAACGCGCAGAAGTGGCATAGGCGTGATGATTATTATGCAACTCCTCTCCGCCAATGAGAATCCCCCAAGGTACGATATTACGGCTGGCATCTTCCGCCTGGAAGGTGCGATAACCCCAGTAGTGCCCCACACCATTGATGATGCCAGCAGCCATAATGGGAGCCCATGCCATCTGTATCGCCCAGATCGTCAGCCCGATGGGACCGAATAGAATAAGATTGATGATCAGCATCAGTGCAATACCCTTGGCGCTATGCTTGGAGTAGACATTACGCTCCAGCCAGTCGTCCGGCGTACCATGGCCATATCTTTCCAGGGTTTCCAGATTCTTTGCTTCTTTCCGATAGAGCTCGGATCCTTCTCTCAGCACTTTACTGATACCGAGCACTTGCGGACTGTGGGGGTCGGCTGCGGTCTCGCACTTGGCGTGATGCTTGCGGTGTATTGCCGTCCACTCCTTGGTCACCATGCCGGTGGTAAGCCACAACCAGAAGCGAAAGAAATGGCTGGGCAGCGGATGCAACTCAAGCGAACGGTGCGCCTGATGGCGGTGTAGATATATCGTGATACCGGCAATCGTAATGTGGGTAAGACCCAGGATGACCGCGATATACCCCCACCACGGCAAGTCGATAAGACCTAAAGTCATAGATGTGTGACCTTTTAAGATAACTGCTGAAAAGAATGGATATTACGGGGAGAAAGGATACGGCAATTTAAAACTAAATGGGCATTTAGTCAAGGAATTGTTCAGTCTTGGTGCGGGTTGCCGCAGATATGGAGAGAGGCGGGGTAGCCTTGTCGCGCACGGCGGAGTACGGCCTTATAGCCAAAGTAGCGGTAGCGGTTTTGGCGCCGCTAAGCCGCTTACTCGGGATGAACACTCACTTATCACTCCCCTGCCCTTCATGAGAATTATTTTTCAGGAATAACTGTTCGAAGTCGACCTGGAGAAAATCGATTTTTCCCTTGCTGGCATCAACCGCCAAACGCTTCATATTTATTTGCAAGCGGGTATAAGCCTATCGACTACATTATCCACCGACTGGTGAGAGGAATGTCTGCCAGGTAAACGAGATAGGACCCGTGACGGGTTGAATAATAATTGTCGTGCCTAAAGATAAGCATGCAGAATGTGCGTTATCGTACTGAGCGATTTTTGCCAAATCCCTATTGTTGAGGGTGGGCATCAAAATTGGAAGAGGTTCAGCCAGGCGCTAACGGAGTGCAGAAGTGGCGGCACGCGTCCGCCTGCTGCCGACAATAATAGACCCTGACATTTATTCAAACTTTCAGGATTGAACTGGATATTGACAGCAAGCGCGGTGGCAATCCTTCCGCCAATTCGAATGATCGATTGCTCCGAACTCTTTTGCTTCTCGGTAAATCCGGTCGAAATCTTTGTGTACACAACTGCCATTTATTCCTGCTTCATCGCACATCGGCGCTATTGCCATAACAGATGTGATGTTGCGCGCCCTTATCGATTCAGCGTTGAAAACCCGAAACGGGAAAGGAGCATCACATGAATGACTCTTTGATTACCCTGGAGCCAAGAGCTGAGGCAGGCCTTGTCAACATCATTGTCGATACGCCGAAAGGCAGCCGCAACAAATTCAAGTATGACGAGAAAACGCGGTGCTTCCGCTTGAGCCGAATTCTACCGGTTGGCGCCTTTTTCCCTTTTGATTTTGGCTCTATTCCAATGACAAGCGCCGAAGATGGCGACGCGCTCGACGTGCTTGTGATCGGCGACGCCCCAAGCTTTCCGGGATGCCTCCTGACAGGCAAACTGATCGGCACGATATCCGGTGAGCAGACGGAAAAAAAGAAAACGATACGCAATGATCGGCTTCTCGCCGTGCCGGTCACCCCGGCAAATCCCCCCTGTTCGAGCACATTGATGATTTGCCCAGCGCCTGGATAACTGAAATAGAGCATTTTTTCATATCGTATAACCGTGTGCAGGGGCGTGAATACAAGCCCATTAAACGCGGCGGCCCGAAAGTGGCAGAAGAAACATTAACCAACGCCGAGCAGCGCTACAAGCGCGAGCAGAAACAATGAAATCCGCAAATCGGTCCATCCCCTCCGAGACAGCAGGTCATCCAGCCGCCAAACTGCTGCGCACATCAATAGGCGAAGCGCTGGAGCGCCTGCAAGCACCTCAACCGATCTCGGACGAAGCCATTCATGACGCACGGAAAGCTTTAAAAAAGGCACGAGCCGATCTTCGGCTGCTGCAGGACGGAATGAGCAAAGCGACTTACCAAGCGGAAAACTCCGGCCTGCGGGATGCAGGGCGTTTTCTATCGCCGTTGCGTGATGCCAGATCATTGATCGAGGCCTTCGATTCACTCCATGATCGATATATTGACGAATTGCAAGGGGTTGATCTTGCTCCGCTCCAAAAAAAATTACGTGGAAACTTGGCCAAGGCGCGACGCCATCTTCACCCCCAGGGCAAATCAGCCGATCTGGAAAACTGCATACGTTTACTTAAGGACAGCCTCGACCTGGCAGAACAGAGAGACTTCTCATCCATCAATTCCTCGACCATCGGCCCAGGATTGCAGCGCATCTATGGAAAGGGCCGCAAAGCGTATGCTGAAGCGAAAACCGTCCCCACTACAGAAGCGCTTCATGAATGGCGAAAGCAAGTCAAGTATCTGCTTAACGCGATGGATGGACTTCATTCTTCAAAAAGAGACCTGGAAAGAGGCAAAGTGGTAAAAATCCTGAAACGAGCTGACCGGCTTGCTGACTATCTAGGGGACGATCACGAGCTCGCCATGCTGGCGCAGGAAACCGCACGCAGCACCTACGCCTCAATTGATGGCGATTTGATAAAGCGATTGGACGCACTCATAGCGCCTCGTCGCGCGAAACTGCAAAAGCGCGCGTTCAGATTGGGAAAGAAGCTCTATGACGAGAAACCCAAAAAATTTACAAAGCAGACAGGCGTTAGCGTTCGCTCAACTTCTGGCTGATATCGCGCGTCCAATCGCGCTTTGGTATTTTCGCGCTCCTCTGGATATTATGTGCAAGGCTGACAAGAGCCCGGTCACAGCGGCGGATCATGAAATCGAAAGCGCCCTTTGCCAGGTGATTAATGAGCAAGATCCTCACTATGCCATTATCAGCGAAAAATACGGGAAGATGCCGGGTAGCAATGACAGCTGGATTCTCGACCCTAACCGATTGGAATGGTCGCCCGCCCGGTTTGAATTCAGATGGACGCATCGTTGCAGCGGCGAACAAACTCCCATCGGGTGCAGCCGTCAACTCATTGATGTGCTTGTAATATCCCGGAAACCGGTTTCTATTTCTCTTTTCCAGAGGATCATTTCCTCCTGCTGCCCCCAACGTTCATATGCTTCCCCTAAGTGCGATGCCGCACCGAAAACGAGAAAGCCCGGGCGTAATGTCTTATTGTTATTTAGCTCAACATCAGGAGCAATCATGAAACGCTATTCAATATTTATGGCTCGGCCCCTGGTACTCGCCAGTGCGTTTTTCCTGGCACCGGGGTTTGTTTATGCTCAGGTTACACCGGGACCAGGGGGTTCCATCGTTGGGCAACCGCCCGGACAAAACAACAATATTATCGGACAGCCAGTTCCGGGTCAGAGTAGTCCCCCTCCATATCCACCCGTGTTAGGCAGTCAACCTGACTCAAGGATAATTACGGGCACTAATCCAGTGAAGGACAAATTGAATCGGGCGAATAGAGAAGCCGCCGATATAGATCGGGACGGCAGGATAAGTCCGGAGGAAGCTTCAAGGATCCCACCCGGTACTCCCGTGATCAAATAGGCCGCCTGCCAGCGTTTATTAACTGGTCACCCGTTTTTTTCCCGGAAAACGTTATGAAGGAGAATTCGGATGCATGCGCTTACCTATCACGGAAGTTATAACGTTCGTGTGGATACCGTACCTGATCCGATACTTCAGGAACCGGACGATGTCGTTCTCAAAATTACGGCGACCGCAATCTGCGGCTCGGATTTACATCTGTATCGAGGAAAAATACCTGAGCTCAAGGATGGCGACATCCTGGGCCACGAATTTATGGGGGTGGTTGTCGATGCCGGATCCGAGGTGGCGGCGCTACAGAAAGGTGATCGGGTAGTTGTGCCGTTTGTCATCGCCTGTGGCGAATGTTTCTTCTGCGAGAAACAGTTATTTTCAGCATGCGAGACAACCAATCCGGATCGCAGCGCAATCATGAACAAGAAGAACGTGCGCTCAGGTGCGGCGCTCTTTGGTTATACTCATCTGTATGGAGGTGTACCCGGCGGTCAGGCGGAATATGTGCGCGTACCAAAGGCCAACGTCGGCCCGATCAAAGTTCCCCAAACGCTGGCCGACGAACAAGTCCTGTTCTTGAGCGATATTCTGCCGACCGGTTATCAAGCCGTACTTAACGCCGATATCGGCCCGGGATCAAGTGTTGCTATCTTTGGCGCCGGTCCTGTCGGTTTGATGGCAGCCGCCTGCGCTCGCATGTTGGGTGCGGACAAAATTTTCATGGTCGACCATCACCCGTACCGGCTCGAATTTGCCCGTGAAACATATGGCATTTTTCCCATCGATTTTGATGAAGTCGACCCTGCTGAAGTCATTATCGAGAATACCTCATTCAGGGGTGTCGATGCCGCTATCGATGCAATAGGTTTTGAAGCAAAAGGCAGTGCGCTCGAAACCGTAATGACCAATCTCAAGCTTGAAGGCAGCAGTGGAGTCGCACTACGCCAATGTATTGCAGCCGTACGCCGTGGGGGTACGGTCAGCGTGCCCGGGGTTTATACCGGTTTCATACATGGATTTCTGTTTGGCGACGCTTTTGAGAAAGGCTTGATATTCAAGATGGGCCAGACTCACGTACAGCGTTTCCTGCCCGAACTGCTAGACCATATTGAATCGGGGAAATTACACCCCGACGTCATCATCAGTCACCGTATGCGCCTTACGGAAGCGGCCGCTGCTTATAAGATTTTCGACAAGAAACAGGACGACTGCCGCAAGGTTGTTCTCACGCCCTAACAGATATCAACCAAACACCACCCGGTTTCACGCTCCCACAGGCATCACCACCCCCAGTTAGCGCTTCTACCATTCCGCAGCTCTACATAGCCCCGCTCAAACGATGTACATAAACACGGCTGTATCCGCGCTCAAGAGCATGGGCTTTGCTGTGGCTCTATAAATGCCGCCACATCGAAAGGGCAAATGTACGTTATCGCACAGTAGCGCTCTCTAAAAACCTTGATCATTGCACTGTTGAGTACGCATAGCCGATATACATAAGAACGATGCCGATATCGGACACCAGCTGAATCGAATCTTGATCGGCGCCTCAACCGCGAAGCTTATGCAGTGTATTCAATGAACGCGACCTGATAATGAAACATCACGTTCTTATTGGCTAATCAGGCTATGCAAGTCTGGACCACATCAATGGCGCAGGGCAACTCAAGCCCCGTTCACTCAAGGAGCCGTAAATGACGACTATTATTTTTTTTTCCCACCTCCGCTGGGACTCTGCGTATCAACGGCCCCAACATCTTCTGTCAGGATTAGCGGAAAATTACAAGATAGTTTTTATTGAAGAACCGGTTTTCCATGAGCATGACAGCTTCCTTGAAACATCCATTCCCGGACCAAACATAATCGTACTCAAACCTCATACGCCGGTCGCGGCATCTGGTTTTCATGATGAGCAATTGCCACATTTAATCAAACTGATGCGTCAATTTGTCGGCATCGACGAAGAACACTTGGCCTGGTTTTATACGCCAATGGCATTACCGCTACTGCAGGAGCTAAACCCTTCTCTCGTGGTCTATGACTGCATGGATGAACTCGCCGCTTTCAAAAATCCCCCAAAACAGATGCTTCAGCGGGAAAATGCATTACTGAAAGTAGCCGATCTTGTTTTCACCGCAGGCCCCAGTCTTCATCGGGCAAAGCAGGGGCGTCATGCAAATGTTCATTACTTTCCTAACAGCGTTGATTTGGTACATTTCAAACAGGCTCTTGATCGCACCCACGTGCACCCCGCACATGAAGATATTCCGGGACCGAGACTTGGCTATTATGGGGTAATTGATGAGCGAATTGATACGGAACTCATCGGCCGCATCGCCGATGCGCATCCGCAATGGCAGATCGTCCTTGCTGGACCGGTGGTAAAAATAGATCCGGCTACATTACCGCGGCGGCATAACATTCATTATCTGGGACAACAGCCTTATAAGGCGCTACCACAATTTCTGGCTGGCTGGAACGTGTGTTTGCTGCCATTCGCAATAACCGAATCGAGTCACTTTATCAATCCCACGAATACGCTCGAATACATGGCGGCCGAGTTGCCCATCGTAAGTACGCCTGTTGTTGATATTGTAGATCTTTATGGAAATGTGGTGTCTATTGCGCACTCCTCGCGCGCTTTTATCAAGGCATGCGAAACTGCATTACTGACAACCCCGGAAGAACATAACCAG